>JBFXBH010000163.1:0-6179 GCA_050183355.1 Vicinamibacterales bacterium | reverse complement strand
AGATACGCCCCGGGCACCTCGTCGAGGATGACCGGCGACGACAGCGTGATGTGCGGCCCGCCGAAGACGAACGTGATGTGCGGGTAGCGTGCGCGCAGCGTCTTGAACAGCTCGACCGCCGTGGCGAACGTCGCCGACTTGACCGACAGGCCGACGTACTCGGCCTCCTGCTCGCCGATGACGGCGGCGACCTCGTCAGGCGACCTGAACCGGTTGTTCAGGTCGAGCACCTGCACCTGATGGCCGGCCGTCTTGAGGCTGGAAGCCAGGTAGGCCAGGCCGAGGTTGAAGAGTCCGTCCTGCCAGCCGAGAGAGTCGATCAACGTGACGCGTGCCATCCGTAACCACCTTCTGATAGAGCCCGTGGAGGCGCTCGAAGTAGACCTGCTCGCTGTACAGGGCCTGAGCCCTCAGAAATCCGTTGCGGCCCATTCGCTGCCCGAGTGCCGGGTCACCGAGGACGCGATCGATCCGATCCGCCAGCGCCACCTCGTCGAACACGTCCACGAGGAAGCCCGTCTCGCCGTCCACGCACCAGTCCTTGATGCCCCCGACGCGCGTGGCGATCACCGGCGCCATGTGCGTGTAGGCTTCGATGCCGACCAGGCAGAACGTCTCGAACCAGACGGAGGGGACGATCACCGCGTCGGCCGCGGCGTAGTACTTCGCCGTGTCCGCGTAGCTCGTGTTGAGCCGCACGTGGACGCGCGACTCCAGGCCGAGGCGCGTGATGAGCGGCGCAATCTCCTGCTGGTAGTAGTCGCCCGCCGTCAGCAGGTTCAGCGTGAAGTCGTGCCGGACGCGCGTCAGCGCGTGCAGCAGGAACGGCAGACCCTTCTCGCGGCTGGCGCGGCCCACGAAGAGCAACTGGTTCCGCCCGGGCGCATACGCGGCGGCCCGCTCGGCCTCGGCGGCCTCGATCGACGGCACATGCGTGCAGTTCGGCAGGAGCGCCATCTGGTCGTCGCGATAGCCGTTCTGCTTCGCCAGCGCGTACGACTCCTCGCTCTCGATGATGAGCGTCGTGTTGGTGAACGAGAGCTGCCGGCCCCAGGCCAGGGCCGCGACGTGCTTGACATCCGCGACGGTGGGCTTCACGCAGCCCTCGGTCAGGCAGGCGCGCCCCATGGGATACGGGCACAGGCGCTCATCCGGCAGCAGCCGCCAGTTCGTCGGGCAGTACATCCGCGGGTCGTGGACGTTGCGGACCATCGGAATCCCGGTGTCGGCGCACGCCTTGTAGACGAACGGATTCTGCTGGTTGTGCAGATGAATCACGTCCGGCTGTTCGGCGGCGATCACGTCGCGGATGGCGGTCATCAGCCGGCTGTTGTCGCGAAGCGTGGACAGCAGAGGGCTGCGCGAAAACGGATACTCGAGGAAGTCGACGAAGTGCTCCGTGCGCCTGCCGGTCGCTCCCTCGGCCTGCGAGGCCGGCGCGAGGACGACGTTCTCGACGCCCCGGCTCTCCAGCAGATCGAGGACGCTGAAGAGCAGCTTCTCGGCCCCACCGAACGGGCGGTAGAAGGAGCAGACGTGGAGCACCTTCATGCGCCGCCTCCGGCCCGTGGTCCCCGGGCGGGCGTCCCGGCATACACCGGACCGGCGGGTTTGAGGAGGAGATAGGCCGCCATCATCGGCGCCAGGATCAACAGGCCCGCGGCCTCAACGAGCCACCGCGTGACGCGGCCATCCTCGGCGAAATCCTCGTGCCGCCAGTGGGACCAGCGCCGGTTGTAGCCGGCGACCACCTTGTGCGGCGCGTGAATCCCCTTCACCACCCGGCTGGAGCGGTCGTAGCCCACGCGCCAGTCGTTGTTCATGCAGAGCACGACCATGTCGGGGGCGAACGCGGCCACGGCGGTCAGCAGCGGACGGACGCTCGCCGGTGTCAGCCAGCCCTCCGCGACTTCGAAGCGCGCGCAGTCTTCGAAGGCCCCCAGTGCCGCAAGCCGTGTGCCCAGAATGCCGAACGTGGCCTTGGGATACCGGCGCGCCAGTTCGTCCCGCGCCCACTGCACCTCGCGCAGCTGCGCGGTCCGCAGGATCAGGATCCGCTCGACGCCTGCCTCCGGGAGCACGGGAACGCCCGCGCGCGGGTCGACCTGGCGTCTCAGGCGCACCGGGCGCCTCCGAGCAGGATCGTCTTCCCGTCGTAGTGCGGGCGCGTCTGCCATGCGGCCAACGCGGTCTCGATGTCGCCTCGCGGCACGCGGCGGCCGATCAGTGCCCGCAACGCCGGGCCGTGCTCGCGCAGCAGCGCGATGGCCTGCGGAAAGTGCGCGTTCGGCGCGGCACAGACGCCCTTCAGCGTGATCTGTCCGAAGATGAGGCGGCTGATGTCGACCGGCACCGTGCAGCGTTCGGTGTCGTCCAGGCCCACGGTCACCACCCATCCGCCGGGCCGGCACAGGGCAAGCGCCTGGTCGAGCGTCGCCGGCGGCGTGGTCACGAGCACGCGGTCGGCGTGGCGCAGGCGCGGCTGACCGGCCGCGTTCGCGCCGGCCGGCTGGTACGGAAGGCCCAGCGCGCCAGCGAGCGGCGATTCGGGCTGCCGGCCGATGACGACGGCGTTCGTGGCGCCCCAGGCGTGCCGGGCGACGTACGCGGTCAGCAGCGCGAGCGTGCCGGACCCGAGCACGGCCACCGCGTGCGCGGGGTCGATGTCGGCCGCGTGCAGCAGGTCGAGCGCGACGTTGGTGGGCTCCACGAGCGCCAGCGCGTCGTCGTCGAGGCCGGACGCGTCTTCGAGCGAGCGCTCGTCGCACAGCGCGATGTCCCGGTAGCCCTGCATGTTCACGACGAGCCGCGTACACCGCCGTGGGACGCCGGCCCGGCACGAGCCACACTCCCCGCACGGGCTCGCGTTCCGCACCGCGACGCGGTCGCCCGGTGCGAACCGGGCGCCGGGCCGCCGGACCGCGATCACCGTGCCGCCGAACTCGTGACCAACCTCCTGCCAATCCCCGGCCCAGCTGGCTGCTGCGTGCAGGTCGCTGCGGCACAGGCCGCACACGTCGACCCGGACGAGATAGTCGGCCTCGGTCCCCGCGGGGACGTCGCACCGCTCGCGCCGGAACTGAAACGGCGCACGGATCAGCACCCGCTCCGAAGCATGGTCCACGGTCGTTCCGCCGCCCGCTGCTGGCATCTCGCGCCGCAACGGAGCAAGACCGGTGCCGCGTCGCTCAGGCCGAGACGGCTCAGATTCAGCCGAGTTCCGCGAGCGCAGCGGCGACGGGCCGACGAATCACCGGGCGGCGTCCGGTCCGCCGACACCCCCACGGTCCGACAGTGCTCCGCGGGAGCGCCCGGGGGCCCGTCGCCGTGCGGGTGGGCCTGTGGAGCATGCCGTTATGGATGCACGACAAATGCACCGCAGGCGCCGGGTGGGATGTCGACGGTGGGACCCGTAGGGGGATCAAGCTACGGGCGGCGACAGGGTTCCCGCCCGGATGCGACAGGTCCGCCGGAGGTGCGTTTGTCCGGCATGCGGAACCGGACCGCCCGCACGGCGACGGGCCCCCGGGCGATCCCGCAGCGCGCCTTCGCTCCGCGCACCTCGTCGGCTACCCGCTACGCCGCCAGCGCAATGTTCGGGGTCGGCACGCCGGCCGCCGGGTCGGCGGTCTCGGTCGGCCACATCCGGGCGCAGGTGTCGGCTGCAGGGATGAAGTCCGGGACACCGTCCACGAGCGCCTCGAGCACGCGCGAGGCATCGCCCGCGGCCACGGCGGACCTGAGGGCGTTCAGTGCGGCGCCGAGCGAGACACGGTCGAGCGTGGGCTGGCGTGCGGTCCAGACGTGCGGATGCCCGGTCCGCGTCATCGACAGCCCGTGCGTCGTGAGCTGCTCGTCCAGTTTCTCGCCGGCCCGCAGGCCGATCAGCCGGACACCGGCCGCTGGAAACCCCTGGCCCAGCGCCCACTGCTCCACGCGGGCCGCCAGGTCTCCGATGCGCATCGGCTCGCCCATGTCGACCCAGAACACGTCGCCGGCGCCGCGGGCACAGCCGGCCGTCAGCACGAGCGACACGGCCTCGGAGGCCGTCATGAAGTACCGCGTCGCGCCCGGGTCGGTCACCGGGATCGGCTCGCCGCGCCGCGCGGCGTTCATCATCAGCTCGAGCACGCTGCCACTGCTGCCGAGCACGTTGCCGAAGCGGACCACCGACGCGCCGGCGCCATCGGCCAGCACGAGCATCTCAGCAAACCGCTTCGTCGCCCCCATCACGCTGGCCGGCTGGGCCGCCTTGTCCGTGGAGACGAGCACCAGATGCGCCCCCGCGTGGCGGGCGGCGTCGCGGACGGTTACCGTGCCGAGCACGTTGACCCGGGCGGAGGCGACGATCGCCCGTTCCGCCATCGTGACGTGCTTGTAGGCCGCCGCGTGCAGCACGACGGCCGGCCGGTCGCACGCGAAGGCGGCCCGCACATCGGCGGTGAGCGTCACGTCGCCGAGCACCGCATGGACGGCGAGGTCCGGATGCCGGGCACGGAGGTCGCCCTCGATCCGGAAGAGCGAGTACTCCGACTGCTCCAGCAACGTGAGCGCCCGGGGCCCGCAGGCGGCCACCTGCCGCGCCAGTTCGCTGCCGATCGACCCGCCGGCGCCCGTGATGAGCACCACGCGGTCACGCAGCGCCTCGCGGACGGCGTCGGTCAGGATCGGGCGGACCGGCCGGCCCAGCAACTGCGCCAGCGCGCGCGGATCAATCTCGATCACGGGTAACCTCACGGGCTCTGGAGGACAGGATCACGATGTCGACGCGGCGGTTCTGCGCGCGCGCGTCGGCGGAGGTATTGGGCACTCTGGGGTGGAACTCCCCGTAGCCGGCGGCCGACAGCCGCCTGGCGTCGACGCCCGCACGCTCGATGAACAGGGCGACCACCGCGCTGGCCCGGGCCGTCGACAGCTCCCAGTTCGACCGGAACACACTCGACACGGGGCGGTCGTCCGTATGCCCTTCGACGCGGACGTCGTTGGCCAGCGGCTGGAGCTCCCGGCCGACGTCGGTCAGCAGCGCCGTCGTCCCCGGTGTCAGGTCGGCCCGGCCGGAGTCGAACGCCGCCGACTCCGGCAGTGAGAGCACCACGCCGCGTTCGTCGCGCGTGAGCCCGACGCGGCCCTCGAGACCGGCCTGGGCGATGGCCTGCTGCAGGCCGGCCTCGATCGCGTCGAGCGGGGTGCCGCCGACGACGCGGGGCGGTGCGACCAGCGCCGGGGGGCCGCCGGCCGGCGGCGCCGCGGGCGTGCCGCCGTCGAAGGCAGCCTGCAGCGCCGTGGACGCGGGCGTGAAGCGCTCGAGGTCCACGCGCGACACGGCGTAGAGGGTGATGAAGAACGCGAGGAGCAGCGTGACCAGGTCGGCGTACGGCACGACCCAGCGGTCCGCCGCGACCGGTCTGGTGGGTCCCGTCCGCACGGTCAGGCCAGCCGCGCCGGCACGGCGGCGTGCAGCCGCGCGGCGATCTCCTCGACAGGCGGCGTGCCCGGCGCGAGCGGGCGGATCCGGTCCGCGACGAGCCGCGGACTCGCGCCGTCGCTGATGGCGAGCAGCCCCTCGGCCACCAGCTCGCGCTGGCGGCCGCACTCGGCCGCGCGCTCGCGCACGCGGCCCGCCAGCGGCAGAAACAGCAGATTCGCCGACGCCACGCCGTAGACCGTCGACACGAAGGCCGTCGCGATGCCCGTGCCGAGCGCCTCGGGCGACCGCAGGTGCTGCAGGACCTGGATCAGCCCCAGCACAGCGCCGAGGATGCCGAGCGTCGGCGCGTAGCCGGCGGCGGACTCCCAGACGCGCGCGCACGCGTCGTCGTCGGCATCCGCGGCATGGCGTTCCACCGCGAGGACCTGGCTGAGTTCCTGCCCGGCCGCGCCGTCGATGACGAGCGAGAGGCCGCTGCGCAGGAACGGGTCCGGCTCGTCGGCCAGCTCGTGTTCGAGGGCCTGCACCCCGCGCCGGTGGGCGCGCATCGCGAGCGCGGTCATCCGGGCCCCGAGCGCGGGCATCTCGCGGCGTTCACGGCGAAACGTGCCGAGCGCGCTCGACAGGGCGCGCACCGTCTGTCGCGGCGAGTGCGCGACGAGCACCGCCCCGAGGCTGCCGCCGAACACGATCAGCGCCGCCGAGCCGTGCAGCAGCGCCGACACGTCGCCACCCTGGAGCCACTGCCCGG
>JBFXBH010000162.1:0-6202 GCA_050183355.1 Vicinamibacterales bacterium | reverse complement strand
GTGGATGCGGACCTTCTCGCAGGGCCCCGCGCCCGTGCTGCGGACGGCGTCGTAGGCACCTCCGCCGTTCGCGCGTTCACGGCACAGGCCGGAATCCCCAGGGAGTCCGGCCTGTTTCTCCGTACGGCCGTCCCCTGACCCGGGCCGTCTATCGGTTCCCCGAATGTCATCCGATACTGGAAGCATGTCGACCCGTTTCCCGCTCGTCGCCTCCCTGCTGCTGGCGGCGCTGGCCGCGGCCGTGCCCGCCAGCGCCCAGTTTCCGCGCGTCGCGCCGCCGGTGCGCGACTACCGCGTCGAGTTCGCCTACAACACGTGGAAGCCGCAGCCGGAGCTCACGCTGCGCGCCGGCGCCGGCGACGACGTGGACCTCGTCGGCGCCTTCGGCCTCGAGAAGCCGAACGTCAGGCAGTTCAGCCTCACGGTCAAGCCGGGCATGCACCACAAGCTCCGCTTCCAGTACGTGCCGATGACGTTCGACAAGGACGCCACGCTGAACCAGACGTTCACGTGGGCCGGAAGCACGTACAGCGTCAACGTGCCCGCCACGCTCAACCTCGACTGGGTGCTCTCGCGTGCCGGGTATGAGTGGGATCCGATCTCGACACCCTCGGGTTACCTGGGGCTCATCGCCGAGGTGAAGTACAACCAGATCCGCGCGAACGTGACCGCCGAGGGCGTCGGCAGGACTTCGCTGAGGACCAACGCGCCGATTCCGGCCGTCGGCGTGGCTGGCGGCGGCTACCTGCTGCCGCGCACGCTCTCGGTCCACTTCGAGGTGACCGGGTTCCAGTTGCCGGACCGCGTGGACCTCGAAGGCCGCTTCATCGACTACGACGTGCGCATCACCGGCCACCTGGGCCGCGCGCTCGGCGTGCAGGCCGGCTACCGGTCCATCGACGCGCGCTACCTCGTGGATACCGACCGCGGCACGCTGAAGATGAAGGGCCCCTACATCGGGGCGGCCCTGCGCTTCTAGGATCCGCTATCCGCGGTCCGCGAGCATCCGGCGGAGGCCGGCCTCGATCTCATCGACTGTCGCTTCGTAGGGAAACCACGTGCGCACGCGTCCCTGCCCATCGAGCGCGTACACGAGCGTCGTGTGCATGATCGAGTACTTCGCCGCGGAATCCGGCAGTGGCACCACCGTGTAGCTCGCGCCGAACAGCTGAACGACACGGTCGATCTCCGCCTTCGTCCCCGTCAGGCCCAGCGCGTCGAGGTCGAAGTTCTCGAGGTCGGTCTTGAGCACGGCAGGCGTGTCCCGGTCAGGGTCCACCGAGACATAGAGCGTCTTCACGTGGGCCCGATCCCCGGGCTCCAGGCGTGCGGTGGCACGAGCCAGCTTCGAGAGCGTGGTCGGACAGGCATCGGGGCACGAACTGTAGCCGAAGAACACCAGCACGACATCGCCGCGCAGCGACGCGGAGTCAAACGGGCGGCCGTCGTGGCCCGTGAGCCTGAAGTCCCCACCGATGCCATGGACGGGCAACGCCTCCTGACGGCAGCCGGCCAGGGCTCCCACGAGCGCCAGGGCCAGCAGCGCGCCCGGCCTTCTCGCGCGAGCGCGGCGCACGCTACTGTCCCGCCGGCCGCTGACCGGCGCCGCCGCTCCGGCCACGCATCCGGCCACCGCCCATGCCCGGCTCCATGCGCACGACGGCATCGGTCTTCACCGTCGTGCCGTCCTTGAAGGTGAGCGTGAGCGGGATCGAGTCCCCGACGGCCAGCTTCTGCTTCAGCTCGAACAGCATGATGTGCAGGCCACCGGGCTTCAACTCCACTTTCCCCTTCGCCGGCACGACGATCTGCGGCACGGGCGACATGCGCATCATGCCGCCCTCGTTCTTCATCTCGTGCAGCTCGACCTTGCCCGCCGCGGGCGTGCTTCCGCTCACGAGGACACGCTCGGTCGCGCCCGCGTTCTCGATGACGAGGAAGGCGCCGGTCATCGGGCGGGCGCCGGAGGGGCGCAGCCAGGCACCGCTGACCGCCAGGTCCGTGCGCTGGGCCACGGCGAAGCCTGGCACCGCGGCCAGCATCGAGACCATCGCCACCATCCTCATCATCCGCGTCCGCCGTGTGCCGTTGGTCATCGTGTGCTCCCGTGCTCGAGTGAGTTGATGTAACGCGCCAGCGACCGCCGCTCGCCCATCGAGAGATGGGGATACGGCGGCATGCCCTGGCTGTGATGGTGCGCGATGGTGTCGTCGATGCCCGGCATCGATCCCGGTGCCGGGATCCCTGACGCCAGGGTGTCCGCGATGGCGACTTCGCCGTTCCCGCGTTTGAAGGTGGCCGGCTGCGTGAGGTCGGTGGGCCGCGGGTCCAGCGTCTGGCTGATCGGGCCGTCGCCACGGCCCGACGCGCCGTGGCAGCTGCCACAGCCGTTCTGACGATACAGGGACCGGCCGGCTTCGGCCGACACCTCTTCGCGCTGACATGCCGAGGCCGCGAGCGCAGCCCCGAGCAGACACGCGGTCATCGCGGGCCGGACGTCAGTCCAGCTCATCCAGCTCGTCCTGCAGACGGTGCTCCGTGCGGTCATCGATCGGCGCGGCAGGCCCGGCGGCGGTCTGCGCGGCGAGCCCCCCGGCGGTCGCCAGGCGCGCCTGCCGCACGATGACGAGCAACCCGATCAGGGCAGCGATCGGCGGGCCCAGCCACGCCAGGAGGCCGATGCCGGAGAAGCCCGGCTCGGTCCGGATGTGCTCACCGAATCGAGCCGCCAGATCATCCTCGATGGATTCGCGCGTCTCGCCCCGGGCCACACGCGCGCCGATCTCCTCGCGCAACTCGAATGCCTTCTCTGACGGACAGTCGGCCAACAACAGCCCCGGACAGAACGGACTCATGACGTCATGCGTGATGGCCTTGGTACGCGCGTCCACGTCGGCGGACGGCTGCGCGGCCGCAGGGTGCGATCCCAGGGCACACGCGAACGTCGCAAGGAGGATGAGTCGAGCAGGCAGCCTATGCATGAGTCACCGGAGGCGCGCGCACCTCCCTCCTCAAGCACAGCAGCCGCCGCGTGCCGCGTCAAGCTGATGCGGGCCCTTCGGGCCCTGCTGCGACAACGTGACGCAGCGATGAGGGAGCGGCTACCCGGGCTTGCGCGCGAGGACGCGCAGCGAACTGCCGAACGGCATCGGCACGACGCGGCTCACCCAGGCTTCGGCGAGCACCACGAGGGACAGCGCGGCGTTCACCAGCGGCGGCGGCATGGTGATCTCCGTCTCGCCCGGCGTGGCTTTCCCGCGTGACGCCTTCTGCAGCAATCGCACCGTCAGCAGGATCGGAAAGAGCGCGGCAAAGCCGAACCGGATCGTGACGGGTTCCAGCCCGGCCTCGGCGAGCCGCGCGCGCAGGCGGCCCGGCGTGTAGCGCCGCACCTCGTCCGAGAAGGCCGAGTGGTCGCCGTAGAGCACGTCGAGCGCCGCCATGTTCGCCACCAGATAGCCACCGGGCTTCAGCACCCGGGCCATCTCCGCGAAGGCGACGCGGTCGTCGGGCAGGCACGCCAGCACGTCAAACGACGTGACCACGTCGAAGGACTCGCTGCGAAAGGGGACCACCTGCGCGTCGCCACGCGCCACGCGCACGCCGGTCTGCCGCGCCATGACGAGACCTGAATGGGTGAGATCCATCCCGACGGCGCGGCCGTAGCGCGTGAGCCACCGCAGGTTGTAGCCGGTGCCGCAGCCACAATCGAGGATCCGCGCCTCGGGCCGCCCGGCCACGGCCCGGCCGACCAGGTCCTGCATGTACTGCCGGAAGCCGCGGAACCAGAAGTGCGTGGCTTCCGCACGCTGCGTCAGCTCGAGCAGGCGATCCACGCGGCTACTTCCGAGCCTTCGACTTCGCCTTCGCCGCGGGGCGCCTGGCGACGGGCTTCTTCGCCTTGGCGGGCTTGACCGACTTCGCGCGGGATGCGGCGCCTGACGCCTTGCCCTCCGGCGCGGAGGCGATCGGCGGAAGCGCCTGCGGCGTCACGAGGCCGCCGCCGTAGATGCGGCGGTAGTCCTCCGCCATCCCGAGCACCTTCTTCACGTAGTTCTGGGTCTCCGGGAACGGGATGTCGTCGATGAACTCGTCGTCCGGCAGGTCCGGCTTCTCGGTTCTCCAACGCGACACGCGGTGCGGCCCGGCGTTGTAGCTCGCAATGGCGAAGTGGGCGCCGCCGAAGCGGTCCGACAGGTCCTTGAAGTACGCCATGCCCATCCGGATGTTGGATTCGGGCTGGGTCAGCAGGCGGATCGAGAACCGGCCCAGCCCCACCTTCTTCGCATACTGCCGGCCGGCCGCCGGAATGAGCTGCATCAGCCCGTAGGCATTCGCCGCGGACTTCACGTCGGCCGTGAACGTCGACTCCTGCTGGATGAGCGCCGCCATCATGTACGGGTCGAGACTGTGTTCGGTGGCGTACTGCCGGATCAGATTCCAGTAGTCGAGCGGGAACAGCACGCCCAGCGCCTCGGCCGGCAACTGCTCGCCGCCCGCCGCGATGTACTGCGGGTAGGCGCGCTTCATCTGATTGATCGCGCCCCGTAGCCGGTTGAACCGGTCCCACGACACGAGGTTCAGCCCCTGGCGATGGTTGACCCACGCCAGCGTGGCCTGCAGGGCCGCGCCGTCGCCCCACACCCGTTGCGCGTAGCGGATCTCGCGCTCGGCGTCGTCGAAGAGCTCGGCGGCCACCAGCTCGCGGATCGTCGTCTCCGTGGGCACGCCCGTCGCCGGCGGCACCGCGACCACCGGCACGCGCGCGGCGGGCACGGCCCCCGCGCCGAGCCGCTTCCCGGCCAGCCGGCCGTAGTAGGAGTTCTGATAGTCCGCGAGCACGAGCTGATCCCGGGCCGCCGCCTCGGCCGTGCGCCCCTGCCGCTCGTGCGCGCGCGCCGACCAGTAGAGCCACGCCGGCCGCATGTCCGCACGCGGCATGCGCGCCGCACCGGCCTCGAAATACCGGATCGCCGCGTCGTCGCGTCCCGCGCGGTACGCATACCAGCCGGCCTTCCAGTAGGCCCGCTCCGCGTACCGCCCGCCCGGGAAGCGCGCGACCATCTGCTGGAACGCCTCCTCGGCGAGGGCGTCCTGGTCGTCCGTCAGATACGAGGTCGCCAGCAGATTCAGCGCCTCTTCGGACCACACGTCGGTCGGCAGGTCCGTGAGCATGTCGCGCACGAGACGTTCGAAGCGCGCCTGCTCCTTGAGGCCATACGCCGCCGCCGCGACGACGAACCGGGCCTCGGCCGCGTTCGGCCCGCGCAGCGCGAACACCTCGGCCCCGTTGCGCGCCGCCGCGTAGCGCTTCAGGTAGTAGTCGCACTCCGCGATGCGGAGCTGCACGCGCGGCGCGTCCGCGCCAGCGGCCGGCAGCACGTCCTTGAATGCCTCCCGCGCCGGCGCCCAGCGCTTCGCGCCGAACAGCCGCTCCGCGCGGTCCAGTTCCAGGCGGACCGCGTCCGCCGTGCGGGCGCGCGTAGCGCCGAGGCGCTCCAGTTCCTGCCCGGCGGCGTCGCCCTCCGGCAGCAGCGCGTGCTCCGACCAGACGCGGCGATAGGTGTCAATGGCGGCGCTGACGTCCCCCGCGCGTTCCTGCGCCGCGGCCAGCTTGAGCAGCACCGTCTCCGGGTTGAGAAGCGGGCGGCGCGCGAGCGCCTCGAGGAGGGCGGCCGCACGGGCGTGCTCGCGCCGATCCAGCGCCACGTCGGCCCGGCGCAGCTCGATGGCCTGCGCCAGATAGCCGTCGAGCCGCTTGGCCGCGAGCGCGTCGAAGCCCAGGCTTGCCGCGTCGATGTGGTCCAGCTTCAGGCGGGCCCAGGCCGTGTAATAGCGGGCGTAGTCGCCGAGGGCCGAGGCGTTCAGCCGGGCGTCGCCCAGGTGCGCCAGGGCAGCCGTGTACTGCCCGGCCTCGAAGAGCGCCACGCTCCGGGCCAGCGTGGAGCCGGAGAACGTGTCGACCGTGGGACGCGGGCTGCCCGTGGCCGCGCGGCGGTCGGGCACGAACCAGAACTGGGAGGAGCCATCCGGCAGCGGCGGATGCGCGGTGGGGACGAGCTTGGCGCCGGTGAGGCCGGCCGCGGACTCCCAGTCCGGCGGCGTCTGCCCCGCCCCCGAGAGACGGCCGTCCCCTGCCGCGAGGAGGACAACACCCACGGCCAGGACGACGACACGCCAGCGCTCAGGACATCGCAAGGAT
>JBFXBH010000161.1:0-6222 GCA_050183355.1 Vicinamibacterales bacterium | reverse complement strand
TTGGTTAAAGCTCCCCGATGTCCGTCCGATTACCTCCACGGTTGGCGCGGTTGAACCGCGCCCGCAGCCGGCAGGGACGCCGGCCGCACGACTTCATGGAGGAACGCGCATGGCTTCGTTTTCTGTCGTCAGCAACATCGCCTCGGCCAACGCCACGGCCAATCTCACCGTCACGCAGACCGGCCTCTCCCGCGCCCTCGGGCGCCTCTCGAGCGGCTACCGCATCAACTACTCCGGGGATGACGCCGCGGGTCTCGCGGTGGCCAACGACTACCGCAACAAGGTCGCGATCCTGAACCAGGGCATCCGCAACGCGAACGACGGGCTGTCGAAACTGCAGATCAAGGACGGCGCGCTCTCCAACATCTCGACGTTGCTCGACCGTCTGGCCACGCTCGCCACGCAGGCCGGCTCGTCGAGCAACGGCGTGGACATCGGCAAGCTCTCGGATGAGTACGAAGCGGTCCTCGAGGAGATCGACCGCGAGGCCGTCGTCGGCGGGCTCGATGCGGATGAAGACTTCTCGGTGTTCGTCAGCGCCGAGGCCACGCCGGCGGACGGCGCCGTGTCGGACACGATCGGCGGCGTGGACACGACGTCGCTGGGCCTGACGATCACGAGCCTCGGTGACGCGGCCGAAGCCCAGGACGCGCTGGCCGAGATTCAGGCCGCCGTCTCCAGCCTCGGCGACGTGCAGAACACGATCGGCGCGCTGCAGAACCGGCTGCAGTTCGCGATGGGCCTGGCGCAGTCGCAGGCGGTCAACAACAAGGCGGCCGAGAGCCGCATCCGCGACGCGAACATCGCCGAGGAATCCGCCAACATGGCGAAGTACAACATCCTGACCCAGGCCGGCATGGCCGCGCTGTCGCAGGCCAACCAGGCCAATCAGGCGGTGCTCTCGCTGCTTCGGTAGAGGCCGCACGGCACCGACAGAGACAGACACGGGGGCGGGTCCGATCGGACCTCGCCCCCGTGGCGCGTACCCGCAGCGCGGCAGCGCCGCGCGACCGCGTCAGGCGGCGAACAGCGCGTCCGCCTGATTGAGCGCGGCGCGGAGGCCTTCCTCCATGCCCATCTTGAGCACGGTCTCCATCGCCTCGAGCGAGGAGAACGTCGAGACGAACACGACCTTCGTCCGGGCGCCGTCCGCCAGCAGCTTCACGTGCATGCGCATCGCGGGCATGTTCGGGTTCGGCGCACCGTTGTCCTGCGCGAATCCGTCCAGCACCTCGAACTCAGTCGGCGCGTCCACGCGCACGAACTCCCAGTAGCCGCGCGACTTCTCGCCGTTCGGCCCCGTCATGTAGTACGCGGACCTGCCACCCGGTGCGAAGTCGTGCCGCTCGAAGGTCGCGGGCCAGCCGGGAGGCCCCCAGAACTTCTCGAGCTGGCGGGGATCAGCGTACGCGTTCCACACGCGCTCGACGGGCGCGGCGAACTCGGCTTCGACTGTCATGGTCAGGTTGGCGGGGTCCTTGTGGATCGCGGTGACGGGCATCTGTCTCTCCTGAGGGCTCGGCGGCCAGCAGGCCCTCGAGCTGATTCACGCGGACCAGCCAGATCTGTTCGAACTGGTCCAGCAGGTGGGCCGCGCGACGGATGGCCTCCGGGTTCCCCGCCACACGCTGGGTCCGGCCGTCACGGCGTTTGGTCACAAGGTGCGCCCGTTCCAGGATCGCGACGTGCTTCTGCACCGCCGCGAACGACATGTCGTAGCGATCCGCCAGCGCGGTCACCGTGGCCTCCTCCGCCATGACGCGCGTGAGGATGTCGCGGCGCGTGGCATCGGCGAGCGCCTGGAACAGCCGGCTGACGTCGGCTTCGACGAGGGCATGACTTACAACCAAACGGTTGCACATTAGCACGCGCGCGATGCGGGCGCAACGCTAAGGGTGCGGGGATGCGGGGCCGGACCGCCGCGTCAGCGCGGGCGCGGGCGGGGCTTCGGCGCGGGCACCGCGGCCTCCCCGTCTTCAAGCAGCCGCAGAAAGGCCCCGACGGTACGGTCGGCCTCCACGGGGTGCCGCATCGGGCGGTCCACGTCGATCTCGTACTCGTTCTGCCGGCCGGACCGGTGGCGGGTCAGGAAGCCGGCCTCCTCGAGGTCGGCCACGATGCGCTGCACGGCGCGCTCCGTCACACCCACCCGTTCGGCCACTTCCCGCAGACGCAGCTCAGGCGAACGGGCCAGGCACACCAGCACGTGGCCGTGATTGGTCAGGAACGTCCAGCGCCGGGGGGAACCGTCGTCCACGGGAAGAACTTATCACAGACATGCGACGTCTAAAGCGTGTATTACGATTCGCGACTTATAAAACACGATATTCTTAGCGTATTTCACGGACACGCATGGCCCCTGACACCCGCGGCGAGATCAAGGCGTACCAGCAGATTCTCGACTTCCTGATCCGGACGCACGGCGTGACCCCGCACGCGCACGGGACGGACAGCACCGTCCGCCAGCTCGGGCACGGGATCCCCGACCCGGCCGCGGCGCTCCAGGCGCTGGCGTTCGACGCCGGCCTGGTCACCGAGGTCGTCACCCGGTCGCTGGCCGACGTGCTCGCGGACGCGGAGCCGTCCTACCCGTGGCTGGCGATCAAGCGCGGCGCAGACGGACGCCCGGAAGCCATCGCGGTCCTCCGCAAGTCGGTGGGCGGGGCGGTCGTCACGACACCCGGCAGCGCCGCGGCACCGAGCCGCTGGTCCACGGCCAGCCTCTGCCGGTGGCTCGACGTGCCCGACGCCGCGAGCCCGACCGCGTGGCTGCTGGCCGAACCGGCCGCGCCGCTCTCCCTGCTCCGGTCGCCTGGCGAAGAGCCGCTGACACCGCTCCGGCGGCTGCGCGCCCTGCTCGTCGGCGAACGGCGGACGCTCTGGGTCGCCGTCGTGTACTCGATCCTGATCGGCCTGCTCACGCTCGTGCTGCCGGTGGCCGTGCAGTCGATGGTGAACACGCTCGCCTTCGGCAACGCGCTCCAGCCGCTGGTCGTGCTGACGTTCTTCGTCTTCGTGGCGCTCGCGCTCTCGATGGGCATGAACACCGCGCGCGCGAAGGTCGTTGAAATCATCCAGCGGAGCATCTTCGCGAGGGTCGCGACGGACGTGACGTGGCGCCTGCTGCACGTCCGGGCCTCGGCCTTCGACAAGCACCACGGCCCCGAGCTGGTGAACCGCTTCTTCGACACGGTGACGCTGCAGAAGTCGGCGTCACTGCTCCTGATCGACGGCCTCAGCATCGTCATGCAGACGGGGGTCAGCATGCTGCTGCTGGCCATCTACCACCCGTGGCTGCTCGCCTACGACGTGCTGCTGATCGGCGCGATGGCCATCATCGTGTTCCTGCTCGGGCGCGGCGCGATCCGCACGAGCATCGGCGAATCGAAGGCCAAGTACGCGCTCGAAGCGTGGCTGGAGCAGCTGGCCGCGAAGCTGGTGACCTTCAAGTCGGACGGCGGCCACGGCTACGCGGTGCAGCGGTCGCACGCCCTGCTCGAGGAATACCTGCACTACCGGGACGAGCACTTCCGCATCCTGCTGCGCCAGATCATCGGGTCGTTCGCCTTGCAGGCGCTGGCCAGCGCGTCACTGCTCGGCATTGGCGGCTGGCTCGTCATCGAGCGGCAGCTCACGCTCGGCCAGCTCGTCGCGGCCGAGATCATCGTGGCCGGCATGATGAGCGCGTTCACCAAGTTCGGCAAGCAGCTCGAAGTCTTCTACGACCTGTGCGCCGCGATCGACAAGCTCGGCGGCCTGGTGGACCTGCCGCTCGAGCGCGCCGGCGGCCACGCCGAGCCCGCGCCCACGGGTCCCCTCTCCGTCGAGGTCCGCGGGCTCGCCTACACGATGCCGGAGGAGCGCGAACCGGTGGTGTCGGTCGAGGGCTGGTCCGTCGCGGCGGGCGACCGCGTCGGCATCACCGGGCCGAGCGGCTCGGGCAAGAGCACGCTGGCCGACATCCTGTTCGGCCTCCGGACGCCCGGCAGCGGGGCGCTCCTCCTCGGCGGCACGGACAGCCGGGCGATCCCGCTCCGCGTGCTGCGCCAGCGGGTCGCGCTGGTGCGGTCGGTGGAACTGTTCGCCGGCACGGTTCTGGAGAACGTCACGCTGGGCCGCGAGCACGTCACCTACGACGCCGTCACCGGCGCGCTGGCCCGCGTCGGCCTGCTGGACGACCTGCTCGCACTGCCCGGCGGCCTCAACACGGAGCTCCACCCCCAGGGCCGGCCGCTCTCGCACCGGCAGGCGTGCCGGCTCATGGTGGCGCGCGCCATCGTAGACAACCCCGGCCTGCTGATCCTCGACGGCGTGCTGGACCAGCTCGACATCGAGGAGCAGGCGCGGCTGGCGGCCGACATCTTCTCGCCGTCCGCGCCGTGGACGCTCATCTGCATCAGCGAGCGTCCCGACGTGCTGGCGCAGTGCACGCGCGTCGTCACGATGCGCGACGGCCGCGTGCGCGCGACCGGGGAGGTGGGACGATGAACCCGCGCCGGTCATGGCGGATGGCGCAGCGCCTGACGCTGCACCACGTCCAGGTGCCCCGGTCGTCCACACGGCTCGCCCGCAACCTGCTCCTCCTCGTCGGCCTGCTGGTGGTGCTGCTCATCATCACCCCCTGGCAGCAGACGATTCCGGGCGCCGGCCGCGTCATCGCGTTCAAGCCCGAGGAACGGCAGCAGACGGTCGAGGCCACGGTCGAGGGCCGGGTCGTCGCGTGGCACGTCGTCGAGGGCGCGGTCGTCAGGAAGGGCGACCCGATCGTCGACCTGGCCGACAACGACCCGGAGATCCTGGAACGGCTGCGGCAGGAGCGCGACCAGATCCTGCGAACGATCGCCGAAGGGGACTCGCGGGCCGGGTCGCTGGCCGATCGCATCGGCGGGCTCGATGACACACTCCGGAGCAGCGTCGACGCCGCCGGCCTGCGCGAGCAGATGGCGAAGGACCGCGTCACCGCCGCCGAGCAGGCCCTGACCGCCGCGCGGGCCGCGAAGGTGACGGCCGACCTGAACCTCGAGCGGCAGCAGGGCCTGGCGGCCAAGGGCCTGACCTCGACGCGGAACGTCGAGCTGGCCGTGCTCGAGGCCGCGACGAAGACGGCCGACGTGGACCGCGCCGTCGCCACGCTCAACGCGGCCCGGGCGGAAGCCGCCTCGCTGACGGCCGAGCTGCACCGCACGCGGGCGGACGCCACGGCCCGCGTGGACGAGGCGCGCGCCTCACTGGCCTCGGCGCGAAGCGACGTGGCGAAGGCCCGCGCAGAGCTCGCCAAGGTGGACGTCCGGATCGCGCGGCAGCAGACACTCCAGGTCACCGCGCCGACCGACGGCACGGTGCTGCGCGTGCTCGCGCGCCGGAGCGGCGAACTGCTGAAAGCCGGCGAACCCCTCGCGATCATCGTGCCGCGCTCCACGCGGGACGTCGTCGAACTGTGGGTCGACGGCAACGACATGCCGATGGTCCTGCCAGGCCAGCGCGTGCGCCTGCAGTTCGAGGGCTGGCCGGCGCTCCAGTTCTCGGGCTGGCCGTCGATCGCCGTCGGCACGTTCGGCGGACGCGTGGCGCTGGTGGATGCCACCGACAACGGCAAGGGCGTGTTCCGCGTGCTCGTCGAACGGGACGAGTCGCAGGAGCGGTGGCCGTCGGCACGGTTCCTGCGGCAGGGCGTCCGTGCGAACGGCTGGGTGATGCTCAACGTGGTGCCCGTGTGGTTCGAGCTGTGGCGGCAGTTCAACGGCTTCCCGCCGGTCATCGCGCCGAACGAACCGCTGTCGGCCGAGGTCACGGCGATCGACGGCGGCGGAAAGGACGGCGGCAAGTGACACGCCTGGCCCCCGCACCGGGGCGCCGCCGCACGCTGATGGCGGGCAGCGTCCTCGCAGCCGTGCTGACGGCCGGCGTCACGGCATCAGCCGGCGCGGACACGCCGCTGACGCCGTCCGACGTGCTGACGTCGGTCGAGCGGTCGCTGCCGCTGCTCGAACGCGCGCGCCAGGACGTCACCCTTGCCACCGGGGAACTGACGGAGGCCCAGGGCGGCTTCGACCTGTCGCTGTCGTCGTCGGCGAAGTCCAGCCGGGGGCTCTACGACAACGACCGCTTCACCGCGTTGCTGCAGCAGCCGCTGGCGCCGCTCGGCGTCACGACCTACGGCGGCTACCGCACCGGCGACGGCACGTTCGGCACCTACGACAGCCGCGCGCTGACCTACTCGGG
>JBFXBH010000160.1:0-6237 GCA_050183355.1 Vicinamibacterales bacterium | reverse complement strand
CAGGAGATCGACAGTCCGGCCAAGCTGCCCGACGCCGGCCGGATCGCGAAGCTGGAGGAGCCCGTCATCTCGGCGACGATCCTGACGCCCTCCGAGTTCGTCGGCGCGATCCTGCAGCTCTGCCAGGACAAGCGCGGCGTGCAGAAGAAGCTCGAGTACATGAAGTCGGACCGCGTGCTCATCAACTACGAGATCCCGTTCAACGAGGTCGTGCTCGACTTCTACGACCGGCTGAAGACGATCTCGCGCGGCTACGCGTCGCTTGACTACCATGTGATCGGCTTCTGGGAGTCGCCGCTCGTCAAGATGGACGTGCTCGTCAACGGGGACCCGGTCGACGCGCTGTCGATGATCGTGCACCGCGACGCCGCCTACGAGCGGGGCAAGGCGCTGGTCGCCAAGATGCGGGAGCTGATCCCGCGCCAGATGTTCGAGATTGCGATCCAGGCCGCGATCGGCACGCGGATCATCGCCCGCGAGTCCGTCAAGGCCTTGCGGAAGAACGTGCTGGCCAAGTGCTACGGCGGCGACATCAGCCGCAAGCGCAAGCTGCTCGAGAAGCAGAAAGAGGGCAAGCGGCGGATGAAGCGGGTCGGCCGCGTGGAGATTCCGCAGGACGCCTTCCTGGCCGTCCTGAAGATGGGGAGCGAATGAGCGCGAAGGCCGCGGCCGGCGTGGAGCCGGCGCCGTACCGGAAGTCGACGGCCCGGGAGTACTTCGAGAGCGTCGTCATCGCCGTCATCCTGGCGCTGTTCGTCCGGACGTTCGCGTTCCAGGCGTTCAAGATTCCGACCGGGTCGATGGAGCAGAACCTGCTCATCGGCGACCACCTGCTCGTGAACAAGTTCCTGTTCGGGCCGGCGGCATCGTCCCTCGAGCGCGCGCTGCTGCCGGTCCGCGACGTGCAGCGGGGCGACATCGTGGTGTTCAAGTACCCCGAGGAGCCCGAGCGCGACTTCATCAAGCGGGTGATCGGCCTGCCCGGGGAAACGCTCGAACTGAAGGGCCGGACGATCTACATCAACGGCGCCCCGCTCAGCGAGCCGTACGCGCAGTTCATCGAACCCGGCCAGCCCGGAGCGCCGTCCGAGGACGGCGCCGATGGCGACGTGCGCCGGAAGTACGGTCCCGTGACCGTGCCGTCCGGTCACTACTTCATGATGGGCGACAATCGTGACAACTCGCAGGACAGCCGCTACTGGGGGTTCCTGCCGCGGGACTACATGAAGGGCCGCGCCGCCTTCATCTACTGGTCTTACGAAGCTGAAACCGCCGATTACCAGGCAAGCGGTCTCGGCGACCAGGTTGGCGGTGTCTTCGACACCGTGACGCACTTTTTCACGAAGACGCGCTGGTCACGGCTTTTGCATCAGATTCACTGACGCACGCCATGCGCACCATCATCACGTTCTTCGCCGTGATCGCCACGCTGAATGCAACCGCGCGCGTGGGCTCCGCCTACTGGAACAACTACCAGTTGCAGGACACCGTGGAGGGCATCATCACCTTCGGCGGCGTCACGCCTCCGGAGACGCTCCAGCAGCAGGTGATCGACAAGGCCGAGCGGCTGGACATCGTGCTCGACTACGAGGAAGTGACGGTCACGCGCGAGGATGCCACGACGACCGTGGATGCCTCGTACACCAAGGCCATCGAAGTGTTTCCCCGCTACGTGCGCGAGTTCCGGTTCCGGGTGCACGCGTCCTCGGTCTACACGGGCACCATCCCCTTCGGCCACCGCTGAGCGGCGGGCCTCCTCAGTGGCCTGGCACGTCCTCAGACAGGCACGCGCGTAAACGTGCCGAAGCCCTTTGCCGGTGTCTGGATCGGTCGGGGCGCGATGTACTCGTAGTTCACCCACTCACGGATGTGGCCGAACTGCAGGAAGAACTGGCCCACGTACCAGGCTTCGCGCCGAACGCCGTTCTCTTCGATCACATGGCGCTGACTCGTCACGACGAGCGGGTCGAGTGCCAGCACGTCGACCGTTTCGATCGTCACCTTCCGCCGGCCGAAGTAGCCTGCCTGCGCGAAGGACTCCTTCGCTTTCGCCAGCCCGACGGTAGCCGGCGTCTCGACCCTCTGGCCCGCGAGCCGCACGCGGCAGTCCGGTGCCAGGTACTTCAGGATCGTGTCGGCATCACCCGTCTGCCAGGTGGCGCACATCGCCTCGACGGTGGCCACGTTCAGGACGTCCTGGGGCGCCATGCGGGACCGATTGACTCGCGGCTGGTGAAATGCGCCGAAGTTCGGGGGCACGCCCGTCGCCGGTTTCGGCTCCCAGACCGCCCAGTCCAGCCACTCCCGGATCAGGCCGTTCTGCAGGTAGAAGACCCCCAGATACCAGTCGTCCATCGGAGGCACGTTGGCGGGGAAGAGCTGATGGTGACTCGTGATCACGAGTGGGTCGAGTGCGTACATGTCCACAGTGACCATTTCGATCACCGGAAACTGCGCAATCGGACCCGGTTTGAAGTGCCCCTTCTGGCCCGGCGACTCGACACGCTCCGCCGCGCCCCGGAAGATGGCGTCCGTCGTGAAGACCGAGTTGCGCTTCGCAACGTCCAGACTCTTCCAGGTGCCGGCCATCGTAGTCACGGCGGCAACGTTGACCCGGTCCGCGGCGGTCAGCCCGGCGGCGCCGGCCGTGCGCGTGAAGGGCGTTGCGGCCAGCAGGGCGCCAGTGCCCAGAAACGTTCGCCGTCCAAACCGTGTGCTCATGATCGCCCCTTCTCCGAAGATGGCTGAAGCAGCGCGAGCAGCTTCAGCGTCGTGGCCAGGTTTCGCGTCGTCACGCTTCGGCCGGCCTTGCCGAGAAGCGCCAGGGCCGCGTCGCTCTGCGAGATACCCCGTGGACACACAAGATACGCCGCGCGATCCCCGATCGCGAAGCGTTCCGGCGGCGTGACCAGCGCCTCCACGAACCGCAGGGCCGTCAGGTCTGCCGGCCGCTGCGTGAACACCACGAGGCACTTCGCGTGCAGGTCCGCGGAGACGGTGAGGGGGTTGCCCGCGACGATCGCCGCCACCTCCCGTGCCGTCTTGACGATGACCGGCACGCGCACGTCCAGCGCGTCCGCCAGCGCCTCGGCGATCCGTGCCGCGTGCGAGACGGGCGGGCCTGCTGCCGCCCTGAAGACCGCGTTGCCGCTGTTGAGGAGCGTGCGGACGCCCGTGTACCCGAGGCCTTCGAGGAGCGCCCGAAACTCCGCCATGGGCACGCGGTTCCCGCCACCGACGTTCACCCCACGGAGGAGCACCGCGAAGGCCGGCACCGCGCTACCGCGCCGGGGCGAGGCTGATCGCGTGTTCGGGACACGCCGTGACGCAGAGCCCGCACGCGTGGCAGGCGTCCGGACGCACCGGGAAGGCCTGTCTGTTGCCGTGTGCCCACGTCTTGATCCGGCCCGCCCAGGAGAGTCCGCGGCGCTCGCCCGGCGTCAGGACCCGGATCTCGAAGACGTCGTACGGACAGACACGCACGCAGTCGGCCTTGGCCTCGCAGCGGTTCTGATTGATGACCGGGACGACGCGGCCCGCGTCCTTGCAGGCCTCGGCTCCGGGCGGTCCGGGTGGCGTACGGATTCCGTTGGCCGGCATCAGTCCATCGCCTTCTCACACGACGGACAGATGCCGTGCGTCACCTGCCCGGTGCGCTTCACGTAGTCGTGGAGCGACTGCCATGAGCCGTCGTCTCCCCTGACGTTCCGGCACCAGGCGCACATCGGCAGCAGCTGCTGCAGAAGCTCGAGGTCCTGAACGGCGCGCCGGAGCTGGAGTTGCGCGACGATCGCCCGGCGGAGCACGCGGAGCGCGTCCAGCTGCGCGTCAGTCAGGTGCCGCGGCGTCCTGTCGATCACGCACAGCGTGCCGATCGCCTGCCCGTCGTCCACCACCAGCGGCGCGCCCGCGTAGAAGCGGATCGACGGGTCCCCGGTGACCATCGGATTATTGTTGAAGCGCGGATCCTTCGTGGCGTCGTTCACGACGAGCACCTCGTCCTCGAGGATGGCGTGGGCGCAGAACGCGATCTCGCGAGGGGTCTCGGCCGCCTCCACCCCGACCCGGGACTTGAACCACTGGCGGTCCGCGTCAATGAGGCTGATCGCGCTCATGGGCGTTCCGCAGATGGCCGCCGCCAGCCGCGTGAGCTCGTCGAAGGCATCCTCGGCCTGCGTGTCGAGCACCTTCAGCAGGTGGAGGGACTGCAGGCGTCTGGCTTCGTTGGTTGGAATCGCGGCCTTCATGTCGATGGCTGCTCCGTGAGAATGTCCGTCCCGACTGGCGGCGTCGCCGTCCCCGTGGCCAGCATCAGCCGAGTGACGCCAGTCCGGGGTTGAACGCCACCTCCCAGAGGTGACCGTCCGGGTCCGTGAAGCAGCCCGCGTAGCCGCCCCAGAACGTGGCCTGCGCGGGCTTCACGATGGTAGCGCCGGCCCGCGATGCCTGCGCCAGGACGCCGTCGACCTCGGCCTCCGACCCGACGTTATGCGCGAGCGAGACGTCGGTGCTGCTGGACGGCTGCAGCGGCAGCCCGGCGTCCGCGGCCAGGCTCTTCCGGGGCCACAGCGCGAGCCTGAGGCCGCCTTCCAGATTGAAGAACGCCACCGCGCCGTTCTCGAACTCCGTGCCGACGATGCCCGTGGTCGGCAGACCGAGGCCATCCCGGTAGAACGCAACCGACCGTTCAAGGTCGTCCACGCCGAGCGTGACGATCGTGATGCGCGGCTGCATGGCTATGCCGGCGCCTCCCGGCCGTACGGGCAGGGACGGAGGGTGGAGGAGGCCATCAGGGCAACGATATCATCGAGCGTGTGAGTACGTTGGTGCGCTCCGCGCGGAGCGGAGACGACGATCTGGATCGCCTGCGCGCACGCATGACCGAGCTGGAGACGCTGCTGGTCGAGCGCGAAGCGGAGTTCAGCCGGATCAGGGCCGAGCTCGGCGCCTTCAAGGCCGGCTACCGCCGCCGCGTCGGCATCCTCCACGAGCAGCTCGACGATCTCGAGTTCCGGATCGCGGAAGCCGAGCTCGGCATCGCGGAGCACGCCGCGCAGCGTGAGGGCCGCGGACCCGGTGCCGCGGCGGCCGCGGGCGATCGGCCCTCCGCGCTCCCGAAGCTGACGTCGGATGCGGTGCGGAAGCTGTTCCGGGACGTCGCCCGGATCATTCATCCCGATCTCGGTGTCGACGACGACGCGCGCGATCGGCGGCACGCGCTGATGATCGAAGCCAACCGCGCGTACGAGATGGGTGACGAGGAACGCCTGCGCTGGATTCTTCAGGCCTGGGAGAACCATCCGGACACGATGCAGGGCGGCGATGCCGATGCGCTGCGCGAGCGCCTCGCCCGCCGGATCGCCCATCTGGAGGAGCAACTGGCCGTGTGCGACGGCAACCTGGCCGAGCTGAAGGAGTCGTCGATCTGGAGCCTGAAGGCGCTGGTTGATGAGGCCGCCGGACAGGGGAAGGATCTCATCGGCGACATGGTCGCGCGTCTGAAGCGCGACATCCTCGTGGCGACGAACCGTCTGGAAGCGATTCGGCCGCCGGACTAGTCAGCGTCCGACGAACGCCCCCGGCTCACGCGCGCAGCCGCACCTTGATGTCCGCGTAGGCGCTGGCGATGAGCGCCCGCAGCGCCGCCGCGTTCACGTCGGCGCCTGGCCGGAGCTTCACATGGCGCATCCGTTTGCCCGTGCCCTCGAGCAGGCCGGCCGGGTCGTCCAGCTCGGCGCCGAGGAAGAAGCCCACGTTGAGATGCGCCGTGAACACGTTGACGTAGGCGAACGCCGTCTCGCCCACGCAGGCCGTCGGATGACCGTCGTGGAGCAGCTCACGGACGTCGCTCCCGCAGGCCCGCATCTCGTCAAACCAGCGACGGGCCATCGCGCCCAGGTCAGGCGTCTGCCGGTCGAGCCAGGCGTCGACAGCCGGGTCGTGCCGGACAGTCGGGGCGAACGTCAGCAGCGCGCCCGACGGCGTCATGCGCGGCGGCTCACAGCTTCCTGAAGTACCGCGCGACCGGGAAGAGCCGGAAGCCCGCCGATTCGTAGGTCCGCCTGGCGGCGGCGTGACCGGCGTCGCCTCCGGTTTCCACCATCGCCGTCGTCATGCCGGCCTGTGTGAGGCAGGCCACGGAGTGCGCGGTCAACGCTGCCGCGATCCCGCGACGCTGAAAGTCTGGGTCGACCGCGATCATGTGGATCTCACCCATGCGGTCCGCCTCATGGAGCC
>JBFXBH010000159.1:0-6264 GCA_050183355.1 Vicinamibacterales bacterium | reverse complement strand
CTGCACGAGGAACTCGGCGGCGCGGTCGAGCGGTACGAGGCGCTGAAGGCGCGGGAAGGCGCGCTGGACTTCCTCGACCTGCTGCTCAGAACCCGGAACCTGCTCGTGGCCGACCGGCAGGTCCGGGACGCGTTCCAGCGGCGCTTCCGCCGGATCTTCGTCGACGAGTTCCAGGATACCGACCCGCTGCAGGCGGACATCCTGCTGCTGCTGGCGGCCGACTCGCCCGAGGTCACGGCGCGGGCCGCCGTGCGCCCGGTGCCGGGCAAGCTGTTCGTGGTCGGCGACCCGAAGCAGTCGATCTACCGGTTCCGGCGCGCCGACGTCGACCTCTACCTGGAGGTCGTCGACCAGCTCGAGCGCTGCGGCGCCGTCCGCGTGGAGCTCCAGGCGAGCTTCCGCGGCGTGCCGGGGATTCAGCACGCGGTCAACCGCGCCTTCGCCGGCGTGCTCGACCGTCCGGCCGGAGCCGGCGTCCGCGTGGCGCCCTACGTGCCGCTCGCGCCCGTCCGGGACGCCATCGCGAGCCAGCCCGCGGTGGTCGCGCTGCCCGTCCCGAAGCCGTACGCGTTCCGGGGCGTGTCGGCGCGCGCCATCGAGGCCTCGCTGCCCGACGCGACCGCCGCGTGGATCGCCTGGCTCGTGCGCGAAAGCGGCTGGGTCGTGACGGAGCGTGGCGGCGGCCCGCCCGTACCTGTCAGCGCCCGGCACGTCTGCCTGATCTTCCGGCGGTTCGTCTCGTTCGGGGAGGATGTCACGCGGCCCTACGTCGACGCGCTGGAGGCGCGGGGCCTGCCGCACCTGCTCGTCGGCGGCCGGGCGTTTCACGGCCGCGAGGAGATCGAGACCCTCCGCGCGGCGCTGGCCGCGATTGAGTGGCCGGACGACCAGCTCTCGGTGTTCGCGACGCTGCGCGGGTCGCTGTTCGCCATTGGCGACGAGGAGCTGTTCGAGTACCGCCATCATGCCGGCACGTTTCACCCGTTTCGCGTGCCCGAGGCGCTCCCCGCGCACCTGTCGCCCGTCGCCGACGCCTGCCGTGTGCTGCGCGTGCTGCACCAGCAGCGGAACCGGCGGCCTGTCGCCGACACCGTGACCGGCGTGCTGGACGCGGTGCGCGCGCATGCGGGGTTCGTGCTGCGTCCCGGCGGCGAACAGGTGCTGGCCAACGTGCTGCACGTCGCGGAGCTCGCGCGGCAGTACGAGATGGAGGGCGGGATGTCCTTCCGCGGGTTCGTGGAGCGGCTGCACGACGAAGCCACGCGCGCGCAGTCGGCCGAGGCACCCGTGCTCGAGGAAGGCACCGACGGGGTGCGGCTGATGACGGCGCACAAGGCCAAGGGGCTGGAGTTCCCGGTGGTCGTGCTGGCCGACATCACGGCCCGGCTCGCGCCGGCCGAGGCGGGCCGGACGGTGGATCAGGCGCGCCGGCTCTGCGCGCAGCGCCTCGCGGGCCTGTCGCCGGTGGAACTCCTCGAGGCGCAGCTCGCCGAGGGCGAGCAGGAGCGTCGCGAGGGTGAGCGTATCGCGTACGTCGCCGCCACGCGCGCGCGCGACGTGCTGGTCGTGCCGGCCGTCGGCGACGAGCCGTTCGACGGCTGGGTCACGCCGTTGAATGACGCGCTGTATCCCGAGGCCGGGGCGCGACGGGACGGCCGGCCGTCGCCCGGCGTGCCGGCGTTCGCCAGCCGCGACACCGTGCTCGAACGCCCCGACGGTGACCCGGCCCGCCCGGGCACGGTCGCGCCGGGGCTGCACACCATCACGGGCGGCGGCGCGGACAGCCAGGTTGTCTGGTGGTCGCCGGAGCCGGGCGCGCTGGACCTCGGCGTGCGACCGGCGTTCGGGATCCGGCGCGATGACCTGATCGTCAGGGACGTCGCGCCGGAGGTGCTCGCGGCGCAGCACGAGGCCCACGCCCGCTGGCAGCAGGGACGCGCCGCGGCCATCGCGTCGGCGAGCGCCCCGTCGCTCGCCATCGTGACGGCCACGGAGGCCGCGGACGACCCGGGGCTGACCGTCGGTCTGGCCGTGGACGTCGAGGTCGACCGCGTGCCGGGGCCACGCCACGCCTCCGGGCCGGGTTTCGGGGCGCTGGTCCACGCCCTGCTGGCCGATGTGGACCTGCCGGCCGGCGTGGGCGTGTCCGGCCTGGCCGACGTCCACGGGCGCCTGCTCGGCGCCAGCGAGGACGACCGGCAGGCCGCCGTCGCGACCGTGCGGGCGGCACTGGCGCACGCGGTGGTCCGGCGCGCGGCCGCCGCCCTGGATCGCGGGGCGTGCTGGCGCGAGGCGCCCCTCACCGTCCGCGACGGGTCGGGCGTGCTGATCGAAGGCGCCGCCGACCTGGTGTTCGAGGAGGACGGCGTCCTGACGGTCGTCGACTTCAAGACGGGAACACCGGACCCGGTGACGCTCGCGCGCTACCGGCGCCAGGTGCAGATCTACGCGGCCGCCGTCGCCGGGGCGATGGGCCGCGCGGCGCGCGGCGTCCTGCTGCTGGTCTGACGGGCCGGCCGGCGGGGACTGCTAGAGTATCGACTGCATGTCCGCTGCACCGGAGATCCCGCCGGCCATCGTGTCGACACTGCTCAACCTGGTCGGGGAGTTCACGTTCGCCTACGTGGTCGACCGGCAGCACGGACCGCGGCTCGAGTGGAGCAACATCTCGTTCGAGGACTGGACGGGCCGCTCGCTCGAAGACTGGACGAGCCTCGCGGGATGGTTCGCGTTCATTCACCAGGACGACCGCGCCGCGGTGCTCGACGCGTTCGAACGCGCGAACGCCGGCGCCCGGACCGAGTTCGAGTTCCGGATGGAGGGACCGTCGGGGTTGCGGTGGACGCGGTTCACCCTTCAGCCGATCCTGGGGGCCGACGGGCGGGTCGAACGCGTCTGCGGCGCCACGCGCGACCTGACGCTGCACCGCCAGGCCGATGCCGACGTCCGGTCCCGGGAACAGCAGCTGCGCCAGGTGCTCGACGCGCTGCCGATCGGCGTCTGGTTCGTCGACCGTCGTGGTCGCGTGCGGGACGTCAACGCGGCCGGCCGGCGCATGTGGGGCGGCGGCGAGGGCGTGGACGTGACTGACGTCGCGCAGTACGAGCGGTACAACGTCCGCCGGGCCACCAGCGGAGAGCTGCTCAGCCCGAGCCGGAACAACCTGGTCGAGGCGCTCGAGCATGGCCGCGCGACCATCGACCAGGACATCGAGGTCGACCTGCCGGACGGATCGAGGCGCACGCTGCAGTCGTCCGTGTTCCCGATGCACGAGGCGGACGGGTCGATCTCCGGTGCGATCGTCGTCAACGCGGACGTGACCGGCGCGCGTCGCCTCGAAGCCCAGATGCGCCAGGGCCAGCGGATGGAGTCCATCGGCCGGATGGCCGGCGGCATCGCGCACGACTTCAACAACCTGCTGACCGTCATCGTCGGGTGCGCGGAGATCGCGCTGCAGTTCGGGAAGGGCGGCGACAGCACGCCCGAGTGGGAGGAGACGCTGGCCGCGGCCAGGCGCGCCGCGGAGCTGACACGGCAGCTGCTCGCCTTCTCGCGCCAGCAACCCGTGGCGCCGCGCATCGTGGACCTGAGCAGCGTCGTCCGCCGGGTCGAGGCGCTGCTGCGCCGCGTCCTCGGCGAGGACGTGCGCCTGATGGTCGACTGTTCGCCGGAGACGCTCCCCGTCAACATCGACCCCGGCCAGTTCGAACAGATTCTGATCAACCTCGCCGCCAACGCCCGCGACGCGATGCCCGGGGGCGGCACCGTGTCCGTCCGGACCACGCTGCACGTCGTCACCCAGGCCGAGGCCCGCCGCCATCCCGGCCTGACGCCCGGGGCGAAGGTGCGGCTCTCGGTATCCGACACGGGCGTCGGGATTCCCGAGGACATCCGCAACCGCATCTTCGAGCCGTTCTTCACGACGAAGGGCCCCGGCAAGGGCACCGGGCTGGGCCTCTCGATGTGCTACGGCACCGTCAAGCAGGCCTCCGGCTACATCGGCGTCGAGAGCGCCGAGGGCAAGGGCTCGACGTTCTGGATCTATCTGCCGCTGGTCGAGGGCGCCGTGACGGACGTCGGCGAGGAGACGGTGCCGCGCGCGGAGCGGCGGGACGGCAGCGCGCGCGTGCTGCTGGTCGAGGACGAGCCGGCGGTGGCCGACCTCACGCGGCGGGCGCTGGAGTTCGGCGGGTACTCGGTGACGGTGGCGGGCAACGGCACGGAGGCACTGACGATCCTGTCCGAACTGCGCGAACCCGTCGACCTGCTGCTGACCGACGTGATGATGCCGGACATGCGGGGGACGATGCTCGCCAAGCGCGTGCGCGTGCTCTATCCGGAGCTGCCGGTGATGTTCGTATCGGGATACCCCGGACCGCTCGAAGAGGAGTTCAAGAATGCGCGGCTGCTGGCGAAGCCGTTCAGCCCGGGGGAACTGCTCAAGCAGGTGGGTGAGGCGCTGAAGCCGAGAGTCGAAGGACCGGCGCGGTAAGGCCGGCCCGCCTGCCAGGCACCGGAGCCGGCACCGCGCGGGCACCGGAATCCGGTGCCCGCCACGGGATGCGGGTCTACTTGTGGTGCGCGGCGGAACGCTCCGGCGCGGGAATCGCCATCAGCGCGGGTTCCTTCGTGCGGTGGGCGGCCACGATCGCCTCGGCCTTCGCCATCGCATCCGCGTCGCCGAGCCGGTACACGGTGTTCGCTTCGATCAGGTCCTTCTGGTTCTCGGGCGTCGAGTCGGGGCCGTCGTAGATCGCGGCCACCGGACACGCGGGCACGCAGGCGCCGCAGTCGATGCACTCTTCCGGATGGATGTAGAGCATGTTCGCCGCCTCGAACTCCGGCTCATCCTTCCGGGGGTGGATGCAATCCACCGGGCAGACGTCCACGCACGCGGTGTCCTTGGTGTCGATACAGGGGTCGGTGATGATAAACGGCATCCAAAAAGCTTAATACAGGTCAGTCCGCCGCGCCGTTCTTCCTGAGCATTTCCTCGACTTTGGGCTCCGTGTGCAGCATGTTGGCGACCACGGTACCCTGCGAGACGCGCAGCGCCGTTTCCCCCTTCTTGTTCCGGGCGTTGATGTCGGCGCCGTGGTCGAGCAGCCACTGGCCGACCTTGACCCATCCGTAGAACGCGATCGCGTGCAGGGCCGTGTCCCCGCCGGCCTCGGCCTGCCGGACGTCCATGCCGAGCTGGCGGCAGAATTCCACCGCCTCGAGCGCGGCCTCCTCGGTGACGCGGCTCTCGCCGGGCACGCGGCCGAATCCCGCGGCAAACATCAACGGGCTCGCCTGCTCCTCGGTGTTCAGCATCGGGTCGGCACCGCCGGCCAGCAGCGCCTTCATCACCGGCAGGTCGGCCGACTGGGCCGCGAGGAGGAACGGCGTGGCGCCGACCAGCTTCTTCATCCACAGGTTGGTGCCGAAGCGGGGCGGGTTCTTCGTCAGGCGCGCGTTCGGGTTCGCCTTGTGCGCCAGCAGGGCCTGCACCAGCTCGACCCGCCGCGCGGGCGGCACCCCGACCAGCGCGGCCCACTCCCCTTCGCCCTTGGTCGAGTAGTCGAACGTCATCTGCCCCTCGAACCGTCCTGACGCCCAGTGGAGGGGCGTGAAGCCGTTGCCGTCGGCGTTGGGGTCCGCGCCCCTGGCGAGCAGGAACAGCGCGAGGTCCACGTGGCCCCGTACGACGGCGACGTGAAGGGCGGTGGCGCCGTCGCCCGCGGCCGCGTTGATCCGTGCGCCGCGGACGAGCAGCAGGTCGGCGAGCGCGGGCACCCCGGCCCGCGCCGCGAACATCAGCGGCGTGAAGCCGCTCGCCGAGGCGGCGTTGGCGTCCGCGCCCCCGTCCAGCAGTGCCCGCGCCGCGTCGAGGTGTCCGGCCGAGACCGCCCACATCAGCGCGGTCTGGCCCTTGGCGCGTTCCTTCGCGTCAACGGTGGCCTTGTGCTCGAGCAGCACCCCGATGGTGCCGGCCTTCCCGGCGTGCGCCGCGGTCATCAGCGGGGTCTCACCGGAGGGAAGCGTCGCGGCGGCGTCCGCGCCCGCCTTCAGCAGGGCGGTCACCACCGCCGGCGATGCCTGCGACGCGGCGAGGCTCAGCGGCGTGACGCCGTAGTCGTTGCGCGCGTTCGCGTCCGCGCCGGCGCCGACGAGCAGCGTCGTCAGCGCGAGGTCGTCCCGGAACGCGGCCCAGTGCAGCGCGGTGGCGCCGTCCGGCTGCGGCGCGTTGACGTCGGCCTTCTTCGCGATGAGCTGACGCAC
>JBFXBH010000158.1:0-6301 GCA_050183355.1 Vicinamibacterales bacterium | reverse complement strand
CGGCTGCTGCTCGGTGTCACGCCGGCCTCGGTGGCGCTTGTCGCCGAGCTGGACCGGGGTGACGCGTTCGACCGCGCGCTCGCGGGCCGGGCGGCGGATCCGGCGGGGCCGGCGGCATGAACGGCCTGAACGTGCAGCTGGACGGCATCGGCGCCGTGTCGGCGCCGCTGCAGATCGTCCTGCTGCTGACGCTGATCTCGTTCCTGCCGGCCGTGCTCGTCACGATGACGTCGTTCACGCGCATCGTCATCGTCTTCCACTTCCTCCGGCAGGCCCTCGGCACGCAGGAGATGCCGTCGAACCAGATCCTGATCGGGCTGGCGCTCTTCCTGACGATGTTCGTCATGGCGCCGGTCGGCACCGAGATCAACAGGCTCGCGTTCGAGCCCGCGATGAACGGGAAGATCTCGGCCACCGCGGCGCTGACCGCGGGCACGCCGCCGCTCAGGGCGTTCATGCTGAAGCAGACCCGCGACGCGGACCTCGAGCTCTTCGTCGAGATGAGCAAGGCGCCGATGCCGCGGTCGCGGCAGGAGCTGCCGATGACGGTGGTCGTGCCGGCCTACGTGATCTCGGAGCTGAAGACCGGCTTCCAGATGGGCTTCTTCCTGTTCGTGCCGTTCCTGCTCATCGACCTGGTCGTCTCCACGACGCTGTTGTCCATGGGCATGATGCAGTTGCCGCCGGCGATGATCTCGCTGCCGTTCAAGGTGCTGCTCTTCGTCATGGTCGACGGGTGGAACCTCGTCGTCGGCTCGATCGTGCGGAGCTTCAGCGTATGAACGACGCACTGGTCGTCGGCGTCGTGCGGCAGGCCATCGAGACGGCCATCATGGTCAGCCTGCCGATGCTGCTGGCGGGGCTGCTGGCCGGCGTGCTGGTCAGCATCTTCCAGACGATCACGTCGATTCAGGACAACGTGCTCGCGTTCATCCCGCGCGCGGCGGCGATCTTCGGCGTGTTCGCGCTGACGTTCCCGTGGATCCTCCGCGTGCTCACGGGCTTCTCGAGCGACCTGATCCGGCGGTTGCCCGAGTTCATCCGGTGACAGCGCATGCCTGCTGAGGACGCCGCGCCGCTCGTCCGCTTCGGCCTGCTGCTGGTCCGGCCGGGGATGGTCGTCATGGTCGCCCCGCTCCTCGGCGGCGCGTCGACGCCCGGCCGGGTGAAGGTGGCGTTCATCGTCCTGCTGGCGCTGCTGCTCGCGCCGGTCGTCGGCGTCCGCGAGGCCATCACGGGTCCCAGCCTCGCCCTCGTCGTGGCCCGCGAGGTCGCGATCGGCCTGGCGCTCGCGCTGGTCGTCAGCGCGCTGGTCGCCGGCGCGGAGTTCGCCGGGCACCTGATCGGGCATCAGATCGGCTTCACCTACGGCGCGACGGTCGACCCGGCGAGCGGTGTCCGCAACACCGTCGTCGCCACGCTGTACGGCATGGTCGCCACGCTGACGCTGCTGGGCACGAACGCCCACCACCAGCTCCTGCGGACGCTGGCCGACTCCTATCAGGTGCTCCCGATGGGGTCCGGCGGCGTCAACGCCGCGATCGTCGAGGGCGTCGGCGGCACGCTCGCCCTCGTGTTGACGACGGGCGTGCGCCTCGCCGCACCGATCCTCGTCGTCCTGCTGCTGGTCGAGGTGGCGATGGCCGTCATCGCACGGTCGGCGCCGGCCCTGAATCAGATGATCGTCGGCCACGGCGCCCGCGTGCTCATCGGGCTCCTCGTGCTGGCGGCGATGGTCGGTACCGTCCCGCGCGTCATGCCGGGGCTGATGGACGCGGCGCTCGGGATCGGGACGCGCCTCGCCGGGGCGTTCAGGTAGCAGCAACCCGTGATGCAACCCCTGCTGCATTCGACGGACGAGGCATCCCCGGGAGCTGCGTTGCTCCTCCCTCAAATATTCCCGATATTCTCGGTCGTCGCGCCTTGCTCGCGGGGCGCCTCGGCCGTCTCGGTGCAACGCAGGGGTTGCATCACGGGTTGCTGATGGCCGGCGAGAAGACCGAGAAACCGACACAGAAGAAGCTGCGGGACGCCCGCAAGAAGGGCCAGATTCCCCGCAGCCGGGACCTCGCCGTGGCGGCCGGGTCGCTCGCGACCACGCTCGCGCTCGCGCAGTGGGGCGGTGCGGCGGTGGTGGAGCTCGGACAGATCCTGACGACCGCCCTCCAGCACTTCGGCGACCGGGCCACCGGCAACATCTCGGAGGGCGACCTCGCGGCGCTGACCATCCGGCAGTTGTCGTCGATGGCGCTGCTCGCGGGCCCGGTCACGCTGGCCGCTGCCGTGGCCGGCGTCGGCGCGTTCGCCCTGCAGGGCGGGGTTACGTTCACGACCGAGAACCTGAAGCCGGACCTGGGCAAGCTCAGCCCGGTGCGCGGGCTGAAGCGGCTCGGCTTCTCGCAGTCCGGGCTCGACACGATCAAGACCCTCGCGGTCGCGTCCGTCATCGCCTATCTGTCGTGGACCACCGTGACCGAAGTGATGGACGAGAGCGTCACGCTGGCGTTTCTGGCGCCCGGACAGTCGGCCCTCACGGCGGGCGGGTACATGCAGAGACTGCTGACCCGCATCGGATGGGCGCTGCTGGTGCTTGCCGCCGCGGACTACGGCCTGCAGCGCTACCGCTCCCGCACGCAGCTGATGATGACCAAGCAGGAAGTCCGGGACGAGGCGAAGGACAGCGACGGGAACGCGGAGGTGAAGGGCCGCGTGCGCCGCATCCAGCGCGAGATGGCGAAGCGCCGGATGCTCAACGACGTCAGCCGGGCGACCGTCGTGATCACGAACCCGACGCACTTCGCCGTCGCGCTCGAGTACCGCCGCGGCGCGATGCCCGCGCCGAAGGTGCTCGCCAAGGGCGTGGACCAGATGGCGCTCCGCATCCGCGAGCGTGCCCGGAAGCATGGCATCCCGATGATCGAGAACCGTCCGCTGGCCCGGGCGCTGCACAACGGCGCCGAGGTCGGACAGACGATTCCGGCCGACCTCTTCTCCGCGGTGGCTGAGGTGCTCGCGCAGCTCATCCGCCTGAAGCAACTCTGGCTCTGATGGCGTGCTGATATGCCCCTGATTCCCGTACGTCCCCCGCGGGGGACCGAGTTCCTGGTTCCGGCCACCGTCATCAGCGTCGTGCTGCTGATGGTGCTGCCGCTCCCGCCGCTGCTGCTCGACTTGCTGCTGTCGGTCGACATCGGCCTCGCCGTCGTGCTGCTGCTCACGGCCGTCTACGTGAAGCAGCCCGTCGAGTTCTCGGTGTTCCCGTCGCTGCTGCTCCTGCTGACGCTCCTGCGCCTGTCGCTGAACGTGGCGTCGACGCGCCTGGTCCTGATGAACGGCGGGGACGGCGTCGGCGCGGCGGGCGACGTGATCATGGCGTTCGGGCAGTTCGTCGTCGGCGGCAACTTCGTCGTCGGCGTCGTGGTCTTCCTGGTGCTGATCGCGATCCAGTTCATCGTCATCAACCACGGCGCGGTCCGCATCTCGGAAGTGACCGCGCGCTTCACGCTCGACGCGCTGCCCGGTCGGCAGATGGCCATCGACGCGGACCTGAACGCCGGCGTGATCGACGACAAGGAGGCGCGCGACCGCCGCGACCGCGTGCGGCGCGAGGCGGATTTCTACGGCTCGATGGACGGCGCCATCCGGTTCACGCAGCGCGACTCGATGGCCGCGCTGCTCATCACGGCCGTCAACATCGTCGCGGGCCTCATCATCGGCGTGATGCAGCACGGGATGGACCTCGCCACGGCCGCCGAGACCTACACGATTCTGACGGTGGGCGAGGGGCTCGTGACGGCCATCCCGTCCCTGCTCGTCTCGATGGCGGGCGGCCTGATCACGACGCGCGCCGCGTCGCAGCACAACCTGGGTGACGAAGTCGCGTCGCAGTTGTTCGCGCGGCCCCGTCCGCTCGCCGCCGCCGCCGGCGTGCTGACCCTGCTGGCCCTGATTCCCGGGCTGCCGAAGGTGGCGTTCCTCGCCGTGGCCGCCGTGCTGGGCGCGGCGGCGTGGGCCGTCCGCGACGTGGAGAAGCCGGAAGTCGAGAAGACGCCGGGCGACGCCGTCCCCGAGGCCGACGGCCCCGTAGTCGGCGTGGACGCCCTGAGCGTCGAGGTGGGATACGCGCTGGTCGGCCTCGTGGACGAGAAGCAGGGTGGAACCCTGCTGAGCCGCGTGCGCGCGATCCGCCGGCAGGTGGGTCAGGAGACGGGCATCGTCGTCCCGGCCGTCCGCATCGCCGACAACCTGCAGCTCGGGCCGCGGATGTACGCGCTGTTGATCAAGGGCGTCGAAGTCGCCCGCGGCGAGGTCTATCCGGACCGCGTGCTGGCGATCAACCCCGGGTCGGTCAACATGCCGCTCGATGGCGTCCAGACGAAGGAACCGGCATTCGGGCTCCCGGCCACCTGGATTCCGTCCGAGCAGCGCGACAGCGCGGCGGCGGCGGGCTACACGGTGGTCGACGCCACGACCACGGTGTCGACGCATCTGTCGGAGGTAGTCCGTAGCTTCCTGCCGGATCTGCTGTCGCGGCAGCAGGTCAAGGAGATGCTCGACGCCGTCTCGCAGACTTCGCCGAAGCTGGTCGAGGAGCTCGTGCCGAAGGTGCTGGGCGTCGGGGATGTGCACCGCGTGCTGCGCATCCTGCTGCGCGAACGGGTGGCCGTCCGCGACCTGACGAGCATCCTCGAGGCGCTCGCGGACGTGGCCGGCGTCACGAAGGACCACGACGCGATGGCCGAGGCGGTCCGCGGCTCCATCGGCCGGGCGATCTGCCGGCCGTATCAGAACGACAAGGGTGAGCTGCCGGTCATCGGCGTGGCGCCGGCGCTCGAGGAGAAGCTGCTCGGGTCGGTGGTCAAGACGGACCAGGGCGTGGTGCTGGCCCTCGAGCCGGCCCAGGCCCAGCAGATCGCGACGCGCATCGGCAGGGCCATCGAGCAGGCGGTGGCACAGCCCGTGCTCTTGTGTTCACCGATGCTCCGCCCGCACCTGCGCCGGCTGTTCGCGCGAGTCCTCCCGCACCTGGGGGTGCTCTCGCACGCCGAGGTGCCGGCACACGTGCCCGTCGTCGCCGTCGCCACGTTGGACTGACATGGATTTCAAGCGATTTCGCACGGAAACGGTCCAGGACGCCCTCCGCCACGCCCGCGGTGAACTCGGCCGCGACGCGCTGATCCTCTCGGTGCGCACCGTCCGTGCGGCCGGAATCAGGGGCCTGTTCGGCGGCAAGGCTGTCGAAGTGACGGCTGCCGCGGGCACCCGTCCGGTGTCGGGCGGCCGGCACGTGGCCGCCGCGCCGGTCGTTCCGGCGGCCGCCCGGCAGCACCGGGCGGTGGCGGAACTGGCCGCGCGTCTCGAGGCGGGCGGTGTCGACGCCGCGCTGGCGATCGACCTGGCCCGCCACCATCTGGCCGTCGCGCCAGGGAGGGGCCGGTCGTTCGACGCGCTGGCGGCCTCGCTCGCCGACGCATTGAGCCCGCTCGCCGCGGATGACCGGTCCTATGCCCCGGTCGAGATGTTCATCGGCCCGCCCGGGGCGGGGAAGACCACGACGATCGCGAAGATTGCCGCGCAGGAGCGCGCGCGGGGTGGCCCGTCACCGGCGCTGGTCAGCGCCGACGGCTTCCGCGTGGGCGCCGTCGAGCAGCTCCGGCTCTACGCGGACATCCTGGGCACGCCGTTCCACGCCGCGCGGACGCCGGCCGAGGTCGTCGAGGCGCTGTCTGGGCTGACGACGGCAGGCCGGACGCGGCCGATCCTGCTGGACACGGCGGGCCGGTCGCCGTCGGACCACGCGTCGCGGGAGCTGTTTCAGACGCTGGCGCGGCGCCAGGGCGTGCGCACGCACCTCGTCGTCGCCGCGTCGTCGGGCCGCGACGGCCTCCGGAGCGCGTTCGAGCAGTTCGTCGAGGCCCGGCCCGCACGGGTCGTCATCACCAAACTCGACGAGGCGGGCTCCATCGCACCCCTGCTCGGCCTGATCAAGGAGCGGGGCCTGCCGGTGTCGTTCCTCGCCTTCGGTCAGCGGGTGCCCGAGCACCTCGAGGCCGCGAGCGGCCGCGCGATTGCCGGATGGGTGACCGGCGAAGCCGCCACCGCCATGGAGGCGGCGGCGTGAGCGCCCCGGGGATCGCGACGGCCACCGTCATCGCCGTGACGAGCGGCAAGGGCGGCGTCGGCAAGACGCACGTGGCGATCAACGTCGGCGTCGCGCTGGCGCGCCTCGGGTACCGCACGGGCGTCATCGACGCGGACTTCGCGCTCGGCAACGTCGACGTGCTGCTGGGCCTGAGCGGCG
>JBFXBH010000157.1:2659-6313 GCA_050183355.1 Vicinamibacterales bacterium | reverse complement strand
GCGTGCGGTCTGAGTCGTGTCGACGCCTGGGCAGGCGCCGCGCTGCCTCCTCTCTACCCGGTGCGGCGCGCCTTCTGACGCTGCCACTCGGCTTCCATCTCGTCGAGCGTGAGATTCGCGAGCGCCTGGCCTTCGGCCGCCAATGCCTGTTCCATCGCGGTGAAACGCCGCGTGAACTTATCGGTCGCGCGCCGCAGCGCGCCTTCCGGCTCGATGCCGAGCTTGCGGGAGAGATTGGCGATGGAGAAGAGCAGGTCGCCCATCTCGTCCTCCGCACGGGCCGCATCCACGAGCCGGCCGGACTCGACTTCCCGTCGCAGCTCCGCCACTTCCTCCTCGATCTTGTCGACGACGTCCGCCGCCGCGGCCCAGTCGAACCCCGTCTTCGCGGCCCGGCTGCTGACCTGATAGGCCCGGAGCAGCGCCGGCAGGGACGGGGGCACGCCGCCGAGCGTCGTGTCCTGCGTCGCGGGCCTGCCGGACTCGGCCCGCTCGCGCGCCTTGATCGCGTCCCACTGCTCGAGCACCTGTCCGGAGGTCATGCCGTCCGGCGCCGGGCCGGCCATCGGGTTGCTCCCGGTCGAGCCCGGATGGAAGACATGCGGGTGCCGGCGGACGAGTTTGTCGCAGATCGCCTGGATCGCGTCGCCGATGTCGAAGTCGCCGGCCTCGGCGCTGAGCTGGGCCAGGAACACGGCCTCGAAGAGGTAGTCGCCGAGTTCCTCGCGCAGGGCTTCGGCGTCGGCGGCGTCGATCGCGTCGAGGACCTCGTACGTCTCTTCGAGGACGAAGCGCCGCAGCGACTGGTGGGTCTGCTCCCGGTCCCACGGGCAGCCGTGCGGGGCGCGGAGCGTCTGCATGATGCCGACGAGTCGCTCGAAGCGCTCGCCGATGGTCCCGGACATCGGACAGCATGCTACCATCCGGGTCGCGCCACTTCCGGCGCACGCCCCACGCGCACATGTCCGAACAACCCTCCGACAGCAACCCGTCCCTGAGTTTTCCCGCCTTCGTTCTGTCGCTCGCCCACACGGCCGCCGTGCACTTCGGCGATACGCCGGACCCGGTGAGCGGCGCGGTGGCGCCGCAGGACCTGGTGGCGGCCAAGCAGATGATCGACGTGCTGGCGCTGCTCGAAGAGAAGACGCGCGGCAACCTGGCGGCCGAGGAGCGGCAACTGCTCGAGCAGCTCCTCTACGAGCTGCGCATGCGGTACGTCGACGCCCAGGGAGGGCAGTCCCGCATCATCCAGCCTTGAGGCGTCCCGCACGCGTGACGGTCCTCGGCTGTGGCACGTCGTCGGGCGTGCCGATGGTGGGGTGCGCGTGCGGCGTGTGCCGGTCGGACGACCCGCGCGACGCGCGGCTGCGGCCGTCCATCCTGATCGAGGTCGAGGACGGACCGCGCATCCTGATCGATACCACGCCGGACCTGCGCCAGCAGGCGCTGCGGCACCCGTTCTCCGATGTGGACGCCGTCCTCTACACCCACGCACACGCGGACCACATTCTGGGGCTCGACGAGCTCCGCCGTTTCAATCTCGAACGCGGCGGTCCCGTGCCGTGCTACGCCACGGCCGAGACGTGGGCGACGATTCTCCAGACCTTTGCCTATGCGTTTGACGGCAAGCCACGCCTCGGCGGCGGGGTGCCCCGGATCGCGCGGCATGAGATCGGCGGACCGTTTGCCGTGGCGGGCATCCGTGTGGTCCCGGTCCCGATGCTGCACGGGACCATGCCGGTGCTCGGGTTTCGCTTCGGCGACTTCGCGTATCTCACGGACTGCAACGTGATCGCGGAGGCGTCGTGGCCGTTGCTGACCGGCCTCGATGCGCTGATCCTCGACGCGTTGCGCGACCGCCCGCACACTACGCACTTCACCCTCGACGAGGCGCGGGCCGCCGCGGCGCGTATCGGCGCCCGGCGGACGTTCTTCACGCACATGACGCACGACCTCGGGTACGCGGCCACGTGCGCCCGGCTGCCCGAGGGGATGACGCTGGCCTATGATCGTCTGACCTTCCGCGTCCACGTGGACGCCGACTGACCGTGGACGTCCTGCACTTTCCCGACGACACCCCGCCGCCCTGGCTCGTGCACCCGGTGCTCGCGCTCGGCAACTTCGACGGCGTGCATCGCGGCCACCGGCGGATCCTGGAGCGCGTCGTCCGCGGAGCGCAGGAACACGGCGGCACGCCGATGGCAATGACGTTCGACCCGCATCCGCCCCGCGTCGTGCGGCCCGACAAGGCGCCGCCGCTGCTGATGACGACGCCGCAGCGCCTGGAGGCGCTCGGTGCGGCGGGGATGCGCGCCGTGGCCGTCGTCCGCTTCACGCACGACCTCTCGCAGTGGGACGCCGAGACGTTCGTCTCGCGGGTGCTCGTCGACTGGCTCCGCATCTCCGAAGTGTGGGTCGGCGCGAACTTCCTGTTCGGGCACGACCGGACGGGCACCTTCTCCATGCTGCGCCAGCTCGGCCAGCGGTACGGCTTCCGGGCCGACAAGATCGACCCGGTCCGCTTCAAGGAGTTCGTGGTCAGCAGCACGCGGATCCGTCGCCTGATCAGCGAGGGCCGGATGGACGAGGCCGGGGCCCTGATGGGGCGGCCGTACTTCCTCGACGGCACCGTCGTGCCCGGGCGCGCGAAGGGCCGCGAGCTCGGCTTTCCGACGGCGAACCTCGCGACGGAGAACGAACTGCTGCCGCCCGCGGGCGTCTACGCGACGACGCTGCAGGTGGACGGCACCGAACGTCCCAGCGTGACGAACATCGGCGTGCGCCCCACCTTCGAGACGGCGGGGCCGGTCGTCGTCGAGGCGCACGTGCTGGGGGACCCCGGCGACCTGTACGGCAAGCGGGTCCGCCTGCGTTTCGTCCAGCGCCTGCGGGATGAGCGCACGTTCCCGGACGTCGACGCCCTGCGCGCCCAGATCGCCGCCGACACCCGGAGCGCCGCGCGGCTCTTCGCCAAGCTGAGCATCTGACCGGCGTACACTCGTGGCCATGCTTCGTCTGTTCAACACGCTGACCCGCACGCAGGACCCGTTCGCGCCGAGCCGCGACAACACCGTGCGGATGTATGCGTGCGGCCCCACGGTGTACGCCCGGGCGCACATCGGCAACTTCCGGACCTTTGTCTGCGTGGACGTGCTGCGGCGCGCGCTGAAGCACGTCGGCGGGCACCAGGTACGGATGGCCGTGAACTACACGGACGTGGACGACAAGACGATCAAGGGCGCCATCGCCGCCGGCGAACCGCTGCGCGCGTACACCGAACGCTGGATCACGGCGTTCCGCGAGGATGCCGCCGCCCTCGGTCTGGAGACCCCCGAGGAAACGCCGCGTGCCACCGATGACGCCAACATGCAGGCCATGGGCGCTCTGGTGAAGCAGCTCGAAGCCAACGGGCTGACGTATCGCAGCGACGGCTCCGTGTATTTCCGGATCGCGTCGTTCGGGACGTACGGCCGGCTGGCGCGCCTCGCGCAGGACGGCATGCAGGCCGGGGCACGCGTGGACGTGGACGAGTACGCCAAGGATGACGCGCGCGACTTCGTGCTCTGGAAGGCGTCCAGGGAGGGGGAGCCGTCCTGGGATGTCGGCGTGGGCCCCGGCCGCCCCGGCTGGCATCTCGAGTGCTCGGCGATGGCG
>JBFXBH010000157.1:0-2559 GCA_050183355.1 Vicinamibacterales bacterium | reverse complement strand
CGATGGCCGGAGACCCGCGGCAGACCCTCGGAATCCTCGGTGAAGAACTCGCCTGCGAGGCGCTGACCCGCCGGGGGTACGCAATCCTTGCGAGGCGTTTCCGGACCCGCCTTGGCGAGATCGACATCGTGGCCCGCGACGGCGACACGCTCGTGTTCGTCGAGGTGAAGACGCGGCAGGGTGGGGCCTTCGGTGACGGCGCGGAGGCCGTCGGTCCGCGCAAACAGCAGAAGCTGGGCACCATGGCGCTGCTGTATCTGGCCCGGCACCGCCTCGTGGACGTGCCCGTCCGCTTCGACGTGGTGGCCGTGCGGGTCGGGGAGTCCGGTACACGCCGGGTCGATGTCTTTCAGCGGGCGTTTGACTTCACGGTGGCGCCGCGGCACCGCTGGTGACCGTGCCCCGCGGCGCAGTCCGGCTTGATGGACCCGGATCCCCTGTGGTACGCTGTGTCTTCGTCGCGAGCGGGAATAACTCAGTGGTAGAGTGCGACCTTGCCAAGGTCGAAGTCGCGGGTTCGAATCCCGTTTCCCGCTCCAACTTTCACCCTCGACAGGACCCGGTGAGAGTGCCGCTGTGCCGGGCCTTCTGCCTCAGTAGTCTGTCGGCGCCGTAGCCAAGTGGTAAGGCAGAGCTCTGCAAAAGCTCCATCCCCGGTTCAAATCCGGGCGGCGCCTCCAACACCCCTCCGTGCAGCGTGATCGCCCGTCACGAACCTGCCGATCGACCGACCGCAGATCCAGGACCTTCCGCGACAGCGTGCACGGCATTCACCAGCGGCTCACCGCGCTCGAACGCGCGGACGCTCGCCAGCGTCGTGTCGGCGATGTTCGCCAGGGCCTCGTGCGTCAGGAACGCCTGATGGGACGTCACCAGGACGTTCGGGAAGGTGAGCAGGCGGGCGAGCACGTCGTCCTGCAGCACGGCGTCTGACAGGTCGCGGAAGAACACGCCGGCCTCTTCCTCGTATACGTCCAGCCCTGCGGCGCCTACCGACCCCGTCTTCAGCGCGGCGATCAGGGCCCGGGTGTCCACCAGGGCCCCGCGGCCCGTGTTGATCAGCATCACACCCCGTTTCATCCGGGCAAACGCGGCGGCGTCCACGATGTGGTGGCTCGCGGGCGTCAGGGGCACGTGCAGCGTGATGATGTCGGCCTCGCGGCAGAGCGTCTCCAGGTCCGTGTAGCGCAGGCCGAGGGCGTGCGTCAGCGCGTCGTTCGGCACAAGGTCGCAGGCGAGGAGCCGGCAGCCGAAGCCGTGGAGGATCCGGGCGACCACGGCGCCGATGCGGCCGGTGCCCACGATACCCACCGTCTTGCCGTGCAGGTCGAATCCCACGAGGCCGTCGAGCGAGAAGTTGGCTTCGCGCACGCGGTTGTAGGCCCGATGCAGCTTGCGGTTGAGCGAGAGCATCAGGGCGACGGTGTATTCGGCCACCGCGTGCGGTGAATACTCCGGCACGCGTACGACCGTCAGTCCCAGACGGGCGGCGGCCTCGAGGTCGACGTGGTTGAAGCCGGCGGAGCGCAGGGCCATGAGCGTCGTGCCGCCGGCCTTCAGGATCTCGAGGGCGTCGGCGTCCACGCGGTCGTTGACGAAGGAACAGACGGCCGGAAAGCCGGCGGCCATGGCGGCGGTGGCCCGGGTGAGCCGCGGCTCGAGAAACGTCAGGTCGTGGCCGTAGCGCGCGTTGGCCAGCACGAGGGCGTCGCGGTCATACGCGTGCGTGTCAAAGACGGCGAGCTTCATTGGCGACCTGACACGGATGCTACTGCATGGACCGCCCGCCCTTCGGCCGGCCCGGCGTCCGCGCCGAGTGGCTGAGTGCTCCGACTTTCCCCTACGATGGGGATTATTCCCTGCGGCCGGCCGGTGACCTGCCAGCGGGCGCGGGTGAGGCGCTGTTCCGCAGGTGGCCGTCCGCTTGCACACCGGGAGTCGTCTGCCGATGCGAGTACCGCAGAGAGTGATCCGCGCCGCCGCCGGCGTGCTCGTGGCCGCCGTGATCTGGACGGCGTGGCGAACGGCTAATCCGCCTGCGGCCTACCGTGCCGTCGCGCGCATCCAGATCGCGGCGGACGTTGTGACGACGATGGCCGGCGAACTGGACGCCCTCCGGCGGCAGGTCGCCGGTACACCCGTCGCCGTGGTGCGTGGCGAGGGCACCGATACGGTGGAACTCTCGGTCCAGACGGGCGATGCCGACGCGGCGCTCCGCACGGTCAACGACGCGGTCGATGCGTACCTGCGCACGCGGGCCGCGGAACGGGGACGTCGTGCCGGGGCGCTGCTGGCAGAGGCACGGGCCGCCCAGCAGGCGCAGGCCGCCGTGGTGGACCGTGCCGAAGAAGAGCGCGAGGTGGCGCGGACGGCGCTGGCCCGGGCCTGGCGTGTGCGGGAGTCTGACAGGGTGCATCTCGCGAACGTGGAGGCCTCGCTCGCGCGGGCGCGGGCACGGGTCCGGGAGCTCAGACCGGTCGTCACGCAGCTCAGGGCCGGCCGGTCGCCCGAGGCGCTGGAGGTCGTGCAGGAGATGCCGTTCGTGCGGGCTCTCCAGGG
>JBFXBH010000156.1:5052-6394 GCA_050183355.1 Vicinamibacterales bacterium | reverse complement strand
CCCGGATCGTTGACCAAAACGCCAGCGTTCTATAGCATGAACGAGCTTTGCGAAAGTGTTCACAAGCACCGGTGCGGTGCGCGAGGTTGTCCTGATATGGGTTGGCTGGGCCTTCTGATCATGACGGGCCTGGGTCTCGGGTTCGCGGTCGTGATGATCGCGCTGTCGAGCCTGCTGGGACCGAAGAACCCGACTCCCGAGAAGCTGGCGCCGTACGAGTGCGGCATGCCGGCCGTGGGCGACGCCCGGGAGCGCCATTCCGTCAAGTTCTACCTCGTGGCGATGGTGTTCCTGCTGTTCGACATCGAAGTGGCCTTTCTCTATCCGTGGGCCGTGGCGCTGCGCGACCTGGGCTGGACCGGATTCATCCAGATCGTGACCTTCTTCCTGATTCTGGTCGTGGGCTACATCTACATCTGGCGCAAGGGCGTGCTGGACTGGGGCCCCGCCGGCTTCAGCGCCCGGCCGGTGGTGCGCACCCTTCGAGAGAGAGACGCGGCATGACTGACGCTGGCCTCACCGCCCTGAAGAACTCTCCGCTCGTCGTGCCGGCGACCGACGCCGACATGGACCTGCCCGTGCTGACCACGCGCGTCGAGTGGCTGGTGCAGTGGGCCCGCCGCTCCGCGGTGTGGCCGGTCACCTTCGGCCTCGCGTGCTGCGCCATCGAGATGATGGCCATGAGCTGCTCGCGCTACGACATCTCCCGGTTCGGCGCGGAGGTTTTCCGCGGCTCGCCGCGCCAGGCCGACCTGATGATCGTCGCCGGCCGGCTCTCGCGGAAGATGGCGCCGGCGCTCCGCCGCATCTACGACCAGATGCCGGAGCCGAAGTGGGTGATCTCCATGGGCGCGTGCGCGTCGGTCGGCGGTGTCTTCGACAACTACGCCATCGTGCAGGGCGTCGACCAGATCGTGCCCGTCGACGTGTTCGTGCCGGGCTGCCCGCCGCGGCCGGAGTCGCTCATCTACGGCATCGTCCAGCTCCAGGAAAAGATCGCCCGCTCGCGGATGTAAGTGATGGACGCCGCCGCTCTCATCGAACGCATCGCGCCGCATGTACCGGGCGCCGCCCTCGAGGCGGCGTCGAGCGCGGACATGCCGACGGTCTACGTGCCGGCGGGGCAGATCGTGTCCGTGTGCGCGGCCCTGCGCGATCACGCCGGCTTCAGTCTGCTGATCGACATCACCGCCGTCGACTATCTGCCCCGCGTGCCGCGCTTCGAGGTGGTCTACCACCTCTGCGCGCCCGACGCGCCGCGGCGCGCGCGCCTGAAGGTGAAGCTGGCCGCGGGTGAGACGATCCCGACCGTCCAGCCGGTGTGGCCGGCGGCCGGCTGGCC
>JBFXBH010000156.1:0-4952 GCA_050183355.1 Vicinamibacterales bacterium | reverse complement strand
CTGCTGAACATCAACGAGCTGACGGCCGGCTTCCGGCTGTTCCCGAGCTTCATCCGCGTCGGCGGCCTGCGTGAGGACATCCCGCGCGGCTACCACGAGGCGGTCAACGCGTTCCTCGACATGTTCCCCGGCAAGCTGGACGAGTACGAGGACATGCTGACGAAGAACCACATCTACCGGCTGCGGACGGAAGGTGTCGGGTACATCTCGCTCGAGACCGCGCTCAAGTGGAGCCTGCCGGGCCCGATCGCCCGCGCGTCGGGGTCCACCTACGACGTCCGCCGGGCGTTTCCGTACCTGACCTACGCCAACTACGACTTCGAGGTGCCGAGCTTCCCGGAGGGCGACGTCTACGCGCGCTACCGCCTGCGCATCCGCGAGATGCGCGAGAGCGTGAAGATCGCGAAGCAGGCCATCGCGCGGATCACACCGACCGGCGCGTGGGCGTCGAGCGACACGCGCGTCGTGCCGCCGCCCAAGGACAAGGTCTACACGGAGATGGAGGCGCTGATTCAGCACTTCCTGATCTACTCGCAGGGGTTCACGGTGCCGGCGGGTGAGGCCTACGTGCCGGTCGAAGGCGCACGCGGCGAGCACGGCGTGTACATCGTGTCGGACGGCAGCAACCGGCCGTGGCGCGTCAAGATGCGCGCGCCGTCGTTCTACGCGTGCCAGTCGCTGCCGGCAGTGATTCAGGACGGCATGATCGCGGACGTCGTGGCCGTGATCGGCTCGTCCGACGTCGTGATGGGAGACGTGGACCGGTGAGCTTTCACGCCAGGATGGACTACTCGCCGGCGAAGTTCCACAAGTCGGAACGCCGTCTGGCCGAGGCCGGGGAGCCCTTCAGGTACACCCCGGAGAATCAGGCGACCTTCGATCGCCTCGTGACCCACTATCCGCCCGAGCGGCGCAAGTCGGCGATCCTGTACGCGCTGTACCTCGTGCAGGACCAGCAGGGCTACGTGTCGCGCAACGCCATGCGCTTCGTGGCCGAGCAGATCGGCTGCACGCCGGCCGAGGTCGAGGACGTCGTCACCTACTACGTGATGTTCTTCCAGAAGCCTGTCGGCAAGTACGCGCTGGCCGTCTGCCGCACGCTGTCGTGCGCGCTGGCCGGGGCCGAGCGGGTGACGGAAGCGCTGTCGGACCACCTCGGCGTGCCGGTCGGCGGCACGGACGCCTCCGGCACGTTCACGCTGCTGGAGTTCGAGTGCCTGGGCGCCTGCGACCGTGCGCCCGTGGTCATGGTCAACAACGACCACTGGCACGAACGGCTGACGCCGGAAGGGGTCCCGGGATTCGTCGAGGACCTCCGGGTCAAGGGGCTGGCGGCCCTGTCGGGCTGCCTCCACAAGGTGGAATAGGACGATGGCCTACGAACCCGTCCTGACCAAGTTCGTCAAGGAGCCCAACAGCTTCACGCTGGACTTCTACAAGGCGAAGGACCTCGGCTACGAGGGGCTGCGCACGGCCCTGACGATGCCGCCGAACGACGTCATCGAGATGGTGAAGGCGTCGGGCCTGCGCGGCCGCGGCGGCGCCGGCTTTCCGACCGGCCTCAAGTGGCAGTTCGTCCTGAAGGACACGCCGAAGCCGAAGTACATCTGCTGCAACGCGGACGAGAGCGAGCCGGGGACCTTCAAGGACCACCTGCTGATGGAGCGCAATCCGCACCTGCTCATCGAGGGGTGCGCGATCGGCTGCTACGCGATCGGCGCGAAGGTCGCCTACATCTACATCCGCGGCGAGTTCTACCACGTGCAGAAGGTCCTCGAGCAGCAGATCGAGGAGGCCTACCGCGCGGGGTTCCTCGGCAAGAACATCTTCGGCAGCGGGTTCGACTGCGACGTCTTCGTGCACCGCGGCGCCGGCGCGTACGAAGCGGGCGAGGAGACGGCGCTCATCGAATCGCTGGAAGGGAAGCGCGCGCAGCCGCGCATCAAGCCGCCGTTCCCGGCCGTCAGCGGCCTCTACAACTGCCCGAGCGCGGTCAATAACGTCGAGACGCTCTGCAACGTGCCCCTCATCGTGTCGAAGGGCGTCGAGTGGTTCACGAGCCTCGGCCCCGAGAAGAACAACGGGCCCAAGCTCTACTGCGTCAGCGGCCACGTGAAGAATCCGGGCGTCTTCGAGGCGGCGATGGACGTGACGCTCAAGGAGCTGATCCTCGGCGACCGGTACGCCGGCGGCATGCTGCCGGGCCGCACGCTGAAGGCCGTGATTCCCGGCGGGTCGTCCACGCCGGTGCTGCTGCCGGACCAGATCGACATCCCCGCGAGCTTTGATGCTGTCGCGAAGGCGGGGTCGATGCTCGGCTCGGCCGCGATCATGGCCGTCGACGACACGACCTGCATGGTGTGGCTCGCGAAGAACCTGCTGGCGTTCTACCGCCACGAGTCGTGCGGCAAGTGCACGCCGTGCCGGGAGGGCGCCGACTGGCTGCTGAAGCTCCTGACCCGGATCGAGGCCGGCGAGGGTCAGATGAAGGACATCGACCTGCTGCTCAGCGTGTCCGCCAACATCGGCGGCAAGACGCTGTGTCCGTTCGGGGACGCGGAGATCGCGCCGGTCATCTCCACGATCAAGCACTTCCGGTCCGAGTACGAAGCGCACGTCCGTGAAGGGCGCTGCACCGTTCCGGCGCCGTGGCGGGGCACGCGCGCGCCCGCGCTGGCAGGGCACCACTGATGCTGGCCGTCATCGCGCAGATCGTCATCATCCTGGTCGCCTTCGTGATGCTGCTGAACGTGGCAGCCATCATGGTGTGGGTCGAGCGCAAGGTCTGCGCGCTCATCCAGCAGCGGCCCGGTCCGAACCGTGTCGGGCCCTACGGCCTGCTGCAGCCGCTCGCCGACATCATCAAGCTGATCATGAAGGAGGAGCTGCGGCCGAAGTCGGCCGACGCGATCCTCTTCACGCTCGCGCCGATCATCTCCGCCGTCGCCGCGTTCGCCGCGTTCGCGCCCGTGCCGTTCGGCGCCGAGACGACCTTCTTCGGCCTGCTCGACCGGCCGGTCGGCCTGCAGGCCGCGGACATCAACGTCGGCATGCTGGCGGTCTTCGCGATCGCGTCGATGGGCGTCTACGGCATCGTGCTGGCCGGCTGGTCGTCGAACAACAAGTACTCGCTGCTCGGCGCGCTGCGGTCCTCGGCGCAGATGATCAGCTACGAGCTCTCCTACGGCACCGCGCTGGCCGGCGTCGTGCTCATCGCCGGGTCGCTCTCGCTGCGCGAGGTCGTCGACGGGCAGGCGGGCGCCTGGTTCGGGTTGCTGCCGAAGTGGTACCTCTTCCTGCAGCCCGTCGGCTTCCTGATCTTCATGATCGCCGGCATCGCCGAGACGAACCGCGCGCCGTTCGACTTCCCGGAGGCCGAGCAGGAACTGGTGGCCGGTTACTTCACCGAGTACAGCTCGATGCGCTTCGCCATCTTCTACATGGCCGAGTACATCAACATGGCCACGGTGTCGGCCATGGCGACGACGCTCTTCCTCGGCGGATGGCACGGGCCGTTCATCCCGGCCGAGTACGGGTGGATCTGGTTCCTGATCAAGGTCGGCTTCCTGCTGTTCGTCTACGTCTGGATCCGCTGGACGCTGCCGCGGTACCGCTACGACCAGCTCATGCAGTTCGGCTGGAAGTGGCTGCTGCCGATGGCCGTCATCAACCTGCTGGTCACCGCGGCCGGAGTGCTCTACATCCATGGGTGAGACGCTCCTCTTCTACGTGTTCTCCGCGGCGGCGATCGTGACCTCCGCCATGGTCATCGGGCAGCGCAACCCGATGTACAGCGTGCTGCTGCTCGTCGCGTCGTTCGGCATGATGTCGGGCCTCTACGTGCTGCTCGACGCGCCGTTCATCGCCGTCACGCAGATCATCGTCTACGCCGGCGCGCTGATGGTGCTGTTCCTGTTCGTCGTCATGTTGCTGAACCGGCCCAATGAGGACGAAGGCGACTGGGACGCCGCGCATCCGCTGCGGAAGCCCGGCATGGCGCGCTTCGGTGCCGGCCTCGGAGTCCTGCTGATCGTGCAGATCGTCTGGGCCCTGCTCCGCACGCGCGGACTGCAGGAGTCGGTGGGTCACACGGGCGACGGCGGCTCGGTCCGCGCCATCGGGCGCGTGCTCTTCCAGGACTACACGTTCGCGTTCGAGGCGACGTCGATCCTGATCCTCGTCGCGCTGGTCGGCGGCGTGTATCTGGCCAACCGGGAGGACGGGCAGTGATTCCGCTGGGCCACTACCTGATCGTCTCGGCCATCCTGTTCGCGGTGGGCAGCGCCGGCGTCTTCATGCGTCGCAACCTCATCACGATCCTGCTGTCCATCGAGGTCATGCTCAACGCCGTGAACCTGGCGTTCGTCGCCTTCGGGCGGCAGGCCGGCATCGTCGACGGGCAGATCATCGTCGCGTTCGTCATGACCGTCGCGGCGGCCGAGGCGGCCGTGGGTCTCGCCATCGTGGTGGCCCTGTACCGGCACCGCGAGTCGCTCAATCCGGACGCGTTCACGTCGCTCAAGTGGTGATCCGGTGCTGTCGCTGATTCCGCTGTTCCCGTTCGCCGGCTTCCTCGTCAACGCGACGCTCGGCAGGCGTCTGCCGAAAGCCGTGTCCGGCGGGCTGGCCTCGCTGGCCATGGTGGCCGCCTTCGTCGTGTCCGTCCTCCAGGTCATGGACCTGGCGGCGATGGCGCCCGGCGGCCGGTGGATCGTCGAGCCCCTCTACACGTGGATCGCGTCCGGCGACTTCACGCTCGACTTCGCGTTCAGGCTCGACCCGCTGTCGGCGCTGATGATTCTCGTCATCACCGGCATCGGCTCGCTGATCCACATCTACTCGACGGCGTACATGCACGACGAGACGGCGCCCGAGTTCGCGCGCTACTTCTCGTACCTGAACCTCTTCGCCGCCTTCATGCTCACGCTCGTCCTCGGGTCGAGCGTGCTCGT
>JBFXBH010000155.1:0-6516 GCA_050183355.1 Vicinamibacterales bacterium | reverse complement strand
ACGATTCACCACAGCGCTCGCGGTTCCATCGGCTTCCTGTGACTACCGCAGCCCAACAAGGCGCTGGAGCCGACGCTGCCCGGCGGTGATATCGTGGCGCCGCGCAGCGCGGCTCAGCGCTGACGTTGGACCGACTCAACCAAGACATACCAATGCCAAGCGTCTTCATCGAGGTACGTCGCAGGCTCACCCCTCAGCAGGAAGTAGCGATCATGGACGCTGTTCACGACGCACTGATTGAGGCGTTCAAGATTCTCCCAGACGACAAGAACGTGCGCCTTGTCGCACATGAGCCGCATCGGTTCGCATGCCCGCCGGCGCGAAGTCAGCCGGAATCCTACGTGCATGTAAGTATCGATTGCTTCGCGGGTCGCTCCCTCGATGCGAAGCGGGCGCTCTACACGGCCATCGTGCGCAACCTCGAAGGGCTGGGTACCCCTCGCGACCACGTGAAGATCCTGTTGCGGGAGATTCCTCGAGAGAACTGGGGTATTCGTGGCGGGCAGGCTGGATGTGACGTGGACCTCGGATTCAAGGTCGACGTGTAGCTACCTCCATTGGCTCATTTTCGCACAGCGGTCTAACAGTAAGAGGGGACGTTCGGCAGACGGCACATCACCTCCATGATGAATGACCCAGACCTGCGAGCCCGGATCTCCAGCGCCGTCACCGATGCATTGCGGCCGCTCCCGGAGGTGTTCGCCGGATGGGAGGGCGGCAGCGCGGCGTTTGAGGCGGTGGACGCCTATTCCGATATCGATCTGGAGTACTTGGTGTCCGACGAGGCGTCGTTCGAACACCTGTACGCGGCCGCGGAGGAAGCCCTCGCGACAGTGTCGCCTATCACGGCTTGTCACACACCGCTCAAGGGTCGCTACTACAAGCTGAGGGACGGCGGAGACTTTCTCCTGGTCGATCTGATCTTCTTCCGCGTCGGAGACGCGGACCGCCACCTCGAGGTCGAGCGACACGGCAGCAAGGTGCCGCTCTTCGACAAGGGAGAGTGGCTGCGCCCCACACCCCTCGATGCGGGAGCGCTAGCGAGTCAGCGCGATCGACGCTTCCGGGAGCTTCAGGCGTGGTTTCCCATGAGCCAGGTCTTCGTCCGCAAGGCGATTCTGCGTGGCCAGGATGCCGAGGCCGTGGGTGCGTTCTGGGCGTACACGTTGGGACCCTTGGTCGAACTCCTGCGCATGCGCTACTGCCCAGTGCGCTGGGACTTTGGCGTGCGCTACGTTGATCGCGATTTGCCGCCGGCTGTGTACGACCGGTTCAGGGACTTGGCGTTCAGTCGGGACCTTGGTCACCTCGAAGTACAACTGGAGAGGGCCACCGCATGGGGTGCCGAGCTACTGCACGAGCTGGGGCCCGCCGAAGGGGCTCCTTGAGCAGGCCCAGCTCCCGGAACAAGGGGGACTAGAGCACGCCGACGTGCATCGTCCGCAGACGTTCCGGGTCCCCCACGCCTTCGACGCGGACGATGCGATCGTTCGCGAACGCGAAGGTCACGACCCGCGCCATCCGGCCATGCGGCGCGAAGACGATGCCGACGGCCCCGTCGATGAGCGCCACCTGCGCGGAGCCCAGGCCGCGCGACAGCGCGAGCATCTGCCGCGCCCACCCCGAGGCGCCGCGAATCTCCCGCGGCTGCCCCACTTCGTGCGGCGGCACATCCACGCGCACGACGCCATCCGTTCGGGCCGGCGCGTCGATATGGAGCACCGCGTCCGGGTCGAGCACGGCCAGGAGTCCTTCCAGATCCCCCGCGCGGACGGCGTGCATGAAGGCATCAACGATCGCGCGCTGGCGCGCCAGGCCGTCGCCGCTGGGCGCCGGGGCTCCGCGGACACGCCGGCGGGCGCGGCTGGCAAGCTGCTTGGCGGCGGCCGGCGACCGCTCGAGGATCGGGCCCACCTCCGCGAACGGCAACCCGAAGAGATCATGCAGCACGAACGCCAGGCGTTCGGCCGGCGTCAGCCGGTTGAGCACGACGAGCAACGCGACGCCGACCGAATCCGCCAGCACGGCTTCTGCCTCGGGATTCGCGCCGACACCCTGCGTGACGCGCGGTTCGGCCATCGGCACGGCCATCGGTGCCTCGCGGCGCGACGTCCGCGCGCGCAGCATGTCCAGACACACGCGCCCGACCACCGTGGTCAGCCACGCTTCCAGATTCTCGACGGTGGACGTATCGCTCCGGTCGAAGCGCAGCCACGCTTCCTGCACGGCATCGTCAGCATCGCTGAGCGATCCCAGCATCCGGTAGGCGATGCCGCGCAGCCGTGCCCGGTTCGCCTCGAATCGTTCCGTCAACCGATCGTCGTGGCCCATGTCACCTTTCGTCCCCGCGTTCCGTCATATGCCTGACGAAGCTGCGGCACCGACGGTAACAGTGAAGGAGTACCCGCGATGACACGAATTCTGGTGGTCGGACTGGCCGCGCTGGTGGTGGTCGCCGTGCTGGGCGCACTGGCGCATCTGGTGCTGACCGTTGCCGACCTCTCGGAGCCTGCCGCCACGACGGTCATGGGCGTGACGCCGCGACGGGCGTGGGCCACGACCGTGGCCGGAATCGCGCTGCTCGGCATCGCCGTCGGGGTTCTGGCGCTGGCCCGGCCCACGAGCCGCCTTGGCACCGGCTCCGGCCGGCTCGGGGCTGTGCTCGCCGTGCTGGCGGGCGTGACAGCGGTGGTCGGTGGCGGGCTGAACCTGGCGGTTGCGACAGGCGGCCCCGGCTCGGGCAATGGCGTGGTCGGCGCTGCCGGCGCGGTGGTCCTGGGCCTCGTCGCCATGGCCCTCGGTGGCTGCGCGCTGGCCCGTGCGGCCGGCGCGGTCACGGCCGCCGCGGACCTTGCACGCCCTGCGTCCTAGCGATTCCGGAACGGCTTGCCGACGGGCACCCAGCCGGCGCGCTCGATGCGGGCAGCTTCCTTCTGCGCGGCGGTGGGCACGGGCGCGCCGACCGAGAACATCGACATCTCCTTCTTGACGTCCGTGCCGCCGCACTGGGGGCACGCGGGCGTCTGGTCCCCTCGCACGAGGACCTCAAAAGTGTGTTTGCAGGCCTGGCAGGTGAAGTCGAAGAGCGGCATGCGGGAATTGTAGCCACTCCCGGCGCGCGATGCCGCCCCGGCCTGGACCAGGGCGGTCGCCCCGCCGCCGCCGGGCGGCGTCAGGCCTCGGCGAGCTGGCTCCGGTACCAGGCCACGGTCCGCCGGAGGCCCTCGGCGAACGGCACGACCGGCTCGTAGCCGAGCAGGCGCCGGGCCTTGCCGATATCCGCCAGCGAGTCCCGCACGTCCCCCGCGCGCGCCGGGGCGAACGCCGGGGTCGCCGTCACGCCCATCTCCGTCGCAAGCGTCTGCAGCAGGTCCAGCAGCGACACGCGGTGGTTCGTCGCCAGGTTGATCACCTCGCCCGCCGCGTCCGGCGCCGCCACGGCCCGGAGCACGCCGTCCACGACGTTGGCGACGTAGGTGAAGTCCCGCGTCTGGCCGCCATCGCCGTGCACGACCGGACGCGTGCCTGACGCGAGCGCGGTCACGAACAGCGAGATCACGCCCGAATACGGCGACCCGGGGTCCTGCCTCGGGCCGAACACGTTGAAGTAGCGCGTGACGACGGTTTCCAGGCCGTAGAGCCGGTGGAACATCCGGCAGTACGTCTCCCCCGCCAGCTTCTGCAGCGCGTAGGGCGACATCGGCGCCGTCGGCATCAGCTCGTCTTTCGGCAGGCCCGGCGTGCTGCCGTAGACGGACGACGACCCGGCAAAGACCAGCCGCTTCACACCGGCGTCGCGCGCGGCCACGAGCACATTCAGCGTGGCATCCACATTCGCGCGGTTCGTCATCAGCGGATCGGCGACCGACCGCGGCACGGACGGGATGGCCGCCTGGTGCAGCACGTAGTCGACCCCCTGCACGGCGGCGCGGGCGACGTCGAGATTCGCGAGGTCACCCTGCACGAACTCCACGCCGGCGACGTGCGCCAGGTTCGCGCGCTTGCCGGTCGAAAGGTCGTCCACGACGCGGACGTCGTCGCCGCGGGCGCGGAGCGCCTCGGTCAGATGAGATCCGATGAAACCGGCGCCGCCGGTGACGAGGTAGCGTGCCATGCGGTCAGCGAGGGAATCCGTCCCGCGGCAGGCCGGGGATCAGGCGCAGCGCGTTCTGGTAGTAGAGCTTCCGGAGCACGGCGTCGGGCAGGCCCATGCCGTAGAGCTTCCAGAAGGCGTGATAGTCGCGGTAGTAGTCGAAGTACTCGTCGTTCGTCTCGAACGTCCGCCAGAAGTACGGATACTCGTCCGGCTGGTAGCTGTCCTTCCCGAAGACGATCCGGTCCTGATACTTCACGAAGAAGTCGTGCGCGGTGCGCGGCTGGCGGCCCAGCTCGGCGAGGATGGCGCCCGTCTCCACGTGGACGTTCGGCATCTCGTCGAGCAGCTTCCCGAGCCGGCCGAGGTCGTTGGCGTGCCAGCCGAAGTGCGCGGCCACGAACGTCGTCTTCGGGTGGCGGCGGAACAGGTTGTTCCGCTCGGTCATCAGCTCCTCGAAGCGCGGGAACTGTCCCTCGGGCAGGCGCCGGTCACGGAAGAGCGCCAGCTCCAGCCATCGCTCGTTCCGGTTGTCGATCGGCTGGAAGAACTCCTGCGGCTCGGCGGTGTGGATGAGCACCGGGATCTTCAGGCGGGCGGCGGCCTCCCAGATCGGGTCGAGCTCGGGGTCGTCCACCTTGAGGCGCGTGCCGTCGGCCTTCTTCGCGCGGAGGCCGAACCCCTTCATCAGCTCACCGAGCCCCAGCGCGCCGGCCTTGACGTCCGCTTCAAGCTGACGCGCCATCCGCGCGCCGTAGCCGGGGCCGACGTCGTTGAAGTTCATGTTCGAGAACATGACCATCCGGTTCGCGTGCGGGCTCGCCTTGATTGCGGCGATGCCCTGCACCAGGCGGTCGCCGGTGGCGCCGGAGGCATTGACCAGGACACGCAGGTTCAGCCGGTCCATCGCGCCGACGACAGTGTCGAACTGCGCGGCGCCGATGGGCACGGGCTGATGGCTGTGGATGTCGATGACGGGGTACTTCGCCTTCGGCACCGGGTGCTGTGCCGTGACGAGCGTGGTTCTCGGCTTGTAGTCGGTAATGGACGGCACCGGAAACTCGGGCGTCCGGTTGGCGCCGGGGCGATTGCCCAGCGCGCCGGCGCTCGGCGCCGGCTGCTGCGCCCGCACGCCGGTCAACAGCAGGCCGAGTCCGAGAGCGAGGGTGAGTGCGCGGAGCGTCGTTGTCATGTCGTAAGTGCCGCAGCCGGCCTGTAAGCCGAATTCTGTTCCACCTTCGCCCCTTGCGGAGCTCCGGCGGAGACGACCATTCCTCTAGCCCCACGATCGCTCGTGGGATCCAGCGACCTACCCGGTGGCCTGGGACGAGCCGTCCTCATGGCGCCACCCTATTTGGTCTTGCTCCGTGCGGGGTTTGGCCTGCCACCTGTGTTGCCACAGGCGCGGTGCGCTCTTACCGCACCATTTCACCCTTACCCAGATGAGACGGATTCGAAGGTCCGAGCCAGTTCGTCAGTCTGAAGTTGCTTCCGTTGACGTTGCTGACCCGGTGCACTGGGTAAGGGAGTGACCGCTCCCCTGATACCTGTTCGCGGTCACTCCGCCTTACCTCGCACGTTCCACCTTCCAACCCGCCCCACCCGGGCGGTTTGTTTTCTGTGCCACTTTCCGTCAGATCGCTCTGCCCGGGCGTTACCCGGCGCACTGCTCTATGGAGTTCGGACTTTCCTCCCGTCTCCGTCTTTCGGGCGCCGGCTCTCGGGTCCTTGCGGACCCGCACCAACGTCCCGGGTACAGAAACCGGCGGCCGTCCGGCCGACTGCGACGCCCCATTATGGCACCCGGCCGCGGGCGCGCGCCTAGCCGTCGGTCTCCTGCGAGATCCCGAACTGCTCGAGCTTCTTGTAGAGGTTGCTGCGCGGCGTGTCGATCACATCGGCCGTCTTCGAGATGTTCCAGTTGTGCTCGCGGAGCTTGCCGACGAGGAACGCACGCTCGGCGGCGTCCTTGAAGTCCCGCAGCGTGGTCGCGCCGGCCGGCGCGACGGGCACGGCGGCGCCGCTGCCCGGCGTGAACGCGGCCGCCACGGCCGCGGCCGGGCTCGCGCCCGCGCTGACTGACACCGGCTCCGGCGCCTCGGCCACGTTCCGCATATCGGCCGGCAGGTCCTCAACGCGGATCGTGTCGCCCGGCGCCATGATCATCAGCCGCTCGACGGCATTGCGGAGTTCGCGGATGTTGCCGCGCCAGCGCTGGCGCTGCAGCACCTCCATCGCCGCCGGGGCCACGCGCACGGGTCTGAGGTTGTGCTCAGCCGACAGGCGCGAGACGAAATGCGCCACGAGCGCCGGAATGTCCTCCCGCCGTTCGCGCAGCGGCGGCACGACGATCGGGATCACGTTGAGGCGGAAGTAGAGATCCTCCCGGAACTCGCCGCGGGCGATGGCCGCCTCCAGGTCCT
>JBFXBH010000154.1:0-6652 GCA_050183355.1 Vicinamibacterales bacterium | reverse complement strand
TGCGCGATGCCGGTGTGGCGCTCCGCGACGTCGCGATTCCACACGCCGCCGACACCGGCACCGTCTACCTCCACATCGTGCTGGCCGAGGCCGCCGCGTATCACGGCCCCACGCTCGACACGATGCCGGAGGCGTATCAGCCCGACACCCGCCTCCGGCTCGAGATGGCGCGCTACGTGCTCGCCGAGGATTACGCGCGCGCCCTGCGCGGACGCGCCGTGCTGACCGGCGAGGTGGACGCCGCACTCGACGGCGTCGACGGACTCCTGCTCCCCGCGCTCGCGATCCCCGCGCCGACGCTCGGCACCGCCGCGGTGCGCATCGGCGAGAGCGACGAGCCGGTGAGAAACGCGATGCTCCGACTCACGCAGCTCTTCAACATCACCGGGCATCCCGCGCTGACCATCCCGTGCGGCACGACCGCCGCGGGCCTCCCCATCGGCGCGCAGATCGTCGGGCAGCGGGACCGCACCGGCGCGCTGCTGCAGGTCGGCCGCTCCGTCGAGTCCGCCGTCTGGCCGGACGGCTTCGCCCTCGCCACCCGGTAGCCGCCGTGCTCGCGCCGATCTTTCACGCCTGGGAGCGTCGCCTCGCGTCCGTCACGAAGGACCGCGTCGTGCGGCCCTTCGAGTGGGGCGAGGAGTGGATGGACGTCGGCGGGCTCGGGCCGGCTCGTCCGGCCGGCACGGGAGAGGCCGCCGTGCGCGCGTGGGTCGACGCCGTGATGCACGACTCGCAGGCCTTCTACACCGCGCCGCCCACGACGGCCTACACGCTGACGCCGGCCACGCCCGACGCGGCCGCGGCAGGCGATGGGGGCACGCTGACCTTCCCCAGCGCGATGGCGACGCCGCACCCGGAGAACAACCTCGTCAGCGCGCGGTGGTTTCCCGCGAAGGGTCACGAAGCCCTGCCGCGCGAGCAGCGCAGGGCCGTCGTCGTGATGCCGCAGTGGAACGCCGGCGCCGGCGACCACGTCGGTCTGGCGAAGCTGCTCGCCCGCTTCGGCATCTCCGCGCTGCGCCTCACCAAGCCGTATCACGACGTGCGGATGCCGCCGGAGCTCTCGCGCGCGGACTACATCGTCAGCGCCAACGTCGTGCGCACCGTGCAGGTGTGCCGCCAGACCGTGCTCGACGTGCGCCGTGCCGTGGCGTGGCTCGACCAGCAGGGCTTCGGCAGCATCGGCCTGCTCGGCACCAGCCTTGGGTCGTGCCTGTCGCTCCTCACCGGCGTCCACGAGCCGCTCGTGAAGGCCATGGCGCTGAACCACGTCTCGCCGTGGTTTGCCGACGTCGTCTGGCGCGGGCTCTCCACGAAGCACGTGCGGGCCGGGCTCGACGGCCACATCACGCTCGACACGCTGCGCGACCTCTGGGCGCCAATCAGCCCGTGGAGCTACCTCGACCGGCTCGCCGGCAAGTCCGCCTTGATGGTCTACGCGAAGTACGACCTCACCTTTCCGGTGGACCTGAGCCTGACGCTGCTGCACGAATGCCGGCGGCGCGGGCTGCCGGTGGAGAAGGGCGTCCTGCCGTGCGGGCACTACAGCACGGGGAACGCGCCGTTCAAATACATGGACGCCTGGCTGCTGATCCGCTACCTGCGCCGGGCGCTGTAGGTATCCCGCGTCGTCAGAAGCCCGGACGGGGGCGAACGTGACGTTTCGGGTGCCCGCGTTCGCGAGTAGACCGACCGGCGCGGCGACACGCGGACCCGATTTGCGACAATTCCCACACCCGCGCCCGATGTATAAGGGCGCCCATGACGATACCGAAGGTCCTCACAGGCGGTGCCGTACTGGCCATCGCGCTCGCCGCGCTGGTCGTCCGCACCCAGAGCCAGGCGCCGGTGCGGCCCTCGGCCGGGCCCGAGCCCGTGCCGCCGCGACAGGTCCCCTACTTCGAGTACGACGAAACCTTCCCGAAGCCGCTGCCGAACGCCTGGGCGACCGGCACCGTGGTCGGCATCAGCGTCGACGCGAAGCAGCACATCTGGATCGTGCACCGCGGCTCCACGCTGCGGCCGGACGAGCTGCGCGCTGAGCACGACCCGCCGCTGGGCGGCTGCTGCAAGACGGCGCCGCCCGTCATCGAGTTCGACTACGACGGCAACGTGGTGCAGGCGTGGGGCGGCCCGAGTCCGGACGGCAAGTACGACTGGCCCTCCTCCGGCGCGCCCATCAACGACCCGTACGCGGGCGGCTCGCCCTCGGGCATGCACAGCATCTTCGTCGACCACAAGGACAACGTGTGGCTCACCGCCACCGGCCCCGGCGACGGCCAGATGCTGAAGTTCACGCGGGACGGTAAGTTCCTGCTCCAGTTCGGCCGCACCGGGCTCACGGGTCCGGACAGCAACAGCACCGACCGGCTCGGTCAGGCGTCGGGCATCAAGGTCTACCAGCCCACCAACGAAGTGTTCCTCTCGGACGGCTACGTGAACCACCGCGTGATCGTGCTCGACGGCGACACCGGCGCCTACAAGCGGCACTGGGGCGCCTACGGCAAGCGGCCGGACGATTCCATCCGCTTCAAGTACGACCCGAACAAGCCGTTCGAGCAGTTCTCCGTGGTCCACGGGATCGGCGTCAGCAACGACGGCCTCGTCTACGCGTGCGACCGGAACGGCAGCCGCGTGCATGTGTTCAAGCCGGACGGCACGTTCGTCATGGAGAAGCTCGTCGAGCCGCAGACCTTCAACGGCTCCGTGTTCGGCATCGCGTTCTCCGCCGACCCCGAGCAGAAGTGGGCCTACATCCCCGACGGGCGCAACGAGAAGATCTGGATCCTCGAGCGGAAGACGATGGAGATCGTCAGCTCGTTCGGCTGCCCCGGCCACGCGGGCGGCTGCTTCACGACGCCGCACAGCATCGACGTGGACGGCAAGGGCAACATCTACATCGGCGAAACGTGGGAGGGCAAACGGGTGCAGCGCTTCCTCTACAAGGGACTGAGGTCGGAGTCATGATGGCGCGCACGCTCGTCACAGGAGTGCTCGTCACCGGGCTCGCGGCCGCGGGCTGCGGCGGCCCGGCGCAACCGGAGGCGCCGGCCGCGTCAGGCCCGCTGGTCCCACAGTTCGCGTACGACAAGACGTTCCCGCAGCCGCTGCCGAACCAGTGGAAGCTCGGCCAGGTGACCGGCGTTGCCGTGGACGCGCGCGACCACATCTGGATCGTCCACCGCCCGGCCACGCTGAAGAATTCCGAGAAGGAGGCGACGACGGACTCCACCTACGGCATCGGCCAGGATGGCGGCGGCCCGTTCGCGCTGTGCTGCCGGCCCGCGCCGCCGGTGATCGAGTTCGATCAGCAGGGCCACGTGGTGCAGGCCTGGGGCGGCCCGAGCCCGGACGGTCGGTTCGAGTGGCCGACGCCCGGCGCGAAGAGCCCCGACCCCGGACAGGGTGGCGCGCCGTTCGGCGAGCACGGCATCCACGTCGACGAGCAGGACAACGTGTGGATCGGCGCGGACGGCCCCGATGACGGGCAACTGCTGAAGTTCAGCCGCTTCGGCAAGCGCCTCCTGCAGTTCGGCAGGCGCGGCGGGAGCAAGGGGAGCCATGACACCGCCAACGCCAACGGCGCCGTGGGCTTTGCCGTGGACCGGGCCGCGAACGAAGTGTTCGTGGCCGATGGCCGCCGCAACCGCCGCGTGCTCGTGCTGGATGCCTACGCCGGCACCTACAAGCGGCACTGGGGCGCCTACGGCAAGGCGCCGGACGACACCACGCCGACGCCCGAGTTTCAGCCGGACCCGAAGAGTCCGCAGTTCGGCGAGGTGCACGGGATCGCGCTGAGCAAGGACGGCCTGCTCTATGTGGCCGACCGTGTGAACAACCGCATCCAGGTCTTCAAGACCGACGGGACGTTCGTGAAGGAAGGTGTCGTCGCGCCCGGGACGCTCGGCGGCAGCGCCTACGGCATCGCGTTCTCCGCGGATGCGGCTCAACACTACGCGTACGTCGTGGACGGCATGAACCAGAAGGTCTGGATCCTGCTGCGCGATTCGCTCGAAACCATCGGGTCGTTCGGCTACGGCGGCCACTACGGCGGCGCGTTCAACGCCGCGTGGGTGATCGCGACGGACCGGAGCGGGAACATCTACGTGGGCGAAGGCTGGGAGAGCAAGCGCGTCCAGCGCTTCCGCTACACCGGCATGGGCCCGGCACCCGCGAAGTAGCCGCACGCCGCCCCACACGTCGCCCGGGGACCCGGACCACGGGTACGACCGGGGGCCGCGCACGGTAGGATCGGCGTGAGCGCCTCCCTGTCGAGGCGGGGAGGGTTTCCATGGTCTCGTTCACGCACGTGCTCTACCCGACAGACCTCAGCAACGCCTCGCTGCCGGCGTTCCGGTACGCGGTGGCGCTGGCGCGATGGTATGGCGCGACGCTGACCGCGCTGCACGTCGTGCCCAGCTTCGATCCCCTGCCAGGCCCGCACGTCTGGGTCGGTGACGCCAACCCCATGCTGGCCGGCTTGCCGCAGGACGCCGTGCGCGCCGAGATGGCGCGCCTGCTGCCGATGGATCAGGCCGACGGCGTGACCGTCGTGTTCGCGGCCCGGGATGGCGCATCCGCGGCGGGCGCGATCGTGGACCAGGCCGTCGAGAGCCGGGCGGACCTGATCGTCATGGGCACGCACGGTCGCAGCGGATTCAACCGGCTGCTGATGGGGTCGGTCGCCGAGAAGGTACTGCGGCGCGCGCCCTGCCCGGTGCTGACGATTCCCCCGTCGGCGCCAGCCGCCGCGGGCACGCAGCCGTCGTTCCAGCGCGTCCTCTGTCCCGTGGACTTCTCCCCCGCGTCGGCGCAGGCCATCGGGTTCGCACTCGACCTCGGGCGCCAGTCCGGCGGCACCGTCACGATGCTGAGCGTCGTGGAGTGGCTGGCCGAGGAACAGCCCGTCGGGAGCGCGGACTTCGACGTGACCGCGCTGCGCGAGCAGATGGCGCGCAAGTCGCGCGAACGCCTGGAGACGCTGCTCGCCAGCGAGTCACGCACGTGGGCCGAGGTCGAGGTGATGGTGACCACCGGCCGCGCGCACCGTGAGGTGCTCCGCGTGGCGTCCGAGCAGAAGGCCGACATCATCGTCATGGGCGCGCAGGGACGCGGCGGCGTGGGCCTCGCGCTGTTCGGGTCCACCACGCAGCAGGTCGTCCGGTCGGCCGCCTGCCCCGTGCTCGTCGTCCACGCGCCCGGCGCCGTCGTCTGACGGCCGGCCCGCCCTGTCACCGGTCATCGCGATGAACGCACTCGAAACGGTCAACCGCCACGTCACGGACGCCGCGCGGACCCTCAGGCTCGACGACCCGCTGGTCCAGTTGCTGGTGACACCGGACCGCGACCTGCGCGTGGAGGTGCCGCTGGTCCGCGACAACGGCACGCTGCAGAGCTTCATCGGCTACCGCGTGCAGCACAACAACGCGCGGGGGCCCTTCAAGGGCGGCCTGCGATACCACCCGACGGTGACCAACGGCGAAGTGCAGGCCCTGGCCTCGCTGATGACGTGGAAGGCGGCCGTCCTCGACATCCCGTTCGGCGGCGCGAAGGGCGGCATCCAGGTGGACACGTCGAAGCTGTCGAAGGGCGAGCTGGAGCGGCTCACCCGCCGCTTCGTCGACATCATCGATCCGATCATCGGCCCGAACGTGGACATCCCCGCCCCCGACGTCGCCACCAACGAGCAGACGATGGCGTGGATCATGGACCAGTACTCGCGCCGTCACGGCCACACGCCGGCCGTCGTGACCGGCAAGCCCGTCTCGCTGGGCGGGTCCGAGGGCCGCCGCGTCGCCACCGGACGCGGCGTGGCGCTGTGCGTCCGCGAAGCGTGCCGGGCCGCCGACATCGACCTGACGCGTGCCCGCGTCGCCATCCAGGGCTTCGGCAACGTCGGCTCGAATGCCGCGATGCTGCTGCGCGAGATGGGCGCCACCATCGTGGCGCTCAGCGACGTGTCGGGCGGCCGCTACAGCCGCGACGGCCTCGACCCGTTCGCCGTGCTGCACGCCGTGTCCGAGGGCGGACGGATTCACGACTTCCCCGTGGGCGACGCCGTGACCAACGCCGAACTGCTCGCCGTCGAGTGCGACGTCCTGATTCCGGCCGCGCTCGAAGACGTGCTGACGGCGGAGAACGCGCCGCACGTGCGCGCACGGCTCATCGTGGAGGCGGCCAACGCGCCCACCACGTTCGAGGCGGACGCCATCTTCGCGGAGCGCGGCCTGACCGTGGTGCCCGACATCCTGGCCAACGCGGGCGGCGTGACCGTCAGCTACTTCGAGTGGGTGCAGAACCTGCAGCAGTTCCGGTGGGAGCTCGACGACGTGAACACGAAGCTGGAGCACCGCATGACGGCGGCCTTCCAGGCCGTCAAGGACACGGCCGAGCGCCACAAGACGACGCTCCGGGCCGGCGCGTTCCTGCTGGCCCTCGAGCGCGTGGCCGGCGCCACGCAGCTACGGGGCTTCTGAACCGTCCCCGCGGCCGACGCAGGAATCCCTACGGGACGTGCCGCACCTGCTCGCACAGCTCCGGTAGCGGGATCGCCTCCACGCCGGCCGCAAGCGGAAACGACTCCAGCCCTCCGTAGACCACCAGGCGCCTCGCAGCGTTGACGTCTCCGCATCCCACCTGAAAGCCGCGC
>JBFXBH010000153.1:0-6670 GCA_050183355.1 Vicinamibacterales bacterium | reverse complement strand
ACGTGCCCCAGTGGAGCGGCACCACCTGCTTCACACCGAGCAGGCGGCACGCGTGGGCCGCCGTGTCCGGGCCCATCGTGAAGCGGTCGCCGATCGGCAGGAACGCGATGTCCGGCCGGTAGATCTCCCCGATGAGCTTCATGTCGCCGAAGATCGCCGTGTCGCCCGCGATGTAGATCGTGACGCCGTCCTCGAGCCGCACGACGAAGCCCGCGGGCTCGCCCATGTAGACCATCACGCCGTTGTCCACGTAGCCGGCGCTGTGGCGCGCGTCGACCATCGTGATGCGCAGCCCGTCGACATCCACGCCGCCGCCCTTGTTCATCGCCACCGTGTTCGTGACGCCCTTGCTGCCCAGCCAGGTGCACAGTTCAAAGATCCCGACGACCGGCGCGGCCGTCTCGCGGACCGTCGAGAGCAGGTCATCGATGTGGTCGGAGTGGCCGTGCGTGACCAGGATCAGGTCGACCTTGCCGGGTTTGTGAAAGGCCGGCGGGCACGACGGGTTGCCCTGCAGCCAGGGGTCCACCAGCACGCGCTTGCCGCCGGGTGTGGTGAACAGGACCGTGCCGTGGCCGAGCCACATGATCGAGAGCTTCTGCATGGAGCGCATGATAGCCGACCGTCCCGTGGCCTCGGCGCCGCCTCAGGTACACTGGAGGCCGATGCAGGAAGCGCCCCTGACCTTCGTCCGGCCGCGGGAGCCCGAGGAACGCGACGAGATCCCGCTCGTTCGCAGCTCGTATCACGCGCACAAGCAGGCCGGCGCCCACGAAGCGGCGCTCGCGCGGTAAACGCGGATGCACCCCGGGCTGGCCGCGGCGGTCGCCCAGCTCCGGATGACCCGGCGCAACATCGAAGACCTGTTTCCCATTCTGACGATTCCGCTGTCGTCAGCTGTTGCCCTGGCCATCCTGCAGCACTCCGGCCGAAGTGACCTGGCCGGCTACGCGCTCGTCGCAGCTGTCTTGATGAGTGTTGGCCAGATGGCCCTCTTCATCGGGAGCGAGATCCTGGCGAACGAACGCCAGGGCCAGACGCTGGAACTCGTCGTCGCGAGCCCCACGTCCTACTACCTCCCGCTGCTCGCGCGGATCTGGATTCTGACCGTGATCGGGATGGCCGGCTTCGTTGAGGCCTGGGCCATTGCACGATGGGTCTTCGGCATCGAAGTCCACCTGCACCACCCGTGGGTCGGACTGGCAACCTTGCTCGTCACGTCAGGGGCGGCGGCCGTCACCGCCCTCATCGCGTCCGTCGTCTTCTGTTTCGGTAAGACGACACGCACCTACCAGAACGCGCTCGCCGGTCCACTGTATCTCCTCAGCGGCGTGCTGGTCCCGATCACGTTTCTTCCCGAGGCCGTTCAGCCCATCAGCCGGGCGATCTTCTTCTCCTGGTCCGCCGGGCTTCTGCGCGACGCGCTCCAGCCCGCGCCTCCCGAGAACGTGGGGCTCCGCCTCGGGGCGGTTGTTGCGCTGGGGTTCGCGGGCGGCGCCATCGGTGCGGTCTTGTTCGGGCGGCTCCTCGGTCACCTGAGGCGTGAAGGCACGCTCGGCCTGTGAACTGGCTCCGCATCTACCGCAACGGCGTCACGCTGGGAGTCCAGGACTTCCGTCGCTTCTGGCAGAGCGGCACGGTCTGGCTCATGACGCACATCATGCGCGTCACGACGAGTGCCGCGATGTGGGTCCTGCTGGGCCGGGTGCTCGGCTCCGACGATGTCGTTCGCTTTCTCCTCATCGGCCAGATTGTCATCGTCGGCGTGCAGTTCACCGGCTGGACCGTGCAGGCGTTCACCTGGGACAGGATGTTCGGAGGCACCTACGCCATGCTCGTCGCCGCGCCCTCGAGCCTCGTGCCCGTGATGCTGGGCCGTACGACGGTCTGGCTCCTGAACGGGATCGCCACATCGGTCATGACATTCGTCATCCTGGCGCCGCTCTTCGAACTCCACGTCGCCCTGCTCCAGTCGGTCTGGGTGCTGCTGTGCCTCGCCCTCGTCTGCCTGAGTTCCTACGGCTTCGCCTTCTGCCTGGGCTCACTCGTCAACTGGGTGCCCAGGCTGCGAAACATCGCGCAGAACGCGGTGACCATCAGCATGACCGCCATCTGTGGCGTCGTCGTCCCGGTGACCTTCTGGCCCGACAGCGTGCAACGCCTCGCCCTTGGCCTGCCCATGACCCATGGCCTGCAGTCGATACGGCTGCTTCTCGCGGGCGGCACGCCCGGTGAGTCTCTGCCCGGACTGGGCATCGAGTTCCTCATCGGTCTGGCGTGGTTCGGCCTCGGACTGTTGACGCTGGACCGCACAACGGCCCTGGCCCAACGCCGCGGCGCGATCGAGTTGCTGTGAGGGGGATCCGACTGTGACGGCGATTCAGACCCGTGAACTCACCCGGCGCTATGCGGGACGCAATGGACAGCCTGACGTCGTCGCGCTCGATGCGCTGACCATGGATGTGGCCGAGGGTGAGATCCACGGGCTGCTCGGGCCGAATGGCGCGGGCAAGACCACGTTGGTCAAGATGCTCTGCACCATCCTCCTGCCGACCAGCGGAACGGCGTCGGTGTTCAACAGGGACGTCGTCCGTGAGGCCAGGGCCGTCCGTCAGCAGATCGGTATCGTGCTCGGGGGCGAAACGGGACTCTACGGAGTCCTGACGGCACGGCAGAACCTGGAGTTCTGGGCGGCGCTCTATCACGTGTCAGCCCGCGACACCGCGCTTCGTGTGCCAGCGCTGCTCGAGCGCGTGGGGCTCCTATCCCGTGCCGACGACCTCGTCGAAACGTTCTCGAGAGGGATGAAGCAGCGCCTGCACCTGGCGCGGGGACTGATCGCCAACGCGCGCGTGCTGTTCCTGGACGAACCCACGATCGGGATGGATCCGGTCGGTGCCCGCGACGTACGAGCGCTCCTGCGGGAGTTGCGGGCGGAAGGTCGCACTCTGCTGCTCACCACGCATGACATGGCCGAGGCCGAGGATGTCTGCGATCGTGTCACGCTGATCGACCACGGCCGGAGGCTGGCAGTCGAAACGCCACGGACCCTGTCAACGCTGATGAGTCAGCATGAGCGCATCGACTTCCTGTGCCAGGACGCGTCCCTGGTCGACGCCGTCCGCTCGCTGCCTGGCGTGGCATCGGTCTCGTTCACCGGAACACTCGAGGCCTACCGCATCGAGCTCAGCGAGGAGGCTGCGGCCTCCCGTGTGCTCGAGCGACTGGTGCAGGGGGGCGTGACATCCCTTCGGACGTCTCGCCCGAGTCTGGAGGAGGTCTATCTTCGACACATCAAGCGGAGCTCGTAGGAACACAGTCCGCGCCTATCTGGCTCAATTGCCGTCCTTGGCCATTCCCGCCACGATCCGGTCCGCCTCCGCTCGGGTGTAGCGGCCGGAGATGGACGCAGCGTTGCCCAGCGGACTCCTGAGTACTGGTGCCATGACCACCTGACCGTCAATCAGCAACGCCACCGGCCTTCCGATGTGCGCTGCCGTCGCCTGACGCAGTTTCTCCGCCCCGCCCTGTGTGAACTGAATCGAGACTCCGAATTCGGTGCCGTCGCCGGCTGTCACCACACGGCTCTGCGCAATATCATCGTTGGTAACAATGGGCGCCTTGTGAACATGGACTGAGCGTCCCGCTCCGGCGACCGGCATCTCGAGGAGGCCAGGGCCAGGGCCCTCCTCAGCCAGGCGCACCTCGAATCTGATAGCCGCCAGCAGGACCGCGCCACCGGTCGGCCAGAGTCCGGCCGTGAGCGCTGTCGCCAGCAACAGCAACGCAGCGGCAGCACCCCACGCGAGCCGGCGGCGCCCCGGCGCCTCGGCGAAGACGGACTCCCCGGCAGCAGCCATGACGGCCCGGCGCGCCCGCGCCTGGAGTTCTTCAGGGATCGCCGGTTCATGCCGGAGCGGATCGGCCGCTTGCAGCAGTTCGCTAATGGTCCTCATACGAGCCTCCAAGGAGTGGCTTCAGAACCGACGCAAGTTCGCGACGGCCCTTCGCCAGGTGCCAGCGGGCCGTCACGGCGGCAATACCGAGAAGGCTCGCGATGGCTTCTACCGTCAGGCCCTCAAGCTCGTGCAGCACCACGACTGTCCGACGACGCGGCGCCAGCGCGTCGAGACCACGCCACACCAGCGCGTGAGCAATGACACCGGCCTCCTGCGTCCCAGGGACGCTGGCGCGTCCGTCCCCCTTCAGGTCGTGGCGGCTCCGAACGGCTTCGCGCCGCCACTGGTCACGTCGGAGATTGACCAGGCACCGCACGAGCCACGCCTCCTCGGCCGAGCGTCCCCTCGGGACAGCTGCCGGCTTACGGGCCACTCTCAGAAACGCGTCCTGTACGAGATCGCGAGCATCATCCGCGGTAGGAACCAGCCTCCTGGCCAGCCGGTACAGCCGCGAGTAGTGGGTGTCGAACAGATAGGCCAAGCGGTGAGAGGGCTCCTCATCGACCATGGCTGGCAGGTCTCCGGCCAGGGACTGGGTGGTCATACCCATCTAAACGCGTATCGAGGGACATCTGTTGGCGCGTCGCATGTTCACGCGGCGGCATGTGGTCCGAGGCAGGCGACGTCCATCTCCGGATAGGCCACAGATACCTGGACCGACCAACCGGGATAGCGCAGCCGCCCCAGGTCGTCGAGAACAAGACCGGAACCCCGGTCCGGCGCGCCGATGACCGGCGTCCCAATCCCTGCCTGCCGCACGAGTTCAGTGCCTCCCAATGCCCGAGCCGAAGATCCGGCACTGACGCTGACGTCCGGAAGCGCGCATGATAGCCGACCCTCCCGGGGCCCACGGCGTGCTCTCAGGTACACTGGAGGCCGATGCAGGAAGCGCCCCTGACCTTCGTCCGGCCGCGGGAGCCCAAGCCGGCCTGGCTGAAGGTCCGTGCCCCCGGGTCGGAGAACTTCATCCGCCTGAAGTCCATCATGGCGGACCTGAAGCTCAACACCGTCTGCGAGGATGCCCACTGCCCCAACATCGGCGAGTGCTGGCACCACGGCACGGCGACCTTCATGATCCTCGGCGACATCTGCACGCGCGCCTGCACCTACTGCGCGGTGGCGCACGGGAAGCCGAAGGAGCTGGACACCGCGGAGCCGGGACGCGTGGCCCAGGCGATCGTCTCGATGGGGCTGAAGCACGCGGTCATCACGTCCGTGGACCGCGACGACCTGCCCGACGGCGGCGCCGGCATCTTCGCGGAGACGATTCGCCAGACGCGGGCGCAGCGGCCCGACTGCCGGATCGAGGTGCTGATTCCGGACTTCCAGGGCAAGGAAGGCCCGCTCAGAACGGTGCTCGACGCCGGCCCCGATGTGCTGAACCACAACATCGAGACCGTGCCGCGTCTCTATCGGATGGCGCGCTCGGGCGGCCGCTATCCGCGCTCGCTCGAACTGCTCGACCGGTCCCGGACGTACGCGCCGCACATCGCGACGAAGACGGGCATCATGGTCGGCCTCGGCGAGGAACGCGACGAGATCCTGCAGGTGTTCGCGGACCTGCGCGAGGTCGGCGTGCAGATCCTGACCATCGGGCAGTACCTGCGCCCCAGCCCCGCGCACACCGAGATGAAGCGGTACTACCATCCGGATGAGTTCGCGGAACTGAAGGTGGCGGCCATGGCCCTCGGCTTCACGCACGTGGAGTCCGGCCCCCTCGTGCGCAGCTCCTACCACGCGCACGAACAGGCCGACGCACACGAAGCGGCCCTCAGCCGCTGACCTGCCCTCCCGGAGCGCCGCCCCATGCACGCCTGCCAGTGCGCTGAAGTTCACACGGCTCGACGCGTGGTGCTCACGGGTGGGCCGGGTGCCGGCAAGACCGCCACGCTCGAGATGATCCGGCAGACGTTCTGCCCGCACGTCCAGGTGCTCGGCGAGGCGGCGGGCATCGTGTTCGGCGGCGGGTTTCCACGGGCCGCGAGCGTCAACGGACGCCGGGCGGCGCAGCGCGCGATCTTCCACGTGCAACGCGAACTGGAGATTGCGGCGCAGGACAACGCGGCGATCCTGCTCTGCGACCGCGGCACGGCCGACGGCTGGGCCTACTGGCCGGGCCCCGAGGACTTCTGGGAGTCCGTGCACGCCGTGCGGGAGGAGGAGCTGGCGCGGTACGACATGGTCATCCACCTCCGCACGCCGTCTGCTGAAGGGGGGTACAACCGTACCAATCCCCTGCGGATCGAATCCGCCGCGGAGGCCGCGGCGATCGACGAACGCATCGTGCGTGCGTGGGAGGGACACCCGAACCGCGTGGTCGTCCCGAACGCGACGGACTTCCTGACGAAGGCCCGGCGCGTCGTCGAGCTCGTGTCACGCGAGCTCCCGCCCTGCTGCCGGCCCTCGGACCACCACGCCGTCTGAGCCCGGGCTGACACGGCGCCTTCCCGCGATCAGCGTGATTCGCGGGCGGCGGCTGCGCCCCGTCCGGCGCTACTCCACGAGGGCCAGCCGGTGGGGCTGTTCGAGGGTCTCGATGATCCAGCGGAGGAAGCGGATCGCGTCGGCGCCGTCGATGAGGCGGTGGTCGTAGGAGAGCGAGAGCGGCAGCATCAGGCGCGGCTCGAACGCGCCGTTCCTCCAGACCGGCTCCATCGCGCCGCGTGAGACGCCCAGGATCGCCACCTCCGGCCAGTTCACGATCGGCGTGA
>JBFXBH010000152.1:0-6695 GCA_050183355.1 Vicinamibacterales bacterium | reverse complement strand
TGCCGATCGACCACCCGCTGTTCCGGACGCTCTTCGTGATCGAGCGCGTGCCGCAGATTCCGAACGTCGGCCTGTGGGTGAACCAGCGGCAGACCGCCGAGCGCTTTGACAGCCCGGAGACGCCGCCACGCGCGGTGCTCGAGCCGGGAACGGGCCGCGTCATGGTCTTCATGACGCACAACACCGACTTCGGCGATGCCTACGAAGAGGAGGCGGTGAGCCCGGACTACTTCCGCCGCTTCTCCACGGTGGCCTACGCGGTCGGCGCGGACCTGGTCGTCTACGCGATGACACATTGAACCCGCGAGAAGCGCCCGGTGGCGCGGGTCCTGTCACCGGATTGCCCCACCCGCAGCCACCCGCGCCGCTGCGGCGCTCGTCGGCGGGCCTGTCTCGGCCGGTCGCGGACGTGCCGGTGCGCCGGAGGCGAGTCCTGGCGACCCCGCGGAGAACGCGGCGCGGAGCGCGACTGAAGGGGCGAGCCGGGTGCCCTTCACAGGCGCCCGCGGAGCGCGAGCACCGCGTTCTCCGCTGGGGTCGTCAGGACTCGCGGGTCAATCTGGACGCACCGGTACAATGACCCGATGATGAACCGCGTTCTGATGCGTCTCGGGCTCGTGCTGGCTGTCGCGGCCGGCGTCACACTGGCGGCCTGCGGGTCGCCCACCTCACCCTCCAGCTTCCAGACCTCCGTCGGCACATACACGCAGACGGATCTCACGCCCGGCACCGGCGCCACTGCCGTCACGGGCAATCGCGTGATGGTTTCCTACACCGGCTGGTTCTACGACACGAGCCGTCCCGACGGGAAGGGCAACGCGTTCGACTCGAGCACGAGCTTCTCGTTCACGATCGGCGCTGGCCAGGTGATCGCCGGCTGGGACCTGGGCGTGCCCGGCATGCGCGTCGGCGGGCAGCGCCGCCTGATCCTGCCGCCGAACCTCGCCTACGGCTGCCGCGGCTCCGGGCCGATCCCGCCCAACGCCACGCTCGTGTTCGACATCACGCTGCTCAGCATCCAGTAGCGCGGCGCCGGCGCCGCGAACGCCCTGCCTCGCTATCAGCGGCGATACTGCGCGCTGACCGGAGCGGTGACGTGCCCTACCATCGCGGCAAACGCGAATGAGGAGGAGGGTGGCTATGCCGATCCGTTCGTACGGAACACTCGCGGCCGTGCTGTTGACCGCCGCGCTTGCCGAGGCACGGGTTGTCCGGCTGGACATCCAGCAGACGCGCCCCTTCGCGGCCGGCGCGAGCTGGGGGACTGCAGGGCCGTACGAGCGGCTCGACGGCGTGGCACACTTCGAGGTCGACCCGCGCGACCCGCTGAACGCCGTCATCGTCAACATCGACAAGGCCCCGCGCAACGCGCGGGGGATGGTGGAGTTCAGCTCGCCGTTCTACATCCTCCGGCCCACCAGCCCGGCGAAGAGCAATCGCAAACTGTTCTTCGGCATCAACAACCGTGGCGGGCAGGTCGAGCTGATGGGCCGCAGCGCGCCGGGCGTGTCCGCCGGGGTGTACGTGGACCCGATCGACGCGGCCGCCGTCGGCGACGGGTTTCTGCTGCGACAGGGCTATCTGTACGTCGACGCCGGCTGGCACGGCGACCAGGCGCCCGCTCCGGGGCGGCTGTTCGCGAGTCTCCCGGTGGCGAAGCAGCCGGACGGGTCGGCGATCGTCCAGATGTCCCGCGTGGAGCTCCAGGTCAACTCGGCGACGTTCTCGCAGGCGCTCGTCGGCGGATTCCGGCCCGAGCCCGCCGCGGATCTCTCGACGTCACGCTCCACGTTGACCGTCCGCGCGAACGCGCGCGCCGCGCGGACACCGGTGGCGCCGGACCGCTGGGCCTTCGGACGGTGCCCGAAGGGCCGGGAGTCGCTGACGGCGTCGCCGACGGATGTCTGCCTCTTCGAGGGCTTCACGCCCGGCCAGATCTACGAGCTCATCTATCCGGCGAAGGATCCGGTGGTCATGGGACTCGGACTGGTCGTGACGCGCGACCTCGCCTCGTTCCTCCGCTATCAGACGAAGGACGACGCCGGCAATGCCAACCCGCTGGCCCTGACCGCGACCGACGTCGGGCTGCGGCACGCGTACGGATCGGGCAGCTCGTCGACGGGGATGTACCTGCGCGAATGGCTGTACCTCGGCATGAACGAGGACGAGTCGCACCGCAAGGTGTTCGACGCGGTCCTGATCAACACCGCGGGCGCGCACCGGCTGTTCTCGAACGTCGCGTTCACGCACCCGACGTTCTACTCCGGGCAGGATCAGCACCAGGACTACGTGTCGAACGCCGTGGCGCCCTTCACGTTCGCCGTGACGACCGACCCGGTGACGGGCATCACCGACGGCATCCTCAAGCGCCCGGCGACCGACCCGTTCGTCATCCAGATCGACGGCGACTTCGAGTTCTGGTCGTGGAAGAGTTCGTTGAACGTCGTCGACGGGCGCGGGACGCCCGTGGCGCAGCATCCGAAGGTCCGGTTGTACCTGCAGACGTCGTCGGGCCACGGCAGCGGCCTGACGGGCCTGCTGACGACGCCGTCGAGCACGGCGCCGAACTGCCAGAACCCGCAGCACGGCGCGGGCGGGAACGTGGCGCTCACCCGGGCCCTGACGGTCGCGATGGACGCGTGGGTCGACAAGGGGACCGAGCCGCCGCGCAGCAACTTCCCGACGCTCGCGGACGGGGGCCTGGTGACGGTCGAGGAGTACCTGCGGGCATTTCCACGAATCCCCGGTGCGGCGATGCCGGGCGGCATCAACGAGTTGTCCGCGCTCGACTTCGGTCCCCTGTTCGGCCCGGTCGGCGGGATTCAGACGACATTGCCCCCGAACACCGGCGGGGCGTATCGCCTGTGGGTGCCGAAGGCGGACGCGGACGGCAACAGCGTTCCCGGCGTGCGCACGATTCACGTGCGCGTGCCACTCGGCACCAATGTCGGATGGAACGTGCGTCCGGGGGCGCGTGCGCCGGAGATGTGCGGTCTGGCCGGGTCGTACTTTCCGTTCGCGGCCACGAGGCAGGAGCGCCTGGCTGCCGGCGACCCGCGCCGCTCGCTCGAAGAGCGCTACGGCGATCGCAACGGGTTCGTCGCCGCCGTGACCCGGGCAACGAGGGACCTGGTGCGGGAGCGCTTCCTGCTGCCGGGGGACGCCGACCGGTACATCAAGGCGGCTGGCGAGACCGAGGCCTTCCGCGGCGTGCCGCCGGCACGCTGATCGGCGCGCCGCCCCAGGGTCCGGCCGCGCGAGAGCCCGCGTGGCGCGGGAGCGCCGGGGGCACGTCGCCGTGCGGGCGCTCCGGTTCCGCATGCCGGACAAACGCACCTCCGGCGGACCTGTCGCATCCGGGCGGGAACCCTGTCGCCGCCCGTAGCTTGATCCCCCTACGGGTCCCACCGTCGACATCCCACCCGGCGCCTGCGGTGCGTTTGTCGTGAAGACGGCATGCTCCACAGTCGCGCCCGCACGGCGACGTGCCCCCGGCGCTCCCGCTCAACCGCGTCAGCAGGTCTCGGCGACGAGGGCGGCGAGATCCTGCGCGATCGAGAGGCAGGCCGTCAGCCCGGGCGACTCGATGCCCGCCGCGTGGATCAGCCGCGGCACGCGTGAGTCGCGGCCGATCAGGAAATCCGCGAACGACTCCGATGGGGGATGGAGCTTCGGCCGGATGCCGGTGCCGCCGGGCCGCAGGTCCGCCAGCGTGACGTTCGGCAGCAGCTCCCGCGCCGGCTCCAGGAACGCCTCGATCGGCAGCCGGTTCGCTTCGTAGTCGTCCTTCCGGTCCTGGTACGCCGCTGTCGGGCCGAACGTCACCGTGCCGGCCACCGTCTTCGTGATGTGCACGCCGAGGCCGTGCGTGTGCGGCAGCGGATACACCAGGCCGTTCACCCAGCCGCGGCGCGAGGGCACCAGCTCGGCGTACTCGCCGCGGCAGGGGTAGATCGTGAACGGATCACCGCCGGCCATTGCGGACACCTCGTCGGCGTAGAGACCTGCCGCGTTGACGACGGCCCGCGCCCGGATGCGCTCGGCCGGCGTGACCAGCGTGATGGCGTCCGTCGCGGGCTCGCAGGCCAGGAGCGGCGTGCCGGTGAGCAGCGCCACGTCACGCTCCCGGCACAGGCCCGCGAGCGTGCGGACCAGCACCTCGGCCTCGAGGATGCCGGTGTCCGGCGAGAACAGGGCGGCCACCGGCGGGCGCAGGTGCGGCTCGCGGGCGCGGACGAACGCGGGATCCACCATCGTCAGCCGCGAGGCGCCGTTGGCGACGCCCCGCGCGCGGATGGCCTCCAGCCGGACGGCCTCCTCGTCCGAGTAGGCCACGACCAGTTTGCCGGGGCGCGCGACGGGGACCCGGTGCGCCTCGCAGAACGCGTACAGCGCCGCCGCCCCGGCGATGCAGTGCCGGGCCTTCAGGCTGCCGGGCGGGTAGTAGAGCCCGGCGTGAATGACCTGGCTGTTGTGCGTGCTGGTGCCCATCCCGGGCCGGGGTTCGCGTTCGAGGACACAGGCCGTGCGGCCGCCGGCGGCCACGGCGCGGGCGGCGGCGAGGCCGATGACCCCTCCGCCGATGACGGCGACGTCGATCTCAATGGGTTCCACAGGTGCGGGGGCTCTGCCGAAGATGGTACGATGCATGGCTGGCGCGTGCGAAGAACAGAGGTGCAGGAACCGGTCCTCGTGACGGGCGCGGGCGGCCGGTTGGCCCGGTTCGTCGCGGATGCGCTGGCCGGACGGCAGGTCGTGGCCCTGACGCGGCGCGCGCTCGATATCTCCGACGCACGCATGGTCCGGGCGGCGATCGCGGAGGCGCGGCCCGCGGTCGTCATCAACTGCGCGGGCTACAACGACGTCGAGGCGGCGGAGGACGACGCCGCGGGCGCGCTGGCCGGCAATGCCTTCGGCGTCCGGAATCTGGCGGAGGCGGCGGCCCGGTCGGGAGCCCGGCTGGTTCACTACAGCACCGACTTCGTATTCGACGGGGAAGCCGATCGGCCGTATGTGGAAGCCGATGCCACCCGGCCGCGGAGCGTGTACGCCGCGTCGAAGTGGCTCGGCGAGCGGTTCGCGCTCGAGGCGCCGAGGGCGATCGTGCTCCGGGTGGAGAGCCTGTTCGGCTGTCCGGCGGACTGGACGGGGCCGCGCGGGTCGCTCGATGCGATCGTCGAGCGGCTCCGGGCGGGTGAGGACGTCCGGGCCTTCACCGATCGCGTGGTGACGCCGAGCTACATGGCCGACGTGGCGGCGGCCACGCGGCACCTGATCGACGTGGAGGCCGACGCGGGTCTCTACCACTGCGTGAACTCCGGGGCCGACACCTGGGAACGGGTGGCGGCCGAAGCGGCGCGGGTGCTGGGCCTGCCGGCGCGCATCACGCCGATCACGCTGCAGGACGTGCGGATGCGGGCGCCGCGCCCGCGGTACTGCGCGCTGTCGAACGCCAGGCTGGCGGCCGCGGGGTTCCCGATGCCGGCCTGGCAGGACGCACTTCAACGCTGGCTCGGCCCGATGGCCGGGACGGCACCCCCGGGTTCGCCCCGGGCGTAGAGCGGGAGCACGGTTACGCGTATGGCAAAGCGGGCGGTCATCACCGGGATCACGGGGCAGGACGGGTCGTACCTGGCCGAGCTGCTGCTCGAGAAGGGGTACGAGGTCACGGGCATCGTGCGCCGGTCGAGCGCGCCGAACTTCTGGCGCATCGAGCACCTCCTCGACCGCATCACGCTGCGGCCCGGCGACCTGCTCGACCAGTTGTCGATCGAACGGATCGTGCAGGACGTGAAGCCGCACGAGTTCTACAACCTCGCCGCCATGTCGTTCGTGCCGGCGTCGTGGGACCAGCCGATGCTGACCGGCGAGTTCAACTCGCAGGGCGTGACGCGCGTGCTCGAGGCCATCCGGAGGGTCGACCCGTCGATCCGCATCTACCAGGCGTCGTCGAGCGAGATGTACGGCCGCGTGCGCGAGGTGCCGCAGACGGAGCTGACGCCGTTCTATCCGCGCAGCCCCTACGGCGTGTCGAAGGTCTTCGGGCACTACATCACCGTCAACTACCGCGAGAGCTACGACCTGTTCGCGGTGTCGGGCATCCTGTTCAACCACGAGTCACCGCGCCGCGGCCTCGAGTTCGTGACGCGCAAGGTGACGGACGGCGTGGCCCGCATCACGCTCGGGCTCGCGAAGGATCTCGCGCTCGGCAACCTGGACGCCTCCCGCGACTGGGGCTTCGCCGGCGACTACGTCCGCGCGATGTGGCTGATGCTGCAGCAGCCGAAGGCCGACGACTACGTGATCGCGACGGGCGTGACGCACACCGTGCAGGAACTGGTGGAGGCGGCGTTCGCGCACGCCGGTCTCGACTGGAAGCAGTACGTCCGCACGGACCCGGCGTTCCTGCGCCCGGCCGAGGTCGACCTGCTGATCGGCGACCCCGCGAAGGCGAAGAAGGACCTGGGCTGGACGCCGAGCGTGGACTTCCAGGGACTGGTCTCGATGATGGTCGACGCCGACATCGCGCGGCTCAGCCGCGCGCCCCACGCCGACGCCCGCATCGAGCGCTGAGTGCCGCCCATGACCGCAGAGACCCTGAAAGGCAAGATCGAGAACCGCACGGCCCGTGTGGGCGTGATCGGCCTCGGCTACGTCGGCCTGCCGCTCGCGGTGGAGTTCGCCGCGGCGGGCTT
>JBFXBH010000151.1:5562-6701 GCA_050183355.1 Vicinamibacterales bacterium | reverse complement strand
GACTCGTGCACGACGGACCGGACGGGCCCGACCAGCTCCTCCCGTTCGCGGTCGTCGAAGGCGCCCCGGGCGGCAGCCACCAGCGGAGCGACCGGGCCGGCGCGGCGGACCATCGCCTGGACGAAGCGCGCGGGGACCGCGAAGTTCAACGCCTGCCCCGCTTCCCGGGAGGACACCGCCACGCCGACCACGTCGCCGGCGTCGTTGGCCACCGGACTGCCGCTGGACCCCGGCGAAATCGCCGCCGTGATCTGGAGCCGCATCGGCACGGTCAGCGCGATCGAGCTGACAATCCCCGTGGACAGCGTGCCCTGCAGGCCGAGCGGCGTGCCAAAGACCAACACCGCGTCACCCACGGCAGGCTCGCCATCGGCCAGTTGCAGATAGGACGCCGCCGCCGGCACCGTCTTGAGGACGGCCAGGTCATGCTCGCTGTCGACGCCCAGGACTCCGGCCACGGCGGACGAGCCGCCGGCGCCCTGCAGTGAGACACGGGTCGCACCACGCACGACATGGTGCGCGGTGACGAAGACATCCGGCCCGACGAAGAAGCCGCTGCCCTGGGAGATTTCCGCGCCGGACGGGCCGAACGCCCGCACGGTGGCCGCGGCGGCGGAGAGTCGCCCGACGACGGCGCTCTGGCCGTTCCGGATGAAGTACCACCACCCGGCGCCGGCCGCCGCGACCAGCAGCGCGGCCGCCGCGACCCAGACCAGCGGCATCCAGCCGCGCCGGCCGCCTCGGGCGCCCGCGGCACCACCGCGTTCCGCCGCCTGCGCCCGCCTGGTCTCCTCCTGCGCCCTGGCGGCAGCCATCGCGGCCGAGACCGCGGGCGGCATCTGATGCTGCCCCTCGGTCGCCCACCATTGAAAGCCCGCGGCGACGGCCTTCAACAGGATCGCGGCGTCGATCGGCTTGACGACGTAGCTGGTCACGCCGCGCTTCATGCTGGTGGTCGGCGGCACCTGGGCGTCCGAGGTGGCGAGAATCATCGCGGTATCGCGCGAGAGCGCCCGGATCTGCTCGCAGAGCCACAGGCCGCCGTGTCCCGGCATGTGGACGTCGATCAGCGCGACGGCCGGCGCCCGCCGGCGGACGATCTCCACCGCCTCTTCGGCCGTGCCGGCCGTCTCGACCTG
>JBFXBH010000151.1:3869-5462 GCA_050183355.1 Vicinamibacterales bacterium | reverse complement strand
GCGACTCCCGGCGACGGAATCGTCATGCTATGCTCCGCGGCGCGTGTCCGGTCCAGCAGCGCAGACACCCGCTCGCGGCAACGGCGAGCACGTGATGTACGTCGACGACGAAGAGGCGCTGGTGCTGCTCACCCAGCGCCTGCTGACGCGCCTGGGCTATCGCTGCACGGGCTTCAGCAGCCCGGAGGATGCGATCGCCGCGTTCGAGGCCAATCCTTCCGAGTTTCACGCCGTGATCACGGACTTCTCGATGCCGACCATGACGGGCGCCGCGCTGGTGGAGCGTCTCAGGCGGACACGCCCGGATCTGCCCGTGGCGGTGAGTTCCGGCGCGTCCGACGCGGCCGCCAACGCCGCGGTGGCCGCCGTCACGCCCGTCCGGATTCCGAAGCCTGCGATGCCCGAGGACCTCGCGAGCGCGATGCAGGCGCTGCTGCGGCGGTAGCGGCCGCTACTTGCGGCGGCCCGTCTGGGTCGCCAGCATCCGGCCCAGCTCATTGAGCGCGTCCTGCACCTGCAGGAGGTCTGGACGTTTCGGGTCGTCCGGCGTGCACTCGTCCAGCAACAGACGCACGAACCCGCCGGCGATCGCCAGCTTGTTCTTGAAGCGGTGGACGAACTCGGACTCGAACGTGTCGTCTGACATCTCTGTGGACCTCGCAGAAACGGGCGTCGGAATCCTACCTCACCGTCACGCCCGCGTGAGCCCAGGGGAGCTCGGCCGTGCGGTGATGCCGCCGGGCCTTCGGCGGTAACATACGCCGCAACTCCCATGGCGCCTGTCGGCCGGAACCTGCGCGACCTCAAAGTCTCGACCAAGCTGATCGGCGCCTCGACCGCGGTCATCGTGGCCGCGGCCCTGCTGGTGGGCTGGGTCGCCTACCTGGGCGTCGAATCGGCGCTGCGCTCGCAGGCGATGGGACAGGTCGACGCCGTGCGCGCGTCGAGGGGCCGTCTGGTGGTCGCCTACTTCAAGCGCATCCGCGACGACATCTCCCTGGCATCGCGGCGGCTCAACACGCAGCTCGCCCTGCGGGACATGCCGGCGGCCGTGGCGGCCCTGCCGCGCCAGCTCTCCAGATCCGCCGTCGCGGATGCCGCCCCGCTCGGGCAGTTCTACGAGGACCGCGTCCGGCCCGCCATGGAAGCCGCCGGGCAGACCTGGCCCGGGACTCCGCAGTACCTGGCGCTGCCGGAGCCGGCGCGCCTGCTGCAGACGATCTACCTCGCCGGCAATCCGAACCCGCCGGGTCAGAAGGAGCTGCTGGCCGACGCGGGCACGGGGACCGACTACGACCGGGCCCACGCCACCTTCCATCCCATCGCCCGCGGCCTGACGGAGACCTTCGGCTACTCCGACGTCCTGCTCATCGCGGTGGACGGCACGGTGGTCTACTCCAGCGAGAAGGCGATCGACTTCGGCACGAACGTGCGCAACGGCGCCTTCCGCGACAGCGGGCTGGCGCAGGCGTTCGAGCGCGCCATCGGGACGGCGCCCGGCGGAGACGGCCACTTCGTGGACTTTGCACCGTATGCGCCGGCGTACGGCGCCGCGGCGGCCTTCATCAGTGCCCCGGTCTTCGACCAGGACGG
>JBFXBH010000151.1:0-3769 GCA_050183355.1 Vicinamibacterales bacterium | reverse complement strand
TCGCGCAGGACCTGTGGGCCCTGCGGAAGGACGGATCCCGGGTGCCCGTCGAGATCAGCCTCAGCCCGCTCGAAACCGAGGAGGGGCTGCAGGTCGTCGCGGCCGTACGCGACATCACGGAGCGGCGGGCAGCCCAGGATCAACTCCGGAGCGTCAACGCCCAGCTCTCGGCCGAGCGGGCCCAGCTCCAGATCAACGAAGAGCGCCTGGCGGCGGCCGCCAGCGGCGCCAACCTCGGACTCTGGGACCTGGACGTCCGCACGGGCGTGATGCTCGCGAACGACATGCTGGAGACCCACCTGGGCTACCCACCGCTGCAGTTGCGGGAAAGCGCCGACCGCTGGTCCCCGTTCCGGGGCGGTGTCCCGGCCTGGGCCGAGTTGATCCATCCGGACGACCGCGAGCGTGCCACCGGGGTCACCGTCGCGTTTCTCAGTGGGGAGACCGAGGTGTTCAGCGTCGAGGAGCGCATCCGGTTCGCCGACGGCAGCCACCGCTGGATGCTGTCCGTGGGACGCGCACTGGAGCGGGACGCCGACGGACGGCCGCTGCGCGCCGCGGGCGTGCTCATGGACATCTCGGAACTGAAGGACATGCAGGAGGCGCTGGAGCGGGCGCGCGACGAAGCCGAAGCGGCGACGCAGGCGAAGAGCAACTTCCTGGCGAACATGAGCCACGAGATCCGCACGCCCATGAACGCCATCATCGGGATGACGCACCTGGCGCTGCAGACCCAGCTCACGTCGCAGCAGGCCGACTACCTGACCAAGGCCCATCACGCGGCCGAGTCGCTGCTGGGCATCATCAACGACATCCTCGACTTCTCGAAGATCGAAGCCGGCATGCTGCAGGTCGAGCAGGTCGACTTCTCGCTGGACGACGTGCTGGACAACGTGGCGGCCCTGCTCGGCACCAAGGCCCAGCAGAAGAAGCTCGAGCTGCTCTTCGACCGCGCCGACGACGTGCCGGTGGCGCTCACCGGCGACCCGCTTCGCCTCGGCCAGATCCTCGTGAACCTCGGCAACAACGCGCTGAAGTTCACCGAGGCGGGCGAGATCGTCGTGACCGTACGCGTGGAGACCCGGCAGGCCGATCGGGTCACGCTGCTCTTCTCCGTGCGGGACACTGGCATCGGCATGACGCAGGAGCAGATGGACCGGCTCTTCCAGCCGTTCTCCCAGGCCGACACGTCGACGACCCGCCGGTACGGTGGTACCGGACTCGGGCTGTCGATCTGCCGGCGGCTGACGGAGCTGATGGGCGGCCGGATCTGGGTTACGAGCGAGCCGGGCAAGGGCAGCACGTTCTCGTTCACCATCGACTGCGCGATCGGCGCGGCGAAGCGGCGGGTCCTCGAGCCGCACCCGGACCTGCGCGGCCTTCGGGTGCTGGTCGTCGACGACAACGAGACGTCGCGGATCATCCTCCGCGGCCTGCTGCAGGGCATGGGGTTCTCGGTGGACCTGGCCGCCTCGGGACCCGACGCGCTCCGTCAGATGGAAGCGACGGCGCCCGCGCGATATCCCCTGCTGCTGCTGGACTGGAAGATGCCCGACCTCGACGGGTTCCAGGTCCTTGACGCCATCCGGGCCCGGCCCGACCGCTACGGCTCGCCGAAGGTCATCATGGTCACCGCCTACGGCCGCGAGGACGTCATGACGCGCGCGCAGGCCGCACGGCTCGACGGCTTCCTGATCAAGCCGATGACGCAGTCGACGATGTTCGACGCGATCATGGCCGCGTTCGGCAAGGATGCCGAGCCGTCGCCCGCACGGGCCACCGCCGCACCTGTCCGGAGTCTCGACGCGATCCGCGGGGCGCGGGTGCTGCTGGTCGAGGACAACGAGATCAACCAGCAGGTGGCCCGGGAAGTGCTCGAACAGGCCGGACTCGTCGTGGTGCTGGCGAACAACGGCGCGGAAGCCGTCGAGGCGGTGAAGGAAGCGCGCTATGACGCCGTGCTGATGGACATCCAGATGCCCGTCATGGACGGCCACGAGGCGACCAGGGCGATTCGCGCCATGGAGCAGACCAGCGGCGCCCCCCCGCTGCCGATCATCGCGATGACGGCCCACGCGATGGCGGGCGACACCGAGCGAAGCCGGCAGGCGGGCATGAACGACCACGTGACCAAGCCGATCAACATCGATCAGCTCTTCACGGCCCTGCGGACCTGGATCGCCCCGCGGCCTGGCATCGGGGAGAGCGCGCCGGCCCCGGCCGCGACGCGCGCGGCGGCGGACGGGCCGGTACTCCCGGACTCCCTGCCGGGGATCGACATGGCCGACGGCCTGGGCCGGATGGGCGGCAACGCCCGCCTGTACCTCGACATGCTGGGGCGGTTCTCGACCAGCTTTGCTGACGCGACCGCCCAGGCCCGGCACCTGCTCGACGCGGGTCACGTCGCCGACGCCGGCCGGGTCGTGCACAGCCTCAAGGGCGTGGCCGGCAACCTCGGCGCGAAGGCGCTCCAGCAAGCCGCCGGCGTCGCCGAGAAGAGCTTTCGGAGTGGCGACCCCGTCGCCGCGCAGCGGGCGGCGCTCGACGCGCTCGAGGCGCCGCTGCGCGAGGTGGTCGACGGGCTCGCGGCGGCGCTCGGCCAGCCGTCGCGCCCCGTGGAGGCCGATCAGGCCGCGGCACCGCCGACCGCGGCGCACCTGCCGGCGGATCTGCGGGCGGCGATCGCGGACGCGGCCGTCAGCGCCGACCTGGACCGCCTGAACGACCTGATGACGCAGGTGGCGCAGGTGGACGCCGCCCTCGGCGCGCGCCTCCGCGGACTCGTGGACGAGTTCGCCTACGAGCGGCTCGTGGAACTGGTCACCACGGACGCCGCGTAGGACTCGTCGGCGGCCGCGACGTCAGGACGCGGACGCCGGCGGCGACGGCGGAAGCTCGAACCAGAACACGCTGCCCGACGGGTCCCCGTCCGACACCCCGATCGACCCGCCGTGGGCCTCGACGGCCAGCTTGCAGAAGGTCAGTCCGAGCCCGACCGAGTGATAGGCACTCTGCTGCCGGTTGGCGACCGTGCCGAACTTCTCGAAGATGCGCTGCCGCGCCTCCGGGGGGACCCCGGGACCCTGGTCGGCGACCGCCACGCGGACGCCCTCGGGCTTCCCCGTCACCGTGATGTCGATGCGCCCGCCCGTCGGCGTGTGCTTCACGGCATTGTTCACGATGTTCTCGATGAGACGCCGCACCAGACCGGCGTCGGCGCGCACGACCACCGGGCCGTCCGCATGCACCGCGATGACACGCGCGCGGTCGAGCGTCCCCAGTGCCGCCTGGACGTCATGCGCGGCGGCCGTGACGTCGCAGTCCGTCAGGGCCAGCGGCATCTTGCCGCCCTCGAGGCGGCTCACGTCCAGCAGGTCGTTGGCCATCCGCGTCACCGTCCGGGCCGCATCGGCGGCGGCCTTCACGTCGGCCGCCGACTCCTCCCCGAGACTCGGGTCGCCGGCGACGAGGGCGAGGCTGCCGCTGACGACCGTCAGCGGCGACCGGATGTCGTGCACGATCATGTGGACGAGATCGTCGCGGAGCTGTTCGAGCGTGCGCAGCCGCGCGAGGTTCTCTTCCAGCGCGCGACGGGCCTCCCGCAGCGCCAGGTGGGTCCGGACGCGCGCGAGGACCTCGGCAAGCTGGAAGGGCTTGGTGATGTAGTCCACGCCGCCGGTCTCGAACGCCTTGACCTTGTCTTCCGTTTCGGTCAGCGCGGTCAGGAAGATGACGGGCACGTCGGCCAGCGCCGGGTTCGCCTTCAACC
>JBFXBH010000150.1:0-6775 GCA_050183355.1 Vicinamibacterales bacterium | reverse complement strand
CCGTCGTGCTGATCGGCGACGCCGCCCACACCGCTCACTTCTCCGTCGGGTCCGGCACGCGCCTCGCCATCGACGACGCACTCGCCCTCGCCGACGCGCTGGCGGACCACGACCGGCCCGACGCGGCACTGCACGCGTTCGAAGCAGCCAGAAGACCAGCGGTCGAGAGCCTGCAACGCGCCGCGCAGGCATCGGCCGCGTGGTTCGAGAGCGCCGGCCGGTACGCCGGGCTCGACCCGGATCGGTTCGCCTTCTCGCTGCTGACCCGCTCCCTGCGGATGACACGAAACCAGCTTGCGGCCGGTGACGCCGCGTTCGTGGAACGGGTCGACCGGCTGGTCGCACGTGACGCCGCGGCGCAGAGCCGCGCGCACACGCCGCCGGCGTCGACGCCCACGCCGGCGCCGGCCCGGACCAGCGCGGGATCGACGCCGTCCGCTTCGGCGGCTCCAGCCGTCGTGCCCCCGATGTTCACGCCGGTACGTCTCCGCGACCTCGTCATCCCGAACCGCGTCGTCGTGTCCCCGATGTGCCAGTACATGGCCGAAGACGGCATGCCGACGGACTGGCACGTCGTGCACCTCGGCAGCCGCGCGATCGGCGGCGCCGGTCTCGTGATCGCCGAGATGACGAACGTCGCGCCCGACGGCCGCATCACGCCCGGATGCGCCGGGCTCTACGCGGACGGCCATGTGGCCGGGTGGACGCGCGTCGTCGACTTCGTGCACACGCACACGCCCTCGAAGATCGGCATCCAGATCGGACACGCCGGACGCAAGGGCTCCACGGTGCGCCCCTGGGAGGGCCGGGCCGACGAGCCGCTGCGGCAGGGCGGCTGGCCGGTCGTCGCACCGTCCGCGCTGCCGTTCCGGCCGGATCGCAGCCCCGTGCCGCACGCACTCGGACGCGACGAGATGGCCGCGCTCGTCGACGACTTCAGGCGCGCCGTCGAGCGCGCGGACGCCGCGGGCTTCGACCTGATCGAGCTGCACATGGCGCACGGGTACCTGCTCTCGTCGTTCATCTCGCCGCTGGCCAACCGGCGCGACGACGAGTACGGCGGCACGCTGGAGAACCGGCTCCGCTTCCCCCTCGAAGTGCTGGACGCCTGCCGACGGACCTGGCCCGGGGAGAAGCCCCTCACGGTGCGCATTTCCGCCGTCGACTGGGCCGACGGCGGCACGACGGAGGAGGACGCCGTCGCCATCGCGCGGGCCCTTGCGGCGCACGGCGCCGACGCGGTGGACTGCTCGAGCGGCTTCACGACGCCGGCGTACTCACCCTTCGCCCGGCAGTTCCAGACGCCGTTCGCCGACCGCATCCGCCACGAGGCCGGCGTCGCCACGATGGCGGTCGGCGTCATCTCGTCCTATGACGACGTCAACACGATCGTCGCGGCGGGCCGGGCCGACCTGGTGCTGCTCGGCCGCGAGCACCTGTTCAACCCCTACTGGACGCGCCACGCCGCCGCGATGCAGGGGTACGACCTGCCATGGCCGCCGCCGTACATGTCGATGACGGGCTACCGCTCCAGGAGCGGACTGCGGTTCGAGTAGCCGCACGCGGAATCCGCGCCAGGGGCCTTCGGCGCCGTGGCGAAACCCTCGACCGGGACTCAGGCGATTCGCCTGATCCGGTCGATCTCCGCCGGAATCCGAATCGTGCCTTGTGGACCTACCCGGCATTCCGCGTGCAGCCGGTGGGCGTAGAATCGGGCACAGACGCCCGAGTCGAGGAGCCCGGAATGTCCACGATCGAGGAACGCGTCGCGTACTTGGAAGGCCGCATGCAGGATCACTCGGCGCTCTGGACGGAGCTGCGAAACGGCGTTGCTGACCTCCGCGACGATGTGAACCGTCGATTCGGGGAAGTGCGCGCGGAGATCGGCGATCTCCGTGCCGACATGAACGGCCGGTTCGATGACTTTCGTGCCGACATGAACCGGCAGCTCGTCGGAGTCCGTGATGAGTTCTCCACCCTTCGTGCCGACATGGATCGCAGATTCGACGAGGTCAGAGTCGAGGCGCGGAGCGACACCCGCCGGCTGGAAGACAAGGTTGACCGCCACTTCGTCGTACTGACCGGGATGGTGCTCACGACCGCGCTGGGGACCATCGGCGCAGTTATCGGTCTGTACTTCAGATAGCTGTTAACCATCCGTCCGGCCGTGCGTATTGGTGGGAGAGGTCACACTGATGCGCTATCTGAGATTCACCCTCCTCGGCGTTGTGTTGCTCGCCGTCTCGTCCGCCGCGGCCACACAGTCCACCCCGCAGCCCTCCGCTCCGACCGCCGCGCCAGGATCGCCAGTCCAGACCAGGACCGCGACCGCCAGGCAGTCCGCTCCCGCGGCTCAGTCCCCGGCCGCGGAGTCGAGCGGCGAGCGCGCCAATCGGGAGTTGCATGAACTGCGACAGACGCTCTGGCGTGACGTGTTGGGTCAGTACCCGGCCTCGGTGGGCCGCAGCATTCAGCTCAAACCGGTGCTGATCTCCCAGGACGATTTCCTCTCGCGGTATCCGGCGCTGGAGGCCTTCCTGAAGGAGCACCCGGAGGTGCGGCTGAACCAGGGGTTCTTCTTCCCGGCTCTCCCTCACGAGGAACGCGGCGGCGATTCGTCTGGCGCCGTCGGAGGGCTGATCGTCGCCACCATTGTCCCTCTCGGCTTCTTCGCTTCCGTCGTCGGGATCGGCTGGTTCATCTATCAGCGCTCCCGCATCGCGCTCCAGGTGCGTCAGGAGACCACGACGAAGCTGATTGACGGTCTCCTGGCCCGCGAGGATCTGGTCTCGCAGCTCGACACGCCAGCCGGCCGGCGGATCATCGACTCCCTCAACCGCCAGCCCGAACCCGCCCCGGCGGCCCGCATCATCCGGTCTGTTCGGGTCGGAATCGTGCTCGTCTTCGGGGGAGCCAGCTTCATCCTCATGCAGGGCATGTTCTCCCCCGGGCTCAGCTCCCAGTTGGTCGCCTTCGGAACTCTGACCGGAATGGTTGGCCTCGGGTTTCTTGCCTCGGCCGGCGTCTCTCTCGTGCTTTCACGACGACTCGGATTGCTGCACACTCCCGATACGCATGAATGAAATGCGCCTGACCCGTGCCGATGCCCTCGCCATCGCCGCCGGCGAACGGGACGCGACCTCGATGACCGAGGACGCGTTCCGCGCGTTCTACGAACGCACCGCGCCGGGCGTGTGGGCGTATCTCGCGCGCACGACGGGCGACCGCGCCCAGGCCGACGACCTGCTGCAGGAAGCCTGCTACCGGATGCTTCGGGCCCGGCGCGACTACGCGGACGACGACCACCGCCGGCACGCGCTCTACGCCATCGCGACAAACCTGGTGCGCGACACGTGGCGGCGCCGGGCGAGCAGCCCGCCCGTGGCCGCCGCGCTGCCGGACGACATCGTGGACGGCTCGGTGGACGTCGCGGGTCGCGCGATCGCGCGCGCCGACCTCCACCGCGCGATGGCCCGGCTCTCCGTCCGGGATCGCCAGCTGCTGTTGCTGGCCTACGCGCACGGCTGGTCCCACAAGGAGATCGCCCGCGCGCTCGACCTCGCGGCCACGAGCGTGAAGTTGCTCCTCTGGCGGGCGAGGCGGCGAGTCCTGACGCACCTCGCACCGGCGGACGCGAACGGCGGTGCGGCATGAGGATCCGCACCGGACGACGCCCGGCGTCTCACGAGATGAACACCATCGGCGATGCGCTCAGGCAGGACCTTGAGGCCGTGGCGGCAGGCGCGTCCGTTCCTCCCGCATCAGCGGTCTGGTTCCGCGCCGAACGGCGGGCCCGGCAGGACGCGCTCCGGCGGGCGGAGCAGCCGATCTGGCTGGCCGAGCGGCTGGCGCTCGTCGGGGCGGGCGTGGTGCTCGGCTGGCTGAGCAGCCTCGCGCTGCCGTGGCTGCGGTCCGAGGATCTGCCCGGCCGCGCGACGGCACTGGTGCAATCACTGACGACGGCCCCGGATGCAGTGCCGGTGGCCGGACTCGTCGTGTTCGCACTCTGCGCCGTGGCCGTGTCGTTCGGTATGCTGGCCGCGTTCCGGCACGACTGACCGCGCGACGGCGCTCCGCGGCGGCCGGCAGGATCAGAGCATCCGCATCAGTTCGGCGCGATCCAGCTTGCCGGTCGATGTGCGGGGCAGCGCGTCCACATAGGTCACCCGGCGCGGGTGGGCGTGGGGCGCCAGGCGCTCGCGGACGAACGCCTGCAGGTCGGCGGTCAGTGACCCCGTAATCTGATCGGCCACGACGATCGCGTGCGGCCGCACCAGGCCATCCTCATCGGGCTCTCCCACGACGGCGCACTCCCGCACGGCCGGGTGGGCCAGCAGGCAGTCCTCGACGGCCGCGGGCACGACCCACTGCCCGTTGACCTTGAACAGATCGTCGGTGCGTCCGCAGAACTCGAAGCGGCCATCGGGGAGCTGCCGGAGCATGTCGCCCGGCACGCACCACTCGTCGCGGAACACGCGGGCCTCGGCCTCCGGCCGCTGCCAGTAGCCCAGCGCGCGCGACGGCCCGCGCACCCACAGCTCCCCCGGCTCGCCGTCGGGCACGGCGGTGCCGTCCGGGCCGCACAGACGGATCTCGTAGCCGGGCACCGGCCGTCCGATCGAGCCGGGCGCGGCATCGCCGACGCGCTGGCCGATCACGATATGGCACATCTCGGTCATGCCGAGGCCGTCGACGAGCGGCACACCGAAGCGGCGCGTCCAGGCGGCAGCGATGCTCGCGGGGAGCGCCTCGCCCGCCGACGTGGCCACGCGCAGCGAGGCCAGATGCGCCGGGAGCACCTCCACGGCGGCCGTCATCTGCCGGACCGCCGCGGGCGTCGTCACCAGCACGGTCGCCCGATGGCGGACGATACGGGAGGCCACGGCAAACGCCGTCGGGCGGTCGTCGAAGAGGACGACCGATGCGCCGGCGGCAAACGGAAACAGGAGATTCGCGCCCATCGCGTAGCCGAAGAACAGCCGCGGAACGGCGACGGTCACGTCGTCTTCGGTCAGGCCGAGCACCTCGCGGCCCCAGGCTTCGGCGGCGGACACGAAGGACCAGTGCGAATGACGCACAGCCCTGGGCTCGCCGCTTGACCCGCTGGTGAACTGCCAGATGGCGTCATCCCCGGGCGAGCCGCGGTGCGGCGGCGGCACCTCGCCGCCGGGACGCACGTCGGCGGGCGCGAGCGTCGGCCGCAGCCGATCCCCGGCGCTGGCGCACTCCGCGGCGCGGTCCGGCCCGGTGACGGCGACGGCGGCGTCGACGTACGACACGAGCCGGGCGAGCTGGCCGGCGGGCAGGCGGGGGTTGGCGAGCGCGGCAACGGCCCCGAGGCGCAAGGCCCCGAACAGCGCCGCGACGAGATCGACGCCGTCGGGCAGGGCGATCAGCACCCGCCCGCCGGCCCGGACGCCGGTCGCGTGCAGGCACGCCGCCCAGGCGGCTGCCCGTGCGTCGAGTGCGCGGTAGCTGCAGCGATCGTCGTCGGTCAGGATGGCCGGATGGCCGCCCCGCCCGTCGCGCACCCGCGCGCCGATCAGATCCGCGTAGAGGTTCAGGATCGCGACGACCCCCTGCGCAACGCGTCCAGGCTCCACACGCCGGGACCGTTCACGCAGACGAAGAGGAAGATGAAGCAGAGCAGCACGGCCGGGTCGCCGCCGTTCTGAATCGGCAGGAAGCCGCGCGGAATGTGCGCGATGAAGTAGGCGGCGGCCATCTGCCCGCTCGCGACAAAGGCCGCCTGGCGCGTGAAGAGGCCCGTCAGGATCAGCGTCCCCGCGACGACCTCGATGACGGCCGCGACGCCGAACAGCGACGCCAGCGGCCGGACCGCGCCGCCGAACATCCCGTACTTCTGCAGCCCGTGCAGCAGGTAGACGAACGCCGCGCCGATCCGCAACAGCGCGTACACAGGGGGAACCAGTTTCGTTGTCATCCACGCTCCTTGACCGGTCGGGGCCGCGTGGTCGCGCGCACGTCCGGTCACGAGCATGGTACCTGCTGGCGCACCGTGCGTCACACGGTCGTGACACAGGCGTTACACTCGGCAGCGTCATCCGTCCAGGATTGCCGCCCATGCCGACCGCCGCCATCGATCCGAGCACGCTCACACCCCCACGTCCCGGCGCGTGGGAACTGGAACAGACGCACCTGACAGCGCCGCCCTCCGGGTTCATCGCCCCGATCTTCCCCGTCGCGATGCCGAAGGGCTTCGGCGCGGGACTGCGGGACTACGGCACGCTGCTCGAGCCGTTCGACATCGCCATCATCGGCGGGTTCATCTACATGTGCCCGCGCGCCGTCGGCGCACCGCTCGATGCCGAGGGGCTGCCGCCCCGGATCGTCTTTGAGGTCATGCGCCGCCTGCATCCGGAGATGCGCCGCCGGGTCGCGCGCGCCCGGACGGTGTTCGCGGAGAAGCGGTGGCGACAGGATGTCGCGAGCTGGGACAACGAGGTCAAGCCCGCGCTCCTGCGGGAGGCCGCGGCCCTCAGGGCCGAGGATCTCGATCGCCTGAACGACGCGCAACTGGCCAACCACGTGCGTCGGGCGGCGGCGTTCCTGGCCCGCGGGATCGAGTCGCACCACCGCTTCAACGTGTGCGCGTTGATGCCCGTCGGGGACTTCCTCGTGCACGCCACGGCGTGGACCGGCCTGACGCCGTCCGCGCTGCTGGAGGCCTGCCGCGGCCTGTCCGCTCCGTCCGCCGGTGCAACGCCGGAAATGACGCGCCTGGTCGCCGCCCTCGCGGACGATCCCGACGGGA
>JBFXBH010000149.1:0-6816 GCA_050183355.1 Vicinamibacterales bacterium | reverse complement strand
GCCGGCAAGCCCACGCTGTACAACCTGGCCATCGCGTCGGCGCAGACGATCGACGTGACGGACGCCGGCGTCACGTTCACGTTCGCCGCGAATCACAAGATCGCCAAGACGCAGCTCGACCAGAACCGGGAGTGGCTCGAGGCGCTGGCCGAGCGGCTGACCGGCCACCGGATCCCCGTGCGCGCCGTGCTGACCGAGGGCGACGCCCCGCCGCCGGCGGCAGCCCGGACGGCTGACACCCCGAAGTCCGACACGCCGGGCCGTGACCTCCGCGCCGAAGCGCTCGCCTCGTCCGCGGTGCAGGCGGTGCTCGAGGTGTTCCCGGCGGAACTCGGCGAGGTCGAGGAGATCGAGCCCCGATGAATATCCAGAACATGATGAAGCAGGCGCAGGAGATGCAGCAGCGCCTGCAGGAACAGATGACCGGCCTGCGCGTCGAGGGCACGGCCGGCGGCGGCATGGTCACCGTGACCGTGTCCGGCGACAAGCGGCTCCACGCCGTGCGGTTCGACCCGGAGGTCGTCTCGAAGGACGACGTGGAGCTGCTCCAGGACCTCGTCGTGGCGGCCGTCAACGACGCGCACCGCAAGGTGGACGAAGAGCTCGGTCGCCAGATGAGCGGGCTCATGGGCGGCCTGAAGATCCCCGGCCTCTCCTGATGCCTGCGCTGCCCGAGCCGCTGACGCGGCTCATCGAGCAACTCCAGAAGCTGCCCGGCATCGGCGCCAAGAGCGCCCAGCGCCTCGCGTTTCACGTGCTGCGCACGCCGCGCGAGGACGTGGAGCGGCTGGTCGAGGCGCTCCGCGACGTCAAGGACAAGGTCACGTACTGCTCGGTGTGCCACAACATCACCGACGCCGACCCGTGCATGTTCTGCACGAGCCCGGCGCGGGACCCGCGCGTGATCTGCGTCGTCGAGGAGCCGCAGAACGTGACGGTGGTCGAGAAGACCGGCGGCTTCAAGGGCGCGTATCACGTGCTGATGGGCGCGCTGTCGCCCCTCCAGGGCGTCGGGCCGGACGACCTGAAGATCAAGAGCCTGCTGGCCCGCGTGGGCGCCGGCACCGTGGAGGAAGTGATCGTCGCGACGAACCCCACCGTCGAAGGAGAGGCCACGGCGCTCTACCTGGCCCGCCTGCTCAAGCCGCTCGGCGTGCGCGTGACGCGGATTGCGATGGGGATCCCCGTCGGCAGCGACCTCGAGTACGCGGACGAGATCACGATGTCGCGCGCGATGGAAGGCCGCCGGGAGTTCTGATCCGACGATGCTGCCAGCCGCCTACCAGCTTCCCGCCGCGATCGTCCTCATCCTCAGCGGCGCGCTCTCCTGCTTCTTCGGGCACCGGCTCTTCCGCGTCGTGCTCCTCGTGTTCGGCTTCCTGATCGGCGCGCTGGCCGCCAGCTCGATCTTCGGCATGCGCGACACGACGCCGATGCTGATCGCGGCGCTGGTGGGCGGCATCCTGGGCGCGCTGATCCTGCGCGCGGCCTACTTCGTGGGCGTCGCGCTGGTCGGCGCGGCGCTCGGTGCCACGATCGCGCACCTGGCCTTCTCGGCGCTGGGCAAGGGTGACCCGGGCGTGTGGGTCGTCGTGCTGGCCGCGGTCGGCTTCTCGGTGGCCGCCGTATACCTGCAGCGGTACTTCATCATCGTCGGCACCGCGTTCGGCGGGGCGTGGACGCTGCTCGTCGGGGCGATGGCGCTCGTGGGCGACCGCGCCGCGATGGCCGCCGCGATCGCCGGCGACGCCTGGGTGATCTATCCGCTCGACCCCGCGCCCGGCCGGCGCTGGGTGCCTGTCGTGTGGGCGGTGGTGGGCCTCATCGGCACGGCGGTCCAGCTGGGTTTCACCGGCGGCGACAAGGGCCGCGTCGGTTCCAAGAAGAAGTAGCCGCGAAGAAGAAGTAGCCCTACCGCCGCGCCATCACCGGGGCGGCCCCCGGCATCAGCCCCTTCGGATACGGCGCGAAGTAGCTCTGGCTCAGCAGCCACTGGTGCCCCTGCCGCCGCGCGTGGTGGTGGCAGAGCGTGCGCGGCACCACGAGCGGCACGACGCCGGACGCGTAGTCGGCGATCGCGCCGTGCAGTTCCCGCCGGTCGTCGGCGTCCAGGTGCGGCGTGCAGTAGCCGGCGGCGTGCTGCAGCACGTTCACATGCCGGCCCGGCGTGGGCGCCACGGCCAGAATCTCCATGAAGCGGCGTTGATAGGTGGCGGCAAGTTCCGCGCGCGGCATCCCCGCGGCGGCGGCCACCAGGCGGCCCAGCTCGCGATAGCCCTCGGGACGGTGGGCGAGCAGCGCCAGCTTCTGCACCGTGTGGAAGCGGACCAGCGATCCGACGGTCCACGCGCCGGCAAAGAACGCCGTCAGGCGCTGGTAGGCGAACACGCGGTTCAGGAACTGGTCGCGCAGCAGCGGATCCCCGAGCCGGCCCTCCTCCTCGACCGGCAGCAGGGGCAGGCGACGCATCAGCGCCTCGGCGAAGAGGCCCCGGCCGTCGCGCGTCTTGCCGCCCTCCGGCGTGTAGACGCGCACGCGCTCCACGCCGCAGCTCGGCGAGTCCTTCTTCAGCACGAAGCCCGAGAGGTTCGCCGCTGCCAGCATCTCGACGCGGGCCTCCACCGCCGCCTCGAGCGCCGGCGTGACGTCCCGGGCCGTCCGCGTGGTGACGGCGCGGCGTGTCCCGTCGATCGTCACGAGGCGGATGGTCTCGCGCGGGGCGCCGAGTCCCGCCTCCATCTCCGGACACACCGGCACCCATTCCACGGAGGGGCCGAGGGCGTCGGTCACGAAGGGGCTGCGGGCGTGGCCGCCATCAAACCGGACCTGCCGGCCGAGCAGACAGGCTGACACACCGAGGCGTGGGGTCATGCGGGTACTCCAAAGCGAAGGCGGATGACGTCCTGCCGGTGCTGGAAGATGCCCAGCAGCATCCGCTTGATGACGAGCGCGTGGGCGAGCCGGCCGAGCAGGCCGAACGGCGGCGCGTAGTAGACGCGGTCTTCCATCACGGTGCGCGCGCCGTCGGCCCGGAACGTGTGCTCGTGGTACCAGCTCCGGTACGGGCCGGACTCCTGCACGTCCACGAATCGCGCGTCCGGTTCCCACGCCGCGATGCGCGTGCGCCAGCGCATCGGCACGCCGCTGACCCGGATGCGGTAGTCGATGGAGGCGTGCTCGCCGATCGCCTCCGGCCGCTTCGTGATCAGGAACTGCATGGCCGACGGCGTGATGAGCCCGAGGTTCTCCGGCTTCGCGAAGAACGGAAACGTCTCGGAGAGCGGTGCCCCGACCGTCGTGATGCTGAACAGCACGTAGCGCGCCGGCCGGGCCGCCAGGTAGCTGTGTACCGGCACGCGGGCCGGGTCGACCGGCCGGATCGAGACGGAGGCGTCCGGCCGCAGCAGGTCGGTCAGCGCGGCCGTGAGCGTGCGGAAGCGCCACGGGAATCCGCAGGCGAGGAGCCGGCCCGGATGCGCCCCCTGACTGTCGAGCAGCACGCCCGCGGCCTCGCCGAGCACCGCGCGCAGCACGACGGCGGGTAGCGGCGCCCAGGCGGGCCTGCGCAGGGCCGCACCGACGGCGTGCGCGAAGTCGGTGGCCCGCACCGCCGACGGCGCCACGGCGTTGATCGGACCGGCGTACCGGTCGTCGTCGAGCGCGCGGACGATGATCTCCACGAGGTCGTGGAGGTGGATCCACGACATGAACTGCCGTCCGCTGCCGGCCGCGCCACCGACGCCCAGCCGGAAGGCGGGCGTCATCAGCGGCAATGCGCCGCCGTCGCGCGCCAGCACGACGCCCGTGCGCAGCGTCACGACACGGCAGAGGTCCGCGGCGGCGTGCGCGGCCGCCTCCCAGTCGCGGCACAGCACGGCGAGGAAGTCGTTCCCCGCCGGCGACTCCTCCCGGAGCAGCCGGTCGCCCTGGTTCCCGTAGTAGCCGACGGCGCTCCCCGAGATGAAGACCCGGGGCGCCTGCGGCAGCGCGCGCATGGCCGCGACCACGCGCGTCGTCAGGTCCACGCGGCTCGTGCGCAGCGCGGCGCGGCGGCGGGCCGTCCAGCGGCCGCCCAGCACCGACTCGCCGGCCAGGTTCACCACGGCGTCCGCACCGGTCAGCGCCTCCCGAAGCCGGGCGTCGGTGCCGTCGTCCTCGACCAGCACGACGTCCGCACCGAGCCGCGCGCGCGCCCGCTCGGCCGAGCGCACCCAGGCCACGACCGTGTGCCCCTGGCGCTGCAGCGCGGGCACCAGGGCCCGGCCGATGAGCCCCGTGGCTCCCGTCAATGTGATCCGCATCGCTCTTCGGTTTCCTGTCTGGCGAAAAGACTACATCAATAGAGACGATTTAGTCTATTGAAATCGTCCTATTCGTCCTATACGATACCGCCCATGGGAGAACTGCTGACCACAGTCGAGGCCTGCCGCCTGGCCGGAGTGGGGCCGACGGCCATCAAACGCTGGGCCGATGGGGGCCGCCTGCAGTGCGTGCGCACCGCCGGCGGGCATCGCCGGTTCCGCCGGAGTGAGCTCCAGGCGCTGCTGCGCACGCTGAGCCCGCAGCCCGTCGCACCCCGTGAATGGGACGAGTGGATCGACGCGCTGCTCGATCGGGAGGGCCCCTTTCTCGTCGAAGCGCTGCTGCTGAAGGCCCGCGCGACGGAGGGCACGTGGACGAAGGTGGCCGGGCGCGTCGGTGCCCTGCTGGCCGAGGTCGGGGACCGCTGGGCGCGCGGCTCGCTGACGGTGGCCGAGGAGCACGTGATCTCGGACCGGCTCCGCCGCGCGCTCACGCGCGTCATCGAGTCGATTCCCGTGCCGCCGAACGCCCCCGTCTGCCTGCTGGCCGCGGCCGAGGGGGATGCGCATACCGGTGGGCTCGCGCTGACGGAGTTGACGCTGCGGGAGGCGGGCTGGCGGGTGATCTGGGCCGGGGCGCCGATGCCGGTCGAGGAACTGGTGGCGGCGATCCGGCGGTGGCAGCCGCGCATGGTCGCGCTGTCGGCCTCCGTGGCCTCGAAGCCGTCGGCGCTGCTCGCCGAAGCGGCCCGCGTGGCCGAGGCCTGCCGGGCCCAGGGCGCCGTGCTCGCCCTCGGCGGCCGCGGTCACTGGCCGGCCGTTCCGGCCGACGCCGGCTGCCGCTTCGACGACTTCGAGTCGTTCGCGGCCTTCGCGGCGAGTCAGGCCTCGCGCTAGCCGGAGTCCGCGATGCCGTTCGCGCCGGGTGACCCGCGCCTCTCTGTGCTGCGGGGCGATCCGCCCGCCGCCGGGGGGCGCATCGTCCTCTACTGGATGGTGGCCGCCCGGCGCACACGCTGCAATCGCGCGCTGGCACGCGCGCTCGGCCACGCCCGGGCGCTGCGCAAGCCGCTCGTCGTCTTCGAGCCGCTGCGCGTGGACTATCCCTGGGCCAGTCTCCGTCACCACCAGTTCGTCGTCGAAGGCATGCGCGACCAGGCGCGCACGTTCGCCGCGACGCCGATTCACTACCTGCCGTACGTCGAGCCGGAGCCGCGCGCCGCGCGCGGGCTGCTCGAGGCGCTGGCGCGCGAGGCGGCCGTGGTCGTGACGGACCGGTCGCCCGCCTTCTTCCTGCCGCGCATGCTGGACGCCGCCGTCGCGCACGTGCCCTGCCGCTTCGAGGCCGTGGACGACAACGGCGTGCTGCCGCTCGACGCCGCGACGCGCGTGTATCCCACCGCGTACGCCTTCCGCCGGTTCGTGCAGAAGACGCTCCCCGCGGTGTCGGACGAACTCCTCCGCGCGCGCGAGCCGAACCTGCGCGACGTACCGGCACTCCGCCCCGCGGACCGCGCGTGGCTGGCGACCCTCGCCGTCCGCTGGCCGCCCTGTCCGGTCGAGGTGAAGCCGACCCTCGGCCTCGCGGCGCTGCCCATCGATCGTTCCGTCGGGCCCGCCGTGCAGGGCGGTGGGGAGCGGGCGGCCCAGGAGACCCTCGAGCGCTTTCTCCGTGACGGCCTCCCTCGGTACGGCGAGGACCGCAACCAGCCGGACCTTGACGGCTCCAGCAATCTGTCGCCGTATCTGCACTTCGGTCACATCTCCGCGACCGACGTGTGCCGGCGCGTGCTCGCGCAGGCCGGCTGGGCGGGGGAGTGTTCGGCCAGGACCGACGGCCGCCGCGAGGGATGGTGGGGCCTGGACGTGAACGTCGAAGGTTTTCTCGATGAGCTGATCACCTGGCGCGAGGTCGGCTTCAACGCCGCCGCGCATCTGCCGCGCTACGACCAGTTCGACACGCTGCCGCCGTGGGCGCGGGACACGCTGGCGCGGCACGCGGGCGACCCCCGTCCCACGCTGTACGACTTCGACACGCTCGACGCCGCCGCGACGCACGACGAACTGTGGAACGCCGCCCAGCGGCAGCTCGTGCGCGAGGGCCGGCTGCACAACATGCTGCGCATGCTGTGGGGCAAGAAGATCCTCGAGTGGAGTGCCACGCCGGAGGCCGCGTTCGAGGCGATGGTCTATCTGAACAACCGCTACGCCGTGGACGGCCGCGACCCGAACTCGTACTCCGGCATCGCCTGGGTGCTCGGCCGTTACGACCGCGCGTGGGGGCCCGAGCGACCTATCTTCGGGACCATCCGCTACATGAGCTCCACGAACACCGCCCGCAAGGTGCGCGTGAAGGAGTACCTGCGACGCTACGCGCCGTCGACGAGCCTCTTCGGATAGCTCACGGAGAGCAGCACCGGGGCATCGGAGCGACATCGCGCGACTGGCGCCGTCGCGTGTACTGGGTTACGCTCCGCGCCGGAGGTTGCCGATGGGCAAGGGACTCGTGTGTGGA
>JBFXBH010000148.1:0-6843 GCA_050183355.1 Vicinamibacterales bacterium | reverse complement strand
CTTGGCCACGACGAGGCCGATCACCAGCGCCACCGTGGTCACGGCCTCGAAGTACACGAGCGCCTTCCACCCCACGCGCCCCAGGCGCCGCAGGTCGGACAGGCCGGCCAGGCCGCCGACGACCGTGCAGAAGATGACCGGGCCGATCAGCATCCGGACCGTCTTGACGAACACGTCGCCAAGCGGCTTCAGCGCCTGCGCGACGTCCGGCTTCAGCACGCCGAGCGCCACGCCGATCGCGATGGCCACGAGCACCTGCAGGTAGAGGTTGCGTCTCATGGGACGACGCGCATCCTACTAGAATGGTCGCCATGTCGCTGCCCCTGACGCATCGTCCCCGCCGGCTCCGGCGCACCGAGGCCATCCGGAGCTACGTCCGCGAGACGCGACTCACACCCGACCGGCTGGTCTATCCGCTGTTCGTCTGCGAGGGCGAGGGCGTGCGCCGCGAGGTGGTCTCGATGCCGGGCGTGTTCCAGCTCTCGGTCGACGAAGCCGTGAAGGAAGTGACCGCCGCCAGGGCCGACGGCGTGCCCGGCGTGCTGCTGTTCGGACTGCCGGACACGAAGGACGAGATCGGCTCCGAGGCGTTCGACCCGGACGCGCCGGTGCAGGCCGCCGTCCGCGCGATCAAGCGCGACGTCCCCGGCACGGTCGTCTTCACCGACGTCTGCCTGTGCGAATACACGTCGCACGGCCACTGCGGGCTGATGCACGGCGAGGAGATCCTCAACGACGCCACCGTCGACGCGCTCGTGCGCGCGGCGCTCTCGCACGCCGAGGCGGGCGCCGATTTCGTGGCCCCGTCCGACATGATGGACGGCCGCGTCGGCGCGATCCGCGCGGCGCTGGACGCCGCGGGCCACGACCAGGTCGGCCTGATGTCCTACGCGGCCAAGTACTGCTCCGCCTTCTACGGCCCGTTCCGCGACGCCGCGGATTCGGCGCCCCAGTTCGGCGACCGCCGCAGCCACCAGATGGATCCCGCCAACGTCGAGGAGGCGCTGCGCGAGGTGGCGCTCGACCTCGAGGAGGGCGCGGACATCGTGATGGTCAAGCCCGCCCTCACCTATCTGGACGTGATCTCGCGCGTGAAGCGCGAGTTCAACGCGCCGACGGCCGCCTACCACGTCAGCGGCGAGTACGCGATGCTCAAGGCCGCGGCGAGGAACGGCTGGCTCGACGAACGCCGCGCGATGCTCGAAACGCTGACGTCCATTGCCCGCGCCGGCGCGGATCTGATCATCACCTACTACGCCCGCGAAGCCGCGCGCGCGCTCTAACGGGACACCCGATGAAGAAGCCCGTCCGCAGTCAGCAGTTCTTTGCCCGCGCCCAGCAGATCCTGCCAGGCGGCGTGGACAGCCCCGTCCGTGCGTTCAAGTCCGTCGGGGCTTCTCCGCTCTTCGTCAGAAAGGGCGCCGGTTCGAAGCTGCACGACGTCGACGGCAACGTGTTCATCGACTACGTGATGTCGTGGGGCCCGCTGATCCACGGCCACGCGCCCGCGGGTCTGACGCGCGCGCTGGCGGCCGCCGCGAAGTCCGGCACCAGCTTCGGCGCGCCGAGTCCGCTCGAGCACCAGCTCGGCGAGCGCGTCCGCGACCTGATGCCGTCGATGGAGCGCGTCCGGTTCGTGAGCTCCGGCACGGAAGCGGCCATGAGCGCGATCCGCGTGGCGCGCGCCGCCACGAAGCGCGACCGCCTCATCAAGTTCGAGGGCTGCTATCACGGGCACGGCGACGCGTTTCTCGTGAAGACCGGGTCCGGCGCGCTGACGCTCGGCGTGCCGACGAGCCCGGGCGTGCCGAAGGCCGTCGCGGCGGACACGCTGATCGCGACCTACAACGACCTCGCATCCGTCGAGCGCCTGTTCAAGGCGCACCGCAAAGCCGTCGCGGCGGTCGTCGTCGAGCCCATCGCGGGCAACATCGGCGTCGTGCCGCCCGCGCCCGGGTTCCTGCAGGGCCTCCGCGACCTCTGCACGAAGTACGGCGCGCTGCTCGTCTTCGACGAGGTGATCTCGGGGTTCCGCGCGTCGGCCGGGGGCGCGCAGGGCCTGTTCGGCATCACGCCGGACCTGACGTGTCTCGGCAAGATCATCGGCGGAGGCCTGCCCGTGGGCGCCTATGGCGGCCGGGCGGACCTGATGTCGCTGGTCTCACCGGCCGGCCCCGTGTACCAGGCCGGCACGCTCTCGGGCAACCCGCTGGCGATGACGGCCGGCCTCTGGGCGCTGAACCGCCTGAAGCCGGGCCTCTATCGGGACCTCGCCTACCTGGGCGCCATGCTCGCCTCCGGATTCGCGGACGCCGCCCGGGCGGCCCGCGTGCCCGTGCAGGTCAACGCGTTCGGGTCCCTCGTGACGCCGTTCTTCACGGGTTCCCCGGTGACGGACTGCGCGTCGGCCATGAAGGCGGACGCCGCGGCCTACGGCGTGTTCTTCCGGGGCATGCTGAAACGCGGCATCTATCCGCCGCCCTCGCAGTTCGAGGCATGGTTCCTGTCCGCCGCGCACACGGACACCGACGTCGCAAAGACGATCGACGCGGCAGGCGCCGCGATGAAGGACGTCGCCCGCGCGCGTGGCTGACCTTCAACCCATCGTCGACTTCGTCCTGGAGCTCGACAAGCTCAAGGGCGTGACCCGCCGGACGCAGCCGCTCGGCCTGACGCGCTACGAGAACGCCGCGGAGCACAGCTGGCAGATCGCGATGCTGGCCCTCTCGCTCGCGCACCTGGCCGCCGGACCCGTGGACGTCGACCGCGTCGTGCGGATGCTCCTCGTCCACGACGTCGGCGAGATCGACACCGGCGACACGATCGTCTACGCGACGGAGGGCGTGGCCGAACGGAAGGCCGCGGAGCGGGCCGGGGCCCTGCGCGTGCTGGGCCTGCTGCCGGAGGCGCAGCGCGGGCCGTTCATCGAGCTGTGGGAAGAGTTCGAGGCGGAGGTCACGGCCGAATCGCGCTTCGCGAACGCCGTGGATCGCGCAATGCCGGTGCTGCTGAACCTGGCCAACAACGGCCAGAGCTGGCGCGAGAACGGCATCCGCCACGAGCAGGTCGTGACACGCGTCGGCCCGCAGGTGAAGGCCGGGTGCCCGGCGCTCTGGGACTATCTGGAAGCGCGGCTCGCCGACGCACACGCCCGCGGCTGGTTCACGGCCGCATAGCGAGCGGCGCGACGGCTAGTTGCGCCAGGGCATCAGGCGCTCGATGAAGCTGATGCGGGTCAGGTCGTTGTAGATCACCGTCACCATCAGCACCATCAGCAGCGCGAAGCCGACCATCAGCATCCGTTCCTTGACCTGGGCGCTGAAGTCGCGCCGGGCGACGCCCTCCAGCAGCAGGATGAGGATGTGCCCGCCGTCGAGCACCGGGATCGGCATCAGGTTCAGCACGCCGAGGTTGAGGCTGATCATCGACATCAGCGCGAAGAGCGCCACCCAGCCCGCCTGCGCGGACTCGCCCGAGAGCTGCGCGATGGCGACCGGCCCCATCAACTGCTTCGGCGAGGCCTGGCCCGAGAGGAGCTGGCCGATGGTCTTGAAGATGAGCCCGCTGCCCTCGACCGTCCGCTGGGCGCTCATCGAGATCGCCTGCAGCGGCCCCGGCTGGAACGAGCGCGTCGGCTCGGACGTGGTGATGCCGATCATGCCGCGGTCGTCGCGCAGCACCGGCGTCACGATGATCTGCTGTTCCTGCCCGTTCCGCCTGACGGCGATCGTGATGGCCTTGCCGGCGCTCTTCGACGTCGCCTTCACGAGGTCGCTCGAGAGAATCACGCGCTCGCCGTCCACGGCGAGCACCTCGTCGCCGGCCTTCAGGCCGGCCTTGTCCGCCGGGTCGCCCGGCAGCACGGAGCGGATGATCGGGTGGATGTCCGGCAGCACGCCGATCGTGCCGATCTGGAACTTCGTTTCCGGCGTCGGCTGGAGCGTGACCGTCCGCGGCTCGCCCGCGCGCGAGAACGTCACCGCGACGTCCTTCGACGGGCGGATGCCGATCGCCATGTTGAAGGCGTTCCAGGTCGGCACGTCGTCGCCGGCCACCGTGAGAATCCGGTCGCCGCGCTGGAGCCCCGCCTTCTCGGCCGGGGAATCGGCCAGCACGCCGCCGAGCACGGGCGGCTCCTCCTCGAACGCCGGCACCTCGGTGCCCTGCAGCAACACGACCGCCGTCACGACGAAGGCGAGCAGGATGTTCATCGCCGGCCCGGCGATCAGCACCTGGAAGCGCTCCCACTTCGTGCGCGACAGGAACTCGTCGGGCTTGCCGGCGCGCGGGTCCTCGATATTCTCGCCGGCCATCTTCACGTAGCCGCCGAGCGGGATGATGCTGATGCAGTACTCGGTGTCGCCGCGCGTGACGCTGAAGATCTTCGGGCCGAAGCCCAGCGAGAACGTCAGCACGCGCACGCCGAGCCGGCGGGCGGCCAGGAAGTGCCCGAGTTCGTGCACGAAGATCAGGACGCCGAGAACGAACAGAAACGACAGCAGCGTGGTCACGTGAGCCTCAGGCCTTCATTGTAAGGGCCGGAATGAGGCCCGCGGCGTGCTGCCGGGCCCAGCGGTCCACGGCCCGGACCGCGGGCAGTGTGTCGACCGGCGCCGGTGTGTGGGCGTCCATCGTGGCCTCGATGACGGCCGCGATGCCGGGAAAGCCGAGCCCGCCCCGCAGAAACGCCTCGACCGCCACCTCGTTCGCGGCGTTGAGCACGCACGGCAGGCTGCCCCCGGCCCGGAGGGCACGGTATGCCAGGCCGAGGCACGGAAACCGTTCGACGTCGGGCTCCTCGAACTCCAGCGTGCCGGCCCGCGCCAGATTCAGCGGCGGCACCGGAGCGGTCCATCGCTCGGGATACGAGCACGCGTACTGGATCGGCAGCCGCATGTCGGTCACGCCGAGCTGCGCGAGGATCGACCCGTCCACGAACTCGACCATCGAGTGGACGACCGACTGCGGGTGGACGACGACGTCGATGCGGTCGGCCTCCAGGCCGAACAGCCACCGCGCCTCGATCACTTCGAGGCCCTTGTTCATCAGCGTGGCGGAGTCGATCGTGATCTTGCGGCCCATCTGCCAGGTCGGGTGGCGCAGCGCGGCCTCGGCCGTCACGCCGGCCATCTGCTCGACCGTGTGACGGCGGAACGGTCCGCCGGACGCGGTCAGAATCAACCGCCGCACGTCTGCGGCGCGGCGCCCGTCCAGGCACTGGTGGATGGCGTTGTGCTCGCTGTCGACGGGCAGGATCGCCGCGCCGTGCGCCGCGGCGGTGCGCGTCACGAGCTCACCGGCCATGACGAGCGCTTCCTTGTTCGCCACGGCGGCCGTCTTGCCGTGCTCGACGGCCGCGAGCACCGCCTCCAGCCCCGCGCTGCCGGCCGACGCGCAGATCACGATGTCGACATCGGGGTGGGTGGCGACGGCCACCAGGCCCTCGGCACCACTGAGCACGCGGGGCGGCAGCGGAACTCCGGTCGCCCGGAGGCGGTCGACGCCGGCCCCGGTCGCCAGCGCGGCGACGGCCGGTCGATACCGGCGCACCTGGTCCGCGAACGCCGCGACGTTCTCGCCCGCCGCCAGGCCGACCACCGTGAGCCGGTCCGGGTGGGCGTCGACCACGCTGAGCGCGCTGGTCCCGATGGACCCGGTGGACCCGAGGATGGCGAGCCGCTTCGCAGAGCCTCCTGGAACGGCGGCACTCACAGCGACGACCCCAGCAGCAGGTAGAAGGCAGGCGTGGCGAACAGCAGGGCGTCGATGCGATCCAGCACGCCGCCGTGGCCCGGGATCAGCGACGAGCTGTCCTTCACGCCCGCGAGGCGCTTGAGCCGCGACTCGAAGAGATCCCCGCAGATACCGAGCGCCACGACGGCCAGTCCGGCCACGGCCAGCCGCGGCATGTCCGCGAACGGCAGCAGCCAGTGGCCGCCGGCCACCATGGCGGCGGTGCCGAACACGACGCCGCCGAGCGCGCCCTCGATCGTCTTCTTCGGGCTCACGGCGGGCGCGAGCGGATGACGGCCGAACAGACGCCCCGTGTAGTACTGCGACGAATCGCTGACGACCACCGTGCCGAGCAGCAGCATCACCGCGGACGGCCCGCCGACGTCGTGCACGCGCGCCAGCAGGCCCAGCGGCACGCCGATCCAGATCGCGCCGCCCACCACCGCGCCGGCCGCGGCGAGACCGTTGCCGCGCGCCAGCACCTCCACCAGCATTACGGCGAGACCCCCCAGGACGACGACGTCGTAGCGCGCCGAGATGTCACCCATCAGGAAGCTGGCCGCGGCGGTGAACGCCATCGCCAGCCCCAGGGACGGGTTCAGCTGCGACGCGCGCAGGATGGTCACGAGCTCCCTGGCGCCGGCCGCGGCGACCAGCGCCGCGAGCACCCGCAGCGCCGGCGACGGCAGGAACCAGATCGCGGCGACGGCCGCGGCGGCCATCACCACGCCCGAGATGAGCCGCGTCACGACCGCGCCGCCGCTCCGGTCGCAGGCACCACGCCACCGTAGCGGCGTTCGCGCTTCTGGAACGCCAGGATGGCTTCGAGCAGATGCCGGCGGCGGAAGTCCGGCCAGTAGGTCTCCGTGACGTAGATTTCCGCGTACGCAATCTGCCAGAGCAGGAAGTTGCTGATGCGGAGCTCGCCGCTGGTCCGGATCAGCAGGTCCGGGTCGGGCTGTCCGGCGGTGTAGAGGAAGTCGGCGAAGCGTTCCTCGTCCAGCTCCGCCGGCCGGACGCCCGCGGCGATCGCGCGCCGGGCGGCGTCGACGATCTCCGTCCGGCCGCCGTAGTTCAGCGCGAGGTTGAAGATCATGCCGCGGTTGTCCG
>JBFXBH010000147.1:0-6903 GCA_050183355.1 Vicinamibacterales bacterium | reverse complement strand
GCGTCGTACGACGCGGGCCGCGGCCAGCGGTACTACATCTTCGGCACGGCCCAGCCGTTCACCGACGTGGTGACCGCCTACCGGACGGCGCTGCGCGAGAAGGGGTCCCTCGTCTTCGAGCAGCCGCCGACGCACACGTGGGAGATCGGCAAGTTCCGCGAGGAGAGCATGGGCTTTCCGCCGGGCGTCACCGTCAAGGACTACACGGCGGGCGGGTCGGCCGGCTACCCCAACCCCCGCCGAGGCGAACAACCCGAACGCTTCGCCACGCTGATTCAGATCGTCCCGCCCCCGCCCGCCGCGCCGACCCGGCGCTAGCCCCATGCCGGCATCCACTGGCGGGTGGGCCTGGCTGACGACGCCGCTGCTGTCCGTCGGGGACTCGCACCTCTCCGCCGCGGGCCTGCTCCGGCTCGCCGTGGCCCTGGGCCTGCTGGTGCTCGTGTCCCGTGCGGTGCGCCGCATCCTGGTCCAGCGGGTCCTGCCGCGCCTGGGCGTGGCGCAGGGTCCGGCCTACGCCGTCGCCGGCATCGTCTTCTACGCCACCATGACGCTCGGCGCGCTGATCGTCGTGCAGACCAGCGGCATCAAACCTGACCACACTGACGGTCCTGGCCGGCGCCCTCGGTGTCGGCATCGGGTTCGGCCTGCAGGAGGTGACGTCGAACTTCGTGTCGGGCCTGATCATCCTGCTGGAGCGGCCCATCGAGGTGGGCGACCGGATCCAGATCGGCGAACTGCACGGCCGGATCTCGCGTATCAGCATGCGCGCGACCGAGGTACTGACCAACGACACCATTGCGGTCATCGTGCCCAACAAGGACTTCATCACGCAGCAGGTCATCAACTGGAGCCGCGGCGGCAACCGGATCAGGGTCCACGTGCCGGTCGGCGTCGCCTACGAATCCGATCCGGAGGCGGTCCGCGCCGCCCTGCTCGAGGCGGCCCGGTCGGTCCCGCACGTGCTCCTCGACCCGCCGCCCTCGGTCCGCTGGGTGGCCTACGGCGACTCCGCCCTGCAGTTCGAATTGCTGGCCTGGACGCAGGAGATGCTGCACCGGCGGGGCGAGATGGTCAGCCAGCTCAACTTCGCCATCCACGGCGCCTTCAGGCGGCACGGCATCGCGATCCCCTTCCCGCAGAGAGACCTGCACGTCCGGGAGGCGGTGCCGGTGCGGCTGGTCGGCGGCGAGGTGCTAGGATCCGGAGACCGCCCATGAGCATCCCCGACACCACGGACCGCCGTTCGTTCTTCTCCCGTCTCGCGGCCGGACTTGGCCTGGGCGGCGCCGCGCTGGTGCCAGGCATGGCAGGCGCGCAGGGACGACCGCCATACACCCCGGCCCGGCACAAGGAAGATGACTGGCTGGACACGCTCGGCACGAAGCACCGCTTCGTGTTCGACACGACGACGACGCCGGCGTTCTCGGACGCCCTTCGCTTCGCGAACAACTTCCTGATCGCCAACCAGACGGGCTACGGTCTGAAGGACAGCGACTCGGGCGTGGTCGTCGTCGCGCGGCACTTCTCGACGGTCTACGCGTTCAGCGACGCCATGTGGGCGAAGTACGGGGCCACCCTGCACGCCTTCGGCAACCCGGGCGCAGCGACCGCGGCGCCGACGGCCAATCCCTTCGGTAACGGCAACGCCGTTGACGTCACGGTCGGGACCCTGGTCGGGCGCGGCGCACACTTTGCCGTGTGCGGCATGGCCACGACGTTCATCTCGACGCTGGTCGCCAGGGCCGTCAACGGGGACGCCACCACCATCCGGGCCGAACTGGCCGCGAACCTGGTGCCGAACGCGCACATGGCCGCCGCGGGCATCCTCGCCGTCAACCGCGCGCAGGAACGCGGCTACACGCTGGCGACGGCGTAGGGCCATGCGCGCCGCCTGTCTCTTCGCGATCCTGAGTCTGGCTGCGTTCACCGCGGCCGCGGCGCAGTCCGTCATCAAGGAAACGGTCCCGGGCATCGTCAACTTCTCGAAGGTCGAGGGCGCCATCGCGTGCGCCGGCGCGACCACACCGGCCGCGCTCGAGGAGGTGAAGAAGCAGGGATACGCGTCCGTGCTGAACCTGCGGATGGCGAACGAGGCCGGAGCCGAGGTCGAGGCCGCGGCGGCCGCCGCGAAGAGCCTGGGGCTGACCTATATCCACCTGCCGATGAACTCGGCCTCGCCGGACCCGGGCCTCGTCGACAGCTTCCTCACAGCGGTCACCGAGAAGCGTCACCAGCCGGTCTTCATCCACTGCGCGAGCGCAAACCGCGCGGCCGCGCTGTGGATGGTCAAGCGGATGGTCGTCGACAAATGGGACGCCGAGAAGGCCGGCACCGAAGCCGCCGCGCTCGGCCTGACCAACCCCGCCCTCAAGACGTTCGCGCTCGAGCAGGCCGCGAAGCGGCGCTAGACCCGGGCGCTACTGCTTGACGTAGATCTCGCCGGTCTTCTTGAACTCGGCGGACTTCTCCTTCATGCCCGCGCGCAACGCGTCGACCTCCGTGATCTGGTTCGCGGCCGCGTAGTCGCGCACCTGCTGCGTCAGCTCCATCGAGCAGAACTTCGGCCCGCACATCGAGCAGAAGTGCGCGACCTTCGCGCCGTCGGCCGGCAGCGTCTCGTCGTGATACGCACGCGCCGTCACCGGGTCCATCGCCAGGTTGAACTGATCCTCCCAGCGGAACTCGAAGCGGGCCTTCGACAGCGCGTCGTCCCACACCTGCGCGCGCGGATGCCCTTTCGCGAGGTCCGCGGCGTGCGCGGCGATCTTGTAGGCGATCACGCCGGCCTTCACGTCGTCGCGATTCGGAAGCCCGAGGTGTTCCTTCGGCGTGACGTAGCAGAGCATCGCCGTGCCGTACCAGCCGATCATCGCGGCGCCGATCGCCGACGTGATGTGGTCGTAGCCGGGTGCGACGTCGGTGGTCAGCGGCCCGAGCGTGTAGAACGGCGCTTCGCCGCACCAGTCGAGCTGCTTCTCCATGTTCTCCTTGATGAGATGCATGGGGACGTGGCCGGGGCCCTCGTTCATCACCTGGACGTCGTACTCCCAGGCGATCTTCGTCAGCTCGCCCTGCGTCTTCAGCTCGGCGAACTGCGCCTCGTCATTGGCGTCCGCGATCGACCCGGGCCGCAGGCCGTCGCCGAGCGAGAACGACACGTCGTAGGCGCGCATGATCTCGCAGATCTCGCGGAAGTGCGTGTAGGTGAAGTTCTCCTGGTGGTGCGCCAGGCACCACTTGGCCATGATGGACCCGCCGCGCGAGACGATGCCCGTCACGCGGCGCGCCGTCGCCGGGATGTAGCGCAGCAGCACGCCGGCGTGCACGGTGAAGTAGTCCACGCCCTGCTCGCACTGCTCGATCAGCGTGTCGCGGTAGATCTCCCAGGTCAGGTCCTCGGGCCGCCCGCCGACCTTCTCGAGCGCCTGGTAGATCGGCACGGTGCCGATCGGTACGGGGGAGTTCCTGATGATCCACTCGCGCGTCTCGTGGATGTGCCTGCCGGTCGACAGGTCCATGACCGTGTCGGCGCCCCACAGCGTGGCCCAGCGCAGCTTCTCCACTTCCTCGTCGATCGACGAGCTGACGGCCGAGTTGCCGATGTTCGCGTTGATCTTCACCAGGAAGTTGCGGCCGATGATCATCGGCTCGAGTTCGAGGTGGTTGATGTTCGCGGGGATGATGGCGCGGCCGCGGGCCACCTCCTCCCGCACGAATTCCGCCGGCAGGCCTTCCCTCGCGGCGATGAACGCCATCTCCGGCGTGATCTCGCCCTGGCGGGCGTGATAGAGCTGCGTGCCGCAGCGCCCCGCCGCCTTGCGCGCCTCGACCCACGGCGCGCGCAGCTTCGGCAGGCCCTGCCGGACGTCCACGTCCTGCGGACCGCTGGTGTCATAGAGCCGCACCGGGGGGTTGTCCCCGGCGAGGGCGACCTCCCGCACGGGGACGCGCAGCGTCGCCGTCGGACCGCCCGGCGTCAGCTCGGCGACGTGGGCCTCGTAGACTTTCGTGGAGTTGGGAAAGGCTGAACTGTACTGACTCACCGCGCTCCCTCCGCCGGTCTCAACCGGTTCAGGTTCCAAGGGTCGGTCTCAATCCCGCCGCGCGAACAGTGCGCGGCCGGGATGCCCCTGGCGGACGGTGAATTATACCGCCGCGGGGCGCGTCACGCGGTCCCGTGGCGCTCGGCCGCGACGCGCGCGATCTCGACGATGACGCGCACCGCGGCTTCCATGTCCTGCCGCGACGTCCACTCGAGGCGCGAGTGGATGTTGTGCTCCCCGGCGAAGAGGTTCGGCGTCGGCACGCCCATGAACGACAGGCGCGAGCCGTCGGTGCCCCCGCGGATCGCGCGCCGGTGCGGCGTCAGCCCCGTGCGCCGGATGGCCTCCGCGGCCTGCTCCACGACATGCGGCACGCCGTCGAGCACCTCGCGCATGTTGCGGTACTGCTCCTCCACACGCAGCGCGACCCGCGACCCGGGGTGCTTCGCCACCGCCGCGCGCGCGGCCGTCTCGACCAGCGCGGCCTGCACGGCGAGCTGCGCGGTGTCGAAGTCACGGAGGATGAGCCGGACGGACGTGCGCTCGACGGAGGCGTCCACAACGTACGGATGCAGGAAGCCGTCCCGTCCGTCCGTTCGCTCGGGCGACTGCGCCGCCGGCAGGGTGTCGATGAACGCCGCCGCCACGCGGATGGCGTTCACCATCCGGCCCTTCGCGTAGCCCGGGTGGGTGTTGAAACCCTCGAAGGTGACCGTGACGGCGTCGGCGGAGAAGCTCTCCGCTTCGAGTTCACCGACGGGACCGCCATCGAGCGTGTAGGCCCACGCCGCCCCGAACCGGTCCACGTCGAAATGCGCCGTACCGCGGCCGATCTCCTCGTCCGGCGTGAAGGCCACGCGGATGGGGCCGTGCGGGATCTCGGGATGGGCCAGCAGGATCTCGACGGCCGTCATGATCTCCGCCACGCCGGCCTTGTCGTCGGCGCCGAGGAGCGTCAGGCCGGATGCCGTCACGATGTCATGACCGACCTGGGCGGCGAGTTCCGGCTGCTCGGCTGCCCGGAGGACGGCGTCGGGGGCATCCGGCAGGACGATGTCGCCGCCCGCCCACGCCGCGTGCACGAGCGGACGCACGTCCGTGCCGCTCATCTCGGGGGAGGTATCCACGTGCGCGACGAACCCGATGACCGGTCCCGCCGCCGTGGCCGGAACCGTCGCCATCACGTAGCCGTACTCGTCGCGGGTCACCTCGCTCGCGCCGAGCGCCTGGAGTTCCGCCGCGAGGGCGTCGAGCAGGACGAGCTGCCCCGGCGAGCTCGGGGACCGCGGATTGGATTCGTCCGCCCGGGTGTCGATGGTGACGTAGCGGAGGAACCGGTCGAGCACACTGGACGCCAGATCATTCATGGTGCCGGCATTCTACGCAGGCCGGATCTACACTGACGGCATGCGGACTCCTGTCCTTCTCGGCGTGCTCCTGCTGGCCCTGCCGGCGGCGAGCCAGACCCCGCCGGCGGCATCCGCCCCGAAGGCCGCGCCCGCGCCGGCAGCGCAGGGCCAGGCCCAGACGGCGAAACCGGCGCCCGCGCCGCGAGCCGCGGCCGCGGCCGCGAACACCAAGACGGCGATCGTCATCGAGGCCACGGACACCCGGGGTCTCGGCATTCCGGACATCACCGTGTCGCTCAGCGGTCCCGTGCCGCGCGAAGCCACGACGGACGCGAGCGGCACGGTGCGGTTCCTCGGCCTGCGCCCGGGCACGTATCGCGCGCGCTTCTCCGGCGAGCGCGTCGTCACGTTCGAGAAGGAGATCAGCGTCACGTCGGGCAGGACCGTCGAAGCCGAAGCCACACTGAGCGCCGCGGAACCGAAGCCGGAACCGCCGCCACCTCCGCCGCCGCCACCCCCGCCGCCCCCGCCCCCGGCGCCCGTCGTCGGTCCGGCCGGCAAGCCGCACGCCGTCGATCTGCAGGCCCGCCCGCGCCTGGGAAAGGGCCAGACCCGCCTGGAGACGCTGCTCGGGTGCAGCGGCAACACGCGCAGCACGCTGCTGCAGCTCGCGCAGGACCAGCCGCAGCGTGTCTATGAGGGCGCGGAGGTCGTGCTCTACGCATTGACCGGCGAGGCCGGCATCACGATGGGCACCGTCGAGGGCGTGGTCGCCGAGGGCGGTTTCGTCTCGATTCCCCGTGCGACGCCGTTCACGCTGAAACGCCGCGGCAACAAGTCGATCGACCTTCTCGTCGTACTGGCTGGAGAGCCGTGCGAGGAGGCACGTTAGACGGATGAGCTCCCTGACCCTCGACACCTCGGGTGTTCGCCGCGCCTGCCCGGCCTGCGGCACCACCAACCGCCTGCGTTACGAAACGCTCGAGCGGCGGACCCAGTGCGCGTCGTGCCATGCCCCGCTGGGGCCGTCCGATGCCCCGGTGGAGGCGCCGTCGGCCGAGGCATTCGACGCCGCGATCCGCCACTCGGCGCTGCCGGTGCTCGTGGACTTCTGGGCGCCGTGGTGCGGCCCGTGCCGCGCCGTGGCGCCGCAGCTCGAGATCGTCGCCAGGCGCGAAGCGGGCCGCTGGCTGGTCCTCAAGGTCAACACCGACGCGGTGCCGGAACTGGGCGCCCGCTTCCGCATCCAGTCCATCCCGACGATGGCCGCGTTCGCGCACGGGCAGGAGGTCTCCCGCACCTCCGGCGCCCGGCCCGCGGACGGCATCCTCGCCTTCATGGCGGGCGCCACCGCCCAGGCGGTCTGAGATGACCACCGCCGCCACACGGAATCCGGGCATCGCCGCCGTGCTGAGCCTCGTGCTGCCCGGCGCGGGCCAGGTCTACAACGGCGACTTCCTGCGGGCGATCGTCTGGTTCGTGATCACGCCGGGCCTCTGGATCGGCAC
>JBFXBH010000146.1:0-6924 GCA_050183355.1 Vicinamibacterales bacterium | reverse complement strand
GTTCGAATCCCTCCCTCTCCGCCAACCTCTCGCTCCGCTCGGGTTGGCGGTTCGGGAGGGCTTCCGGTTGGCCGCGGCTGAAGCCGCGCCTGCACCGACTCCCGGCGTCCTGGCTGCGTTCACTGGCGCCAACGTTGCTTCGCTCGTTGGCGGTTCGGGAGGGATTCGGGCTTCAGGGCGTCGCGACGGGCTCGACAGATGGCGGTGGCGTGCCTAGCCTGAAGATGCCCTCGCCGTAGGTGGCGGCATACACGATGCTGCCGTCGGCGGCGAGGGCCAGCGCCCGGATACTCCTGGTGCGCAGCCCGGTGTTCAGAAGCGACCATGTGTCACCGCCGGTCGTGCTCACGTAGACACCGGATCGGAACGACCCGGCGTACACGATGTGCGGGCTCACTGGATCGATCGCAAGAGCTCGGATCTCCTCGCGTGGCTCCAGGCCCGTCGAGACAGCCGCCCAGGTCGCGCCGCCGTCCCGACTTCGGAACACACCGGCGGTGGCCGTGCCGGCGTAGAGCACGTCCGGCGTCAGCCCAGCCACGGCAATCGCGGCCACGCGCAGATCCGACAGGCCGGTCGAGGCCGGGGTCCAGGTGACGCCACCGTCAGCCGTCTTGAACACGCCGCCGCCCAGCGTCGCGGCCCAGGCCACGTCCTGGTTGGTGGGATGAACGGCAATCGACGCGACCGTCTTGTCGTCAAAGCCGGTACCCAGCCGGCGAACCCAGGTGCGGCCACCGTCATCTGACGTCAGGATGCCGACGAGCGCCGGGGTGTCGCATCCCTCGAGCCACGCGACGCACGGCTGGAAGCCGAAGCCGCCGTAGACCTTGAGCCGCCAGGATGGAGCAAAGGCGATGGCCTGCATCCCCTGTTGAGCGGGGATGTGCCCGGGCATGGCTCGCAACTCGTCGTCGAAGTTCGTCACCTGACGCCACCGCACGCCGCCATCGGTCGACTCGTACGTCAGACCCTGGTGCCCCGATGACATCAGCACGTGGGCGTCGTTCTCCGGATCAACCGCGATGCGCGCACCCTCGCTGATCGGCTCGATCTCAATGGGGTTCATCGGGGTCCAGGTGGCGCCGCCGTCGGTGCTCTTGAACGGACCGCTCCGCGAGTTGACATAGACAACCGCGGGGTTCTGGCGGCTGACCGCCACATCGCTGACCATCGCGCCGGTGTAGCCGGTGCTGGCCAGCCCCCATGAACGCCCGCCGTCCCCGGTCAGCAAGTTGCCCCCGCCGTAGTTGTTGACGAAGAGCCGCCCCGTGTCGCGGGGATCGCTGTGCAGGTCGATTGGAAATCCGGTGATGAGACGGTCGGGCCCCCAGGAGCTGCCGTGCCTGTTGAGTAGCGCCTGCCAGGTGATGCCGCCATCGGTGCTGACGAAGAACTCCCCATTGCCGGCGGCATACGCGGTACCGGGGTCGGCCGCGGCAAACTCGACCGACGTAATCTGCTGGCCCGCCAGGTGCTGCCAGGATTCACCGCCGTCGTCAGATCGGTAGAGACCACCGCCCTCCCGGTACGCGTTGTTGCCGGTGCCCGCCAGCAGGACGTCAGGGTTCTGTGGGTGCATTACAAGCGTGCCGACGTACAGATTGCTCATGCCCGCCGTCATCGGCGTCCACGTCGCTCCGCCGTCAGTCGACTTCACCACGCCCACGCCGCCGGCGGCGCCGATGTCGGGCTGGGAGTTGGCGGCCTCGCGGTCGAAGAGGCCGGTGGACACGTAGATGACCTCCGGGCGGGAGGGGTGCACGAGCACGTAGCGCGCGAGGTTATCGCCGCGCCAGATGGCGCTCCAGGTCAGGCCACTGTCCGTCGACCGGTAGACGACACCCTGCACGCGGTCGAACTCCCGACCCCAGAGTTCCTGCCCGGCCCAGGCGATGCTGCTGATCTCACCGGCGGCGTAGACCACGCTGGAGTTGCCTGGCTGCACGGTGAGACCGCGGATCGTCAGGCCCTGGGTCTCCGTGATGCCGGTCGTCCGCTTCTCCCAGGTGTTGCCGCCATCAGCCGACCTGTAGATGCCCTGGGAGTTCTGCATCCCGACCCAGACGATGTCCGGCGCGTTCGGGTCAATCGTCAGGCAGAACGCCGGGATGCCGTCCCGAGACGGGCCTTCCCGCGCCGTCATCCCGGCGTTGACCGCCGCCCACGTCAGGCCGCCATCGACACTGCGATGCACGCCGGCATTGGCATCCGTGACGAACAGGATGTCCGGATTGTCGGGCCGGGCCTTGATGTCGTAGCCGAGGCCACCAGTGGGTCCGCCCATGCGCGTCCAGACAGCAGACGGCTGGGCCGCAGCGGACGCGGCGGCGATGAACAAGCAGGCAGCAACGCCTGAGAGAATGGTCGGAAGTCGCATTGTGTATCCAGCTGCCCTGGTGACTATTCTGGTGGCGCGTGTCGGCCGGCTGCGGCGGCGAAGCCCGGAAGCGTCTCACGAAGGATGGCGCGCGCCGCGAGGCGGTCCGCGGCCGTCACCCCGACAGCCTCCTGTGTCCTGTCGGCCGAACTGAGCATATTCGACACCCGGCGAAGCACCACCTCCCTGGCGAGGGGGGGGAGCGCCGCGAACGCCGGGGAGTACACGAGCGGACTGCACCGATAGCGCGGGACGCGTGTGGTGAGATCCAGCTCGAAGAGCGAGCGGCCCGTCCGGTCGCGGGGGCCTTTCGCGCTGTACTCGCGAGCGAAGTCGGACGTCCCGGCGACCGGGTCCTCAAGTAGAGGTTCGTCTATGTAGAGGAGGGCCCGCACGAGCGGCTCCGCCTCACGTTCGATGTAGGCCCTGATGCCGGGCTCCGGACCGGTTGCCCGGGTTGCGCCCGCGCGGGTACGCGCGGCCTCGAAGTCGAGGGCCATGCGCGTGCGGTAGCCGAGACGGGTGACCAGGTTCTGAGTCCGGACCTGATGCTCGAGCACGAGCAGGGCCGCAATGTCGCTGTGGCGCGAGGGATAGTGCTGTTCGATCCCAACCGGCAGCGTGGTGTGATTCGCACCGGCGGAGACATCCTGGTCCGGTCCCTTCCGGCCGCGAGCGGCGAACCCGTTGCCCAGGTGTGTCTGCCGGCCATGTGTACCCGTGACGAACCATCCGCCCCATCGGTTCGCAAGAGGCCCGCGCCCCACCGCACCGAACGCTCCCGCCGGCGCGAGCACCTCCCCCGCCGATGTCGTGTAGTGCGACTTGAAAAGCAGCCCCGGCACACCACCCGTCGACGCTCTGGTGTCGTGGCACTCCAGGCAGGCCGTGGTCTGTCGCTGGAAGCGCGGAACCGCGGCGCGCTGATCCAGCGTGTAGAACATCACGCCCTGCCGTGGGTCGACGGCAGCCACTTCAAGGACCGACCCGCCGGGTACGAACGCGACGTACACCCGGTCGCTGAAGTAGATCGCACGCGGGGTGCGCGGCGAGATACGTGCCTTCTGCAGACTCGTCCGAGAGAAGACGAGTACCTGCGAGGACACCGGCACATCGAGCGCCTCGAGAACGGCGGGGAGGTATCCCGTGCGGGGATCGCGCGCCAGTGAGCGCTCTCGACGGTCCAACCGCCTCTGCAGCCCGGCGACTGCGTCCGAGGTGGGGGTTGTCAGGTAGTTGATCGCGGGGTGGTCGCGGTCAGCGATGCCCGACCACTGCGCCGTGACCCGCGGGGCGCCGAACAGCCCCACGACGACACCGACCGACACGACCGCTCCGAGCCAGCGGGACACACCTAAGACTCGCCGCCGGTCCGTTCCGGGTCAATCATCGCTGGACCCTACACGCCGCGCCCTTCCGAATGGTCCGGGCGGATGGACAGGTTGGCGGTGGGCCGCCTTCCCGGTTCTCAGTGACCGGCGGCCGCCCTCGCGTGACCGTGGCCGGTACCGTGGGCGTAGCGCGGAATCAGGTTCATGTGCAGGTGGACCATGGACTGATCGGCGGCGGCGCCCTCGTCGATGCTGATGTTGAAGCCGGACGGAGCGTGCGTCTTCGCCGCGTGTTCGCGCGCGCGATCGAGCAGCGAGAGCATGGCCTCCCGCTCCTGGGGCGTGACCTCGAAGAACGATTCCACGTGCCGCTTCGGAACCACGAGGCTGTGCCCTTCCGAGACAGGGTTGGCATCGAGGATCCAGACCGCGTGCTCGTTCTCACCCAGAATCCGCCCGGGCGCGAGGTGACAGAAGACGCACGGGCCACTCGGCTGCCGGTCTTCGAACGACCAGGACCCCCAGAAGTGGATCTCGTGCGCGTGAAGCTTCTCGAGAATCCGGAACGCGCGTGGCTTCTCGTTGGCGTTCCGCTTGTGGACCTTGACGCACACCAGGCTCGCGCCGCGGTTCAGTTCGTCCTCGATGCGGCGGTTGGCCTCGCGCTCGTCGCCGACGGCGGCCTCCAGCCGTCTCAGCAGACGAAGGATGCGTCCGTGCTCGCGTCCTGAGAGATCGAGGCGGCGGGCACCCTGCTCGCCGACGAAGACGTCGATGTCGTCCGTCGCGACACCGGCTTCCTCCAGCGCACGCACCGTTGCCATGGCCTCTTCCTCGCTGTCGACGAGGCCGGTCACACGATTGACGAGCGCGAACACGTGACCGCCGACGTACGGATCGGGATTGACTCGGGCCATGGTCCCCCCCTACGCGATTTTGGAAGCTGCTTATACAACACCCATCGAATTCCGGCAATGCAATCCGGCGCTTGACTCCGGTCCCGATGCGTGCATAAGATGCGCCCGCAAACGCCAAGAACTTCGGTCTTCCCGTAGCAATTTTCCCTGGGTGCGCCGACGTCGTCTCAGCAAGATCGCGGACTCGCGGCCCGGGCAACTGGTTTGATTCGCCCGGGAGTGCTGGTCAGTGGCTCAGACGTTCCCCGCTCGGTGGAATCGGCTCCCGGTCCTCGCCGCACTCGCGGTCGTCCTGGGCTTGCCCCTCGTGATCGGCGGCGTCTGGTACTTCTTTTCCCCCTGGTACACGGACGTGGGCTACCGCCCCGTTCAGCCCGTTCCCTACAGCCACAAGCTCCACGTCGGCGATCTCGGCCTCGATTGCCGCTATTGCCACGCCTCGGTGGAAATCTCCAACGTCGCCAACATTCCACCCACGCAGACGTGCATGAACTGTCATCTGACGGTGAAGAAGGACAGCGAGCTGCTCGCGCCGATCCGGGAGAGCGCCCAGAGCGGCCGGCCGATGCGCTGGATTCGCGTGCACAAGCTTCCCGAGTACGCCTACTTCGCGCACAAGGCGCACGTGGCGGCGGGCGTGGGTTGTGTGACGTGCCACGGCCGCGTCGACGAGATGGAGAAGGTGACGCAGATGGCACCTCTCAGCATGAGCTGGTGTCTCGACTGCCACCGCAACCCCGGCCCGAACCGGCGCCCGCTCTCCGAGGTCACCAACATGAAGTGGACCCCTCCCAAGGACGTAGTCACGCTCGCGGCCAGGCTTGAACGCGAGCGGCCGGTCCATCCGCCGACGGACTGCTCGGGGTGCCACCGGTGAGCCGGACCTACTGGAGAAGTCTCGCGCAGATCGAGGACCGTCCGGAGTTCCGGCCGTTTCTCGAACGGGAGTTCCTGCCCGGGGCTTCGGAGCCTCCGGATGGCATGACCCGGCGCGACATGATGATGCTCCTCGGGGCCTCGCTGTCGCTGGGAGGGCTCGCGGGTTGCCGGCGTCCCGTCGAGGAGATCGTTCCCTTCGTGTCAGCGCCGGAGGACATGGTTCCCGGCATCCCCCGCCACTACGCGACGACGATGCCGTTCGGTCGCAGCGCGTACGGGCTCGTCGTCGAGAGCCACGAAGGACGTCCGACCAAGGTCGAGGGGAACCCCGGTCACCCGTCGAGTCTCGGGGCGTCGAGCACGCGGATCCAGGCGTCGGTACTCGGGTTGTACGACCCCGACCGGTCGCAGACGGTCCGGCTGAAGCAGCAGCCGAAGACCTGGAGCGATTTCGTGGCGGCCTGGGGAACGCTGTCCGCGGCGCATGCCACGGACGGCGGCGCCAGCCTGGCGGTCGTCTCCGAATCGTTCGCCTCTCCCACGCTCGCCAGACTCGCCGCCGAGTTTCGCGCCAGGTATCCGCGCGCGCTGTGGGCGACCTACGAGCCCGTCAGCGACGAGCACCGGCTCGAAGGTCTTCGGTCCGTGGCCGGTCGCGACGTCGACCTCGTGCTCCGGCTCGACCAGGCGAAGGTGATCCTCGCCCTCGATGCGGACCCGCTCCTGACCGACCCGGAGATGCTCCGGCACGCGAGAGGGTTCGCCGACGGACGGCGTGCCGGAGCCTCCGGCGGCGCGATGAACCGTCTGTACGCGGTCGAAGGCGTCTATTCGCTGACCGGGGCGATGGCCGACCATCGGCTGCGCCTGGAAAGCCGGCTGATCGCACCCTTCCTCGCGGCGCTCGCCGCGCGCCTTGACCTGCCCGCGGCCGCCGCCGCGAGCCTGACCGGGGCGAGCGTCCCCGGCGTGGACCCGCGCTGGCTCGACGCCCTCGCAAAGGATCTGCTGGCGAATCGCGGCGCGGGGCTGATCGTGGCGGGCGAACGCCAGCCCGCGGCCGTGCATGCCGCCGTCTGCGCGCTGAACTCACACCTGGGGAACACCGGCACCACCGTCAGCTACTTCGAAACGAAGGACGCCGCGCTCCCGAACACCGGCGCGCTGGCCTCGGTGGTCGCCGCGATGAAGAGCGGGGCGGTGCAGACCCTCGTCGTCCTCGGTGGTAATCCGGTGTTCGACGCTCCCGCCGACCTCGACTTCGGCCTGGCCATGGCGATGGTCCCGCATGCGATCGTGCTGGGACACGCGGTCGACGAAACATCCTCCATGGCGGAGTGGCACGTCCCTCGCGCGCACTATCTCGAGTCGTGGGGAGACGCGCGCGCGGCCGGAGGCACGCTCAGCGTCGTCCAGC
>JBFXBH010000145.1:0-7071 GCA_050183355.1 Vicinamibacterales bacterium | reverse complement strand
CTGTCGTCAGTCGTGCGTCGCGTCGTGCGTTGCGCGGCGGCCGTGCGGGAACTCGATGTTGAGGACCTTGATCTTGTAGTTGATGACGCGCGGGCTGATGTGCAGCAGGTCCGCCGCGTCCTTCTGGACCCAGTTCGACATCTTGAGCGCCTCGATCAGCGCCTGCTTCTCGAGTTCCTCGAGCGCGACGCCGGTCGGCGGAATCTTCACGAGCGAGGACCCGTCGCGCGACGTGCCACCCGGCGTGCTGTCGCCGAGCCGGAGGTCGGCCGCCGTGATGTCCGGGCCGTCCGCCAGCAGGATCGCGCGTTCGATGGTGTTCTCCAACTCGCGCACGTTGCCGGGCCAGTTGTAGCGCATCAGCAGCTTGATCGCCTCGTTGTCGAACCCGTTCACCTTCTTCTTCAGCTCGCCGGCGAAGCGGCGGACGAAGAACTGCGTCAGCGCCTGGATGTCCTCCTTGCGGTCGCGCAGCGGCGGCATCTCGATCGTGACGACGTTCAGGCGGTAGTAGAGGTCCTCCCGGAACGTGCCGGCCTCGACCATCGACGGCAGGTGCCGGTTGGTCGCGGCGATCAGGCGGACGTCCACCTTGAGCGTACGCGTGCCGCCGAGCCGCTCGAACTCCTGTTCCTGCAGCACGCGGAGGATCTTGGCCTGCGTATTCGGGCTCATGTCGCCGATTTCATCGAGGAACAGCGTGCCGCCGTCGGCCTGTTCGAAGCGGCCGACGCGCTGCTTGTCGGCGCCGGTGAAGGCGCCCTTCTCGTGACCGAAGAGTTCTGACTCCAGCAGGTTCTCCTGCAGCGCGGCGCAGTTCACCTTGACGAAGTTGCGCCCGGACCGGTGCGAGTTGTGGTGAATCGCGCCGGCGATCAGCTCCTTGCCGGTGCCCGTCTCGCCGCGCACGAGGATCGTCGTGTTGCTCTTCGCGACCTTCTTGACGACGGCGAGGACCGTGCCGAGCGCGCCACTCGACCCGATGATGCGGTCGAAGTCGTAGATGTCGCCCGAGGCGTGACGCAGGTAGTCGATCTGGTGCTGCATCTGCCGCAGCTCCAGGGCCCGCGCGATCTTGACCTCCATCTCCTCGATCTCGAACGGCTTCTGCACGTAGTCGAACGCGCCGCTCTTCATCGCCTCGACCGCCGTGGAGACCGAGCCGAAGGCCGTCATCAGGATCACCGCGGCGTGCGGCTGCAGGAGCCGCGCGGTCTTCAGCACGTCGATCCCGGTGCTGCCGCCCATCTTCAGGTCGCTGACGATGACGTCGAACACCGAGTCGTGGATCCGTTCGATGGCGAGGTTGCCGCTGGCGGCCTCCTCGACGTCGTGCCCGGCGTCGGAGAGCGCGCGGACGAGCCCGCGGCGGAGCGAATCGTGGTCGTCGGCGACGAGTATGCGGCCCATGGTCTGTGTTCCCCTTGCGTTGATGACCCGCGTCAGGTGTGCGCGGGAAGCGTGACGCGGATCGTGGTGCCCGTGCCGACGCCGGTCGTGAGGCTGATGCGCCCGTCGTGGGCGTCGACGATCTTGCGGACGATGGCGAGGCCGAGTCCGGAGCCCTGCGCCTTGGTGGTGAAGAACGGGTCGAAGACCTTGTCGGCGACGTCCTGCGGCATGCCCGGCCCCGTATCCGAGACCTCGATGTGCACCGACGGTGCGGCGTCGGCGACGCCCGTCGACGAGACGACCGCCGCCGTGATCCTGACCTCGCCGCGTCCGTCGAGCGCCTCCCAGGCGTTGGTCAGCAGGTTGGTGAAGAGCTGCGTGAGCTGATACGTGTCGCCCTGGAGCGCGGGCAGCGCCTGTGGCAGGGCCACCGAGAGCACCGTGTTGCGCCGGGCGATCTTCGAGTCGGCGAGGCTCTCCGCCGCGCGCAGCACCTCGCGCAGGTCGACCGGCTCCATCTGCAGGCGGATCGGGCGGACGAAGTCGAGCACTTCCTGCACGATGGCGTTGGCCATCTTCGCTTCGTTGATGATGTCCTTGAGGAGCGTCTGCGCCTCGCCGGTCTCCGGCAGCTTGCGGCGGAGCAGGCCCGCGAGCACCTCGATGCCGCCCAGGGGGTTCTTGACCTCGTGCGCGATCGCGGCCGCCATCTCGCCGACCGCGGCCAGCCGGTCGCGCAGCCGCTCGCGCTCTTCGATCTGCTCGACGCGGGTCAGGTCCGTGAAGAACATCGACGTGCCGATCATGTCGCCCGAGTCGGCGTGCACGTGGGCCAGCGTGTAGCCGATGACCTTGCCGGATCGCTTCAGCCGCAGCTCGGCCCGGTTCGCCAGCAGGGCCGTGTCGCCGGCCGACTCCAGCGCCTGCACGACCTCCGGATAGTCGCGGAGCACGTCCCGGAACGGTCGGCCGACGTCGGTGGCGCGCGGCTCGATGTCGAAGATGCGGTACGCCTCGTCGTTGATCAGCGCGATGCACTGATCGCGCGTGATCGCGAGCACGCCGTTGCGCATGGCGGCGACGATACGCCGGAAGAACGCGTCGTCGCCCGGCCGGGCGTGCAGGCGGTTCCGGACCGTCCGCGGCTGGCGCGGACTCCGCGATTCAGTGGTGGCCATCACGTCACGTCCCCAGGGGCAAACGGCATGCCCTGCGCAGATCCGGCGGGTCCGGCGAAAACACAGGGGAACCGGAGCGGCCTCGCGCACGCGGGCAGCCCTGCAGATTACGCAAGTGTAATGGGGATACGGAAACTGCGGCCCCGGCGCCGCTGACTTACGGTTCGAGCGGGAGGTCGGCCAGCTCAGCCTGGAGCGCTTCCCACTGGCCCATCAGATCGCCGACCTCCCACATCAGCGACTGGTGGCGCGCGATCGAGGCGTTGGCCGCGTCGCGGTCGTCGTAGAAGCCGGGCGCGGCGATCGCCGCCTCGAGCGTCCGGATCGCGGCTTCTCGCTCCGCGATCCGCGACTCGAGCTCGGCAATGCGGCCCGTCATCGACCGCCGGGCCTTGTCGCGCTTCCGCCGCTCGGCTTCGGCGGCCTTCCGCTCCTCCTTCCCGGCCGGACCGGGTGCCGGAGGCGCGGCGGCGGCCGTCGCCGCCGCGGGGCCGCGCTGCACGGCCGGGCGTCGCGCGGCGGCGGGGGAGGCCGGCGCGGCCGCGGGCGCCGGCGTGGTCGATGGCGGGCCCGCCGGACGCGCCGCCCGCGGGGCGGCCTTCACCGGCGCGGCCGGCGTCTGGCCGGCGTGCTCCTTGTGCCACAGGAACTCCGTGTAGCGGCCCGGATAGACCTCCGCGCGGCCGTGGCCGACCTCGATGATCTTCGTCGCGAGCCGCTCGACGAAATAGCGGTCGTGCGAAACGAAGATCAGCGTGCCGCCGTAGTCCTCGAGCGCCTCGAGCAGGACGTCCTTTGAATCGAGGTCCAGGTGATTCGTCGGCTCGTCCATCAGCAGCGTGTTCGACGCGCGGAGCAGCATGCGCGCCACCGCCAGGCGCGTGCGCTCGCCGCCGGAGAGCACGCCGGCGCGCTTCTGGATGTCGTCACCCTCGAACAGGAAGCCGCCGAGCAGCGTCCGGATCATCGGGACCATCTGGATCGCCGCGGCCTGTTCCAGCGTGTCGTAGACGGTGAGCTGCGGGTTCAGCTTCGTCGCCTCGTCCTGGGCGAAGTACTCGAGCACGACCTGGTGTCCCAGCGTCCGCGTTCCGGCGTCCGGTGCCTCCGCTCCGGACAGGATGCGCATCAGCGTGGACTTGCCCGTGCCGTTCGGGCCGACCAGCGCGATCCGGTCGCCGCGCTCGATGTGCAGGGTCAGGTCCTCGAACACGGTCAGCGCACCGTAGGCCTTCCGGATGTGCGAAAGCTCCATCACGGTACGGCCGCTCTTCGCGCAGACGGGGAAGTGGAAGTGGATGCGCTTGCGCTCCGGCGGCACCTCGATGGGCACCACCTTCTCGAGCAGCTTGATCCGGCTCTGCACCTGGGCGGCCTTGGTGGCCTGATAGCGGAACCGGTCGACGAACATCCTGATCCGCGCCACCTCCTCGTCCTGCTCGCGCTTCGCGGTCCGCAGCCGTTCGAGCATCGCGTCACGCTGCACGATGTACCGGCTGTAGTTGCCGACGTAGTCGGTGATCGACCGCAGGTGGAGGTCGGCGATGCGTGTGACGACGGCGTCGAGGAAGTAGCGGTCGTGGGAGACGAGGATGACCGCGTAGGGATAGGTCGAGAGGTACTCCTCGAGCCAGTTCCGGGCTTCGAGGTCGAGGTGGTTCGTCGGCTCGTCGAGCAGCAGGAGGTTCGGCCGGCCCAGCAGCAGCTTGGCCAGCGCGATCCGCATCTGCCAGCCGCCGGAGAAGGTTTCGGCCGGACGCTGGTAGTCCTCCGGGGAGAAGCCGAGGCCCTTCAGTACGGTGGCCACGCGGAGGTCGATGCTGTGACCGTCATCGAGCCGGAAACGGTCCTGCAGTTCGGCGTACCGCACGAGCATCGCCTCGTGTTCGCCGTCGGGCACGTCCGGGTCGGCCAGCCGGTGCTCGATCGCGTCGATCTCGGTGCGCATGTCCAGCAGGCGGCCGAACGCGCTGCTCGCCTCCTCGAACACGGTCTGGCCGGCGTGCGTCAGGCCGTCCTGCGGCAGGTAGCCGATGGTGACGTTGGCCGGCGTCACGATGCGGCCGGCGTCGGGCTCGTCGAGGCCGGCGAGCATCTTGAGCAGCGTGGTCTTGCCGGCGCCGTTCGGCCCGCAGAGGCCGACGCGCTCGCCGTCGCCGATCTGCCACGTGACGTTGTCCAGCAGGACGCGGTCGCCGAAGGCCTTCGTCAGTGCGCTGAGCTGAATCATGCGGCTCCGCCGGTCAGGAGACCCGGCGGCGGCGGGGCAGGGTGCCCCGGGTCACTAGCTGGCCAGGGCGCGGGTCGCCGCTTCGAGTACCTGCGGCACCCGGAACGGCTTGGTGATGTAGGCCGAGACGCCCATGTTCAGGGCCTCGATCGCGCTGGCTTCACTGGAGTAGCCGGTCACGACGATCACCGGCAGCCCGGGCTTGCTGCTGCGGGCCTGGCGGATCAGGGCCAGGCCGTCCATGCCCGGCATCTTCAGGTCCACGAACATCAGATCGCAGGGTTCCTTCTGCAGGAACTCCAGGGCGCTTGCACCGTCGGGCGCGCCGTCGACCTCGTAGTCGGCCAGTTCGAGCATCTTGACCAGCAGGTCGCGGATGGCCTCTTCGTCGTCGACCACCAGCACGCGGCGCCGCCCGTCGAGCGAGGCGGCCAGGGCCTGGACGCCCCCGGGACCCTGCCGGTCGAGCCAGGCGTCGATATCGCGCTTCCGGAACCGCCACTGGCGCCCGACCCGCACGGCCGGAATCTTGCCGGCCTTGATGAGCCGGTAGACGGTGCGCTGGTTGACCTGGAGGTACTCGAGCACCTCTTCGGTCGTCAGGAAGACTTCCCGTTCGGGAACCATGGACGCCGCCCAGTCTATCAAACACCCGGGCCTCAGTTGACGCCCCGGTATCATTCCCTGCAGGTACAGGCCGCCGGCCGGGCCGGTGCGTCTAATCCAGGCAGAACAGACCGCCGGCCGGAGCCGGCCCGTTCATCATGCGGACCGACGAAGAACTCGTGGCCCTCTCGATGGAGGGCGATACGGACAGCTTCAACCAGCTCGTGCTGCGCTGGGAGCGCCCGATCTACGCCCTGGCCTACCGGACGCTGGGCCGGGAGGATGACGCCCGCGACATCTGCCAGGAAACGTTTCTGCGCGCCTACCGCGCCCTCCCCGGATTCAAGGGGGAGGCGAAGTTCTCCTCCTGGATCTACCGGATTGCCCTCAACCTCTGCCGTGACTGGATCCGCAAGCAGCGGCGGACGCCCGTGATGCAGGCGCCGGAGGGCGTCGAGCTGGCGGACCTGGCGGCCGAGCGGGGCCCGGTGGAATCCATCGAAACGCTCGTCGCGCGGCGGCAGTTGAGCGACCGCGTCGCGGCAGCCATGCGGACGCTCCCGGAGGAGCAGCGCACGGCGATTGTGCTCAAGGAGTACCACGGCCTCACGTTTCAGGAGATCGCCGAGATGCAGGGGTGTCCGCTGAGCACCGTGAAGACGCGGCTCTATCAGGGGTTGACGGTGCTCCGGCGGCAGTTGACGGAGTCGCCGCGGGTCGTGCCGATGGCGGCAGCACGAGGATGACCATGATTCAGAAACGGGATCCGATCTGCGGCGATGGTGCCGCGCTGGCCGGGTATCTCTACGACGAGTGCGAGGCGGGGGACCGCGCCGCCGTGTCGGCGCACCTCGCCGTGTGCGATCGCTGCACGGCCGAACTGGCGAGCCTGCGCAGCACCCGCGACACGCTCGCGGTCTGGGCGCCGCCCGAGGGCGTCGTCGGCGTGCGGATCGAGCCCGAAGTGACGCCGGCGGTGGTCACCGGGGGCCGCCCGGGCGGGAGGATATCCTCCTGGCTGGCGCCGGCCTGGACGCAGGCCGCCGCGGCCGTGCTGCTGTTCGCGCTCGGCGCCGGCGTGGCGGCCGTCCTGAACCTTGACGTCCGCTACGACGCCGCCGGTGTGTCGGTCCGGACCGGGTGGAGTGAACGTCCGGCCGCGCCGGTCGCGGGTGTCGACACCGCCGCGCTGGATGAGCGGATCCGGACGATCGTGCGGCAGGTCCAGGGGCCGGCGGCTCCGGCCGGTGCGGTCGCGGGGTCGGCGCCGGGCGCCGCCACGACCGATGCCGTGCTGCGCAAGGTGGAGCAGATGCTCGCGGCGAGCGAGGAGCGGCAGCAGCGCGAGCTGGCGCTGCGGGTGTCGCAGGTGCTGCACGACGTCGATTCGCAGCACCAGGCGGACATGGCGCGCATCGAGCGGACGGTCAGCCCGGTCGCGGGGCTGACGGCGGAGGAAATCCAGGAGCAGCGGCAGATGCTGAACTACCTGATGCGGGTCTCCCAGACGAAGTAGTGGGGACGGGGAAGGCGGTATGCGTACAAGCGGCGCGATCGTGAGGCGTGGCGTCATCGTGCCGGCAGCGGCGGCGCTGCTGGCGATGGCCGCGGCGGCGCACGCCCAGGATGCGGGCGCGGCCCGCAGGGCGGCGGAGGCCACCGAGG
>JBFXBH010000144.1:4918-7175 GCA_050183355.1 Vicinamibacterales bacterium | reverse complement strand
CCCCGCCGGGTTCGTTCCGTGCCGGCGCCCGCATTCTGATAGAACGTTACGGATGATCCGTGACGTACTGATTGTGGGCGCCGGTCCTTCCGGCCTCGCCACCGCGATCGCCGCCAAACTGGCGGGCCTCGACTACGCCCTCGTCGAGAAGGGCACGCTCGTCAACTCCATCTTCAACTTTCCGGTGCACATGGTGTTCTTCACCACGCCGGAACTGCTGGAAATCGGCCGGCTGCCGCTCGTCACGCCGTTCGAGAAGCCGACGCGGCTCGAGGCCCTGCGCTACTACCGGCGCGTCGTCGACACCTACGACCTCTCGATCGCGTTCGACGAGACCGTGACGGCCATCGAGCGCGACGCCGACGGTGTGTTCACCGTCGAAACCAGCGCTCCCCGCGGGCTGACCCGCGTCCGCCAGGCCCGCGCCGTCGTGCTCGCCATCGGCTACTACGACCGGCCGAACATGCTCGGCGTGCCCGGCGAGGACCTGCCGCATGTCTCGCACTACTACACGGACGCCCACCCGTACTACCGGAAGCGCGTGGTGATCGTCGGCGGGAAGAACTCCGCGGCCGAGGCGGCGCTGGAACTGTACCGGGCGGGCTCGCATCCGACGCTCGTCCACCGCCGCGCCACGCTGGGTGACTCCATCAAGTACTGGGTCCGGCCCGACATCGAGAACCGCATCAAGGAAGGGTCGGTCGGCGCGCGGTTCGAGTCGCGCGTCGTCGAGATCACGCCGACGACGGTTCGCATCGAGGGCGCCGACGGGCGCACCGAGGAACTCCCGGCCGACGCCGTCTTTCTGCTGACCGGCTACACGCCCGATGTCGATCTGATGCGGCAGGCCGGCGTGGCGTGCGACGCCGAGACGCTCGCGCCGGCCATCGACCCCGAGACCTACGAAACGAACGTGCCGAACCTGTTCATCGTCGGTGGCGCGATGGCGGGGCGCGCGACGGGCACGATCTTCATCGAGAACGGCCGCTTCCACGGCGAGAAGGCCATCGCCGCGCTGGCCGCGCGGCTGAAAGCGTAGGGCATGCGCGCCGCGTCGCGCGCGTCAGGCGGTGTCAGAGTTCCGGTGGAACGGGGCCGCCCGGCGTCTGCCCGGACCCGTCGTGTCCGGCGCGCCTCGCCCGGTTCCTGAAGAAGTCCCGCAGCAGATCCAGCAGGCCGGACTTGACGGTGCCGCCGATGGCGGACGCACCGGTGTAGAGCGCCTCGATCAGGTCCAGCGCGGCATGCACGCCGCCGGCGGCGCGGTTCACCTCGGCCGTGACGTTCCCGACCATCTCCCGCAGCAGGCCGGCGACGTTCTCCAGTTCCCGGCTGACGCCATTCGCGTGCTCCGCAATCGTGCGCAGCGCGACGAGTTCCTCCTTGAGCTTCGCGAACTGCCGGCCGGCCCACAGCACGACCGCCACGATCAGCAGCACCTGGACGACGGACGTGGCCGCGATGACCGCGAGGATGACGTTGGTCGTGCCGAGGTTCTCCATACGGTGAGTTATAGCAGGTGCGCCGGCCCGGCGAACCCCGGCCGGCTGAACGCCTGAGGTGCGCACGATCTACACGGTGGCCGTCCCGATCGGTCTCCGGGCGCGCCGCACGTCCGCGCGTGGCGCGGGTGATGTGCTTCGCCGGACTGGCACCTCTCTTGTATCGTCAGGGGCGGGAGACGATTCTCCAACCGCGTCCAGGCCCGGGAGGCACCCATGCGTATCGGAGTCATCTGCAGCATCACGCTGGTGGCAGCGTCGTTGTCGGCCGCCACGGCAGCGGCGCAACATCCGACGCCACAGCAACTGTTCGAGAGCGGGCAGCTGAACGCGGCGGCCCAGGCGATCGCTGAGCACCGGGGACAGGGCCGGGAGAGCGCCGGCGAGTCGTATCTCGAGGGCCTGATCTTCACGAAGCTCAACCAGCCGGACCAGGCGCGCGAGGCGTTCTCGCGCCTGGCGACGCTGGGTGGGGAACCGTGGGCGCCCGTGCAGGCGTCGGCGCTGGCCCTGCTCGCCGGGGACAACGCCGGCGCGCGGGACGCCGCGCAGCAGGCCGCCGCCACGGCGCCGGACCTTTCCCAGGCGCACTACCAGCTCGGCACGGTGCTCGCGCGCTTCGAGGACTGGGCGGGATCGGCCGACGCGTTCCGGCAGGCCGCCGCGCGCGACCCGGCCTTCGCGTACGCGCACTACTACGCGGGGCTGGCGTACTCGCGTGCCGGACGCGCCGATCGCACCTCCGAGCACTTCGA
>JBFXBH010000144.1:0-4818 GCA_050183355.1 Vicinamibacterales bacterium | reverse complement strand
GCGAAGTGCAGCTCCTGCAGCGAGTACTTCAGGAAGCGGCCGTTGCGGCCGAGCGACTCCAGGCCGAACTCCACGGTGGACGAGTGCAGCAGGCCCCGGCCCGGCTCCGTGAGGTCGCTGCGGTTGTCGAACACGAACGAGGCCGAGAGCCGGCTCTGCCGCCAGCGTTCGTCGAGCGAGAAGGGATCGTCGGGGTCGGCGTCCGGCGCGAAGACGTGATTGCGTTCGAGCTGGTAGGCGTAGGCGATCTGCGTGCGGGTACCGACGCTCAGGCGCTGCTCGGCGGTGAACGTCGTGCGGTCGGTGACGAAGGACAGGATGTTCTCGCCGCTGACCGAGTCCCGCGCGCGGGACGCATAGAAGCGGGATGAGATGGCCCGGCCGAACAGCGTCGGCCACGCCACCGACCCGCGCGCGACCTGCTGGTCGTCGTTGTAGCGGAACGACATCACGCTGCTGCCGGGGCGCCCGAAGAGGCCGTGGCGTTCCAGCGCCACGTTCGCGCCGCCCCCGAACGTGCGTCCCTGCTCGACGATCGGCGCCAGCTCGTCGGTCACGCTCACCCCGTAGCGGACGCGCCACGGGTGCGTCCGGACCAGCGTGACGACGGCGCGCACCGGCTCGACACCGGCCGGCGCCTCGATGCCGGGCATGGGCGCGACCTCGACGTCGGCCCGCCGGAAGAGCCCCGTCTGGAACAGGCGGCGCCGGCCCGCGTAGAGCTGCTCCATGTCCGCCGGCATCCCCGGCGTCACCTGCATCGCGCCGTTCACCACGCCCGGAGCCACGCCCTCCGCTCCCGTCACGGACACGTCGGAGACCACCTGCTGCGCGCCCTCCTCGATGGTGACCTGCAGATGCACGGTGGCGCGTGTCGCATCAACCGTCGTGCCGATGGCGACCGCCGCGTCGTTGAAGCCGTCCTTCGTGTACGCCGTCACCAGTGCCTGACGCCCCCTCGGCAGCAGGTCCGGTGTGAACGCCTCTCCCTCGGCGATGCCCAGGTCCCGTCGAGCGGCCGCCTCGCGTCTCGCCGTCGCGCCCGCAATGGTGATGGGGCCGACGGTGAACGGCGCGCCCTCCACGATGCGGATGGGCAGCACGGCGCGGTCGCCCTCGAAGACGGTGGGGCCGGCCTGCACCGTGGCGGCGAGGTGCCCGCGTTCGAGGTACCGATCGCGGATGTCGTCGGCGAGCGCTCCGGGCCTCAGCCAGGCCCCGGCACCGTGCCGGACGGCGATCGCGTCGATCTCGGCCGTCGGCAGGACGGTGTTGCCGGTGACGTCGAGCGTGCGCGCCGCGCTGCGTGCACCGGGCGAGACCCGCACGTGCAGCCGCGTCGGGCCTGTGGCATCGTCGGCGGCGAGACGCCTGACACGCACGCGGGCGCGCAGGAAGCCCTCCGCCGCCAGGTGAGCGCGCACGGCCGCTTCCACGTCGCCGATCAGGCCGACGTCCAGAATCGCGTTGTCCCAGATGCGTTCGACCTCCTGGCGCACCGCGTCCGGGAGGGCCACGCCCTCGACCTCGAGGACGGTCGGCGCGTGCGCCGCGATCTGGTACTCGAGCGTGACTCCGGGCGTGCCGTCCGCCGCCGGCGTCGGCACCTGACGCACGCTGATCCGGGCCTCGCGGTATCCGCGGTCGACGTAGAGCGTCCGGAGGCGATCCCGATCCTCCTGCCATCGGAGGAAGTCGAAGCGCCTGCCGGGTGTCAGCCGGAGATGTCGTTCCACCTCGTGCGCCGGCAGCACCGTGTCTCCCGTGACGCGGACGGCCACGACCGGAACGCCCGCCGCGCGCACCGGCGGAGCCGACGCCGCCGGTGGCCCGCCGAACGCCACGTCGTGACGGACCTCGTACGAGCGGCTCGTGTCATCGCGCGAGAGCGCGCGCAGCTCGACGGACCGGCCCGGCGTCAGCGACGCGATCCACGTCTGGCGGCCGGTGTCGCGCAGGTTCTGCGACACGGTCAGTTCCGCCTTGTTCAGGAACCGGCGCGAGACGGTCAGGCGCTGGGCCGGGTTCACTTCGCCGGCCAGGGACGCATCCGACGACAGGTCCTCCGCGTTGGCGCCGCGCTCGAACCGGATGGCATCGACGCCGATGGCCCGGGCCGCGAAGCCCAGCGTGTCGCCGGAGAGGTAGCCGATGAACTGGTCGCGCGCGATGGCCGTGCCCGCGCCGCCGACCTGGTCCGCGAGCCGTCCGGTCGCCAGCAGCGACACGATGTCCGCCTGCGAGCGGTCCGGCGTGGAGGTGAGCGCGGTCTTCAGCGTGTCCGGCGTGCCCGTGATCTCGAGCGTGATGTCGTAGGTCGTGGCCGCGCCGGAGGCGTCGGTGCCGTTCACGCGCGTCCGGCCGGTGATGTCGAGGTACGGCACGATGCGCCGCGGGTCGGAGAAGTCGATGACGCCCCGGTCGACGAGATAGGTGCGTCCGCCGAGGAAGAGCGCGCCGCCGCTGCGGATCTCGGAGCGGCCGACGACCGACGGCTGCGCCAGCGTGCCGACCAGCCGCAGGTCGAGGCCCAGCGCGAGCCGGCCGTAGTTGTTGTCGACGACGAGGTCCTCGGCGCTCGCCACGACGACGTTCACGCCGATCTCGTCCAGCCGTGACGGACCGGCCGCGGCCGGCGTCAGCGCGAGGGCGGCGTCCCGGCCGGCCAGCGCCAGCGCGGCGGCGAGGCTGAGCGGCTCCCGGTACCCCCCGCGCAGGATGTCCAGGCGCCCGGTCAGCTGCAGGCCGCCGGCGGCGGTGAGGGCCAGGGCGGCGTTGACTTCGCTGCGGACACCTTCGGGCACGTCGAGCGCGGCGTGCGACGCCTCGAGCGTGACGCGACCGCCCGTCAGGGTCGTGCCGGTGTACTCGAGGCCGCCAGCCAGCGTGATCTGGCCGCCGTTCAACGTGCCGGTGACGCGCTGGAGTTCGATACGCCCGGGCTGGAAGAGGATCGAGCCGGTCAGGCCCGAGAGGCCGATGCGCGGGTCGGACACCTGCAGTTCGACGTCCGACAGGGTCACGGTTCCGTCGGCGACCGGGGCCGAGGTCGTCCCACGCAGCGACAGGGCGAGGGCGCCGGTCCCGTCGGCCACGCCGTTCGGGATGACGAGGCCCAGCATCGCCATGTCCACCCGGCCGTCCACGCGCAGGTCGAGCGGGCCGTCCGCGGCCAGGCCGGCCGTGCCGGTCACGACCAGTGGACTGCCGGCGAGCGACCATTCCCAGTCGGCCACGCGCACACGACCCGAGGCCAGCTCGATGCGCGTCGGACGCCTCTGTTCAATCGGGACGCCGTGTGCCTGCATCTCGAGCTGCGGGATGCGCAACGTGCCGGTGACGGCGTCGATCTCCGGCCGCTCGGCTGAGAGGTCGAGTTCGACCGTGGCGCGGCCGGTGAGATCCGCGAGGGTGGCGGCATCCACCCACGGAGCGGCCAGCTCCGGCGTCAGTCGGTCCAGGCGCACCCGTGCGGTGGCGCTGTCCTGCGCCCCGCCCTGAGCCACGCCGCCGTCAGGCACCAGCGCCGCGGGCAGATACGACTGGAGAAAGCGGAGGGGCACGCGTGCCTGCGCGTTCAGCCTGCCGCCCTGCCACAGGGCGTTCACGGCGGGCACGTCGACGACCCCGTTTCTGAGCGTGATGGTCGTGGCGACGTCCGTCACGGCGGGCGTGTCCGGCCACGTCACACGGCCGTCCGCCACCGTCGCGTCGGCCGTCAGCTCGGGCCGGTCCAGCGGGCCTGCCGCCCGGGCGGTGACGGCCAGCGTGCCGGTCATGTCGAGTGCCGCCGGTGCCCCGAAGGCCGCGAACCACGGCCGCAGATCCTGGAGGGCGCCGTCGAGCGTCGCCGTGATCCCCTCCGACGCGTCCGTGCCGGCGCTGCCCGACAGCTGCAGACGCGTGTCGCCGGTTCGCACGCGGAACGACGGCACCGTCACGTTGCCGGCGTCGTACCGCGCGGCCGCCGGTGCGTCCAGCTGCAGCGTGGCTCCGCGCAGGCTGAGGCTCAGCGTGTCGATGCGGGCCTCGGCCACGGCGTCCGCGATTGCCGACGGGCGTCCGGTCGCCGTGATGTGCGCCCGCACGCGGCCGGCGACCTCGTGGAGGAGCGCCGGTGCGAACGAGCCGGCCCGCGCGACGGCCGCCGCCACGTCGGTCTCCGTCGCGTCGACGGTCACGGTCGTCGTGTAGGGTTCGGCGACCGACGCGACGGCCCGCGCGTGCACGGCCAGCACCGGTGCGTCGAGATCGAGCGTGGCGGTGCCGTCGGCCAGCGCCAGACCCGCCGCGACGCGTTCGACGTAGGCGTCGGCCCACTGGAGGTCCGCAAGATCGAGACGCCCACCGCCCGTGGGCCGGTCGAGGGTGCCGCCGATGTCCAGCGTGCCGTCGACCTGCGCGGCGAGCGGCAACGTGTTCGCGCTGCCGATCCAGACCGGCGAGAGCAGCAGTCGGTCGGCCTGGACGCGGAGTGCGCCTGGGTCGCCGTTCAGCACGTACCGGCCCGAGGCGACGAGACGTCCGCCGTCTGCCTGCCGAAGCACAGCGTCTGCGACGGTGACCTCGCTCGCCGACGCGGTCGCCGTCGCCGACAGCGTTCCGAGATCCTGGCCGGCCACCGAGAGGCCGGAACCCTCCACGCGGACCGTGGCCGCCGGTGCGCCGGCCGTCCCGGCCAGGTCGACCTGCGCGTGCAGCCGGCCCGCCGGATGCCACCGGGCGACGGTCTCTCCGCCCAGCGTGCGGACGTCGGTGACCGCGATCTCGAGATGGCCCGCGAGCGTGTCGCGCGCCCGGCCGAGCGTGACGTTGCCC
>JBFXBH010000143.1:5651-7238 GCA_050183355.1 Vicinamibacterales bacterium | reverse complement strand
TCCGCGACGTTCTTGATGGCCTTCGCGTAGTACTGCGCGGCGCCGCCGACGGCGTTCAGGTACACGGCGCCGTGTTCCTTCAGGCCGGCCAGCGTCTTCGGGCCCATGCCGCCCTTGCCCATCACGGCGCGGATGCCGTACCTGCCGATGATGTCAGCCTGGTACGGCTCCTCGCGGATGCTGGTCGTCGGGCCCGCGGCCGTCACCTTCCACGTGCCGTCGGCCTGCTTCGCGACGACCGGACCGCAGTGATAGACGATGCCGCCGCGCAGGTCGACCGGCGGCTCGTGCTGCATCAGGTGATGGTGCACCGCGTCGCGGCCCGTGTACATCCGGCCCGAGATGAGCACCACGTCGCCGACCTTCAGCGAGCGGATCTGCGCCTCGGACACGGGCGCCTGCAGCCGCACCTCGCGGCCCGTGCGCGCCACGCCCGCCTGGTTGGCCATCGTCTGCACGGGGTTCGCGGGGTCGCCGTAGAGCCACCGCCTGATGGCGCCGGTCTTCGCGTCGAGGACCACGCCGCGGCGGCGATACGCCCAGCAGTCGTACGCGACGGACACGAAGAAGCTTGCCGGCAGCCGGTTCAGCGCGCCGACCTTGCAGCCGATCAGCGACACGCGACCGCCGAAGCCCATCGTGCCGATGCCGAGGTTGTTGACGGTGCCCATGATGTTGGCCTCGAGTTTGGCGAGGCGCGGGTCGGGATTCACGTCATCGAGCAGGCGGAACAGCTGTTCCTTCGCGTGCGCGTAGCCGGACGTCCGGTCGCCGCCCACGCACACGCCGACCGCCCCTGGCGCGCAGCCCTTGCCCTGCGCCTGCCAGACCGCGTGGAGGATGCACTTGCGGACGCCTTCGAGCGAGCGGTCCGCGCGGCCGAGGTGCGGCAGTTCGGTGGGCAGCGCGTACTGCGCGTTCGTGTTCTCGCATCCGCCGCCCTTGAGCAGCAGCTTCACTTCGATCTCGTCGTCGTTCTCCCACTGGTGGAAGTGGATGACGGGCGTGCCGGGGCCGAGGTTGTCGCCGGTGTTGGCGCCGGTGATCGAGTCGACCGAGTTCGAGCGCAGCTTGCCGCGCTTCGTCGCCTCGGCGATCGCCTCGCGAATCTGCTTCGCCATCACGAGTTGATTCGCGCCGACGGGCGTCGCCACCTCGAAGGTCGGCATGCCGGTGTCCTGGCAGATGGCGCCCTCGCCTTCGGCCGCCTGGTCGATGTTGAGCGCGATGATCTGCAGCGCCTGGTCGGATCGGTTGCCCTCCTCCTCCCGTTCCATCGCGACCTTCATCGCCGCGCGCACGTCGGGCGGCAGGTCCGTGGAGGTCTTGATGATGAGGGAGAGGACGCTCTCGAAGAAGGCTGCGGGCATAGGAACGTCAGTATAGTTTGGCCGTGGGCCGCTCTCACCCCGTCCGCTGCGCCGTGGCCGCGCTGGTCGTCGCCGCGCTGGCCGTTCCGCTCGCGGGCGCGCAGCGCCCGGCGGAACCGGGCCGGGCCAGGCTGTTTCCGCCGATCGACCTCGGGCTGCTCGAACCGCCCGATCGCGACGTCTGGCAGCAGCCGGACCGCATCATGGATGCGCTCGG
>JBFXBH010000143.1:2427-5551 GCA_050183355.1 Vicinamibacterales bacterium | reverse complement strand
GCGGTCAAGACGGGCATGCTCGGCACGGCCGCCGTCGTCGACGCGGTCGCCGAGAGCGTCCGCCGCTTCGCGCTGCCGAACCTCGTCGTGGATCCCATCGTGCGCGCGTCGAGCGGCGCGGACCTCCTCGACGCGGACGGCGTGGACCGGCTGCGCACCGGCCTGCTGCCGCTGACGTCCCTCGTGACGCCGAACTGGGTCGAGGCCGAGGCCCTGACCGGCGTGCGCATCGCCAGCACGGGCGACGCGTGCCTGGCGGCCCGCGCGCTGCTCGACCTCGGCGCGAGGGCCGTGCTCGTGACCGGCGGGCACGGCCCGGGCGAGGACATCGCGGACGTCCTGGTGACACGTGACGGCGTCGCCGAGTTCAGGACGTCGCGGGCGCACGGGCGCGCCACGCACGGCACCGGGTGCGCGTTCTCGGCGGCCATCACCGCCCACCTGGCGCGGGGACTCCCGCTCGACGACGCGATCCCGCTCGCGCAGGCGTACGTCGGCGACGCGATCCGGAACGGGTTCGATCTGGGATCGGGGCCGCACGGCCCGATGCATCACTTCGCGCGCGACAGCGGCACGTAGAGCTCGAAGGCTCCGTCGGTCTCGGCGAGCGAGAGTTGCAGCGCGCGCTGGAGGGTCGCGGCCGTCTCGTCCGACATCGCCGCGCGGTCGAACACGACGAATCCGACCCGGGCGCGGCGGATGAACCCGGGCCCGAGGTCCTGGAGACGCTGCACCTGCGCGGCGTCGATCGGCCGGCCCTCACTCACCTGAATCAACAGGTCCAGCACGTCGTCCGCGCGGACGGACGCCACGCGCCGACTGGAGACCCGTGACAGGTAGCCGCCGAGCAGCGGCTTGGCGTGCGCCGTCTGGAAGAACTGCGTCCGCGCGGTGAAGTTGCCGACGCCGGACGTGCCGTCGCGCAACCCGTACGGCACGTGGAGCACGCGGACGTCGCCCGGGGCCTCCGCGACCCGCCGATAGAAGGCCGGCACGGCCGCCGAGTGCAGGGTTCGTGGCGCCGGCAGCAGTTCGACGACGAGCGCGGCGGTCGCCGACGCCAGCACCAGCCGCCGGGTCGCCGGCCGGTGACGGGTCAGCCACGCCAGCGCCGCCGCCACGAGCACGGCGAACACGAGCATCAGCACGACGGCGAACCGCGCGGGCGTGCGGGCAAGGCTCAGCACCGGGACATATCGCAGCAGGGCCCAGGGGCCCGGGAACGCCGTGTTCACGCCAGCCACGTGGATGAAGGGACCCAGGGCCAGCGCGCCGAACACCGCCGCCAGCCAGGTCCATGGCGCCGGCGGGCGCCAGCCCCGCCACACGGCGGCCGCGAGGATCAGCAGGCCGACCAGCGAGAGCGACGCGACGTTCTCGAAATAGCGGTCGGAGGCCGGCTCCAGCCACGCCCTGACCGGGGACGGCAGCAGCGGGTGGTTCGGGTTCGGCGTGACGAGCGCCAGCAGGTCGACACCCGGAGGACTGCTCCGCCAGTACATGGGTGAGGACTCGAACCGGCCCTGCGCCACACGGACGCCCATCGCGTAGAGCAGGGGCGCCAGCAGGATGGCCGCCGTCACGCCGGCCAGCACGATCGAGCGGACGGCCGCCGCCGACGCGCCGGCGTCCGGGCGCACGACCACCACGCGGTACCGCAGGAGCCCCCGGGCCACGAGGAGGACGGCCAGCGCCAGCATCGGGTTGTAGAGCGTCTTCATCTGCACCGTCACGCCGCCGACGGACACGCTGGTCCCACCCGTGAGCCCGATCGTGACGCACAGCAGCGCGAGCACGACCAGCGCCGCATCCACCGCGCGGCGGGCGACGGGCGATGACGCGGCGCGCGGCGCCAGGGCGATCACCGGGCGCATCAGCAGCACCGCCCCGGCGGCCAGGCAGTACACGCCGTAATACACGTCCGAATAGACGGCCCAGGCGATGCACGCGCCAAGGGCGACCGACAGGCCCGCATGACGCCGGACCGACCAGCGCAGCACGAGCAGCAGGAACACGGCGAGCGGCGCCGCCGCGAGCAGGCTGAGATGCCCCATCCCGCGGGTCACCAGCAGCGGGCTCCACGCAAAGAGCAGCCCGGCCAGCCACGACTCCCACCGTGCCCGGCTCACGGCGAACGCGAGCAGGCAGGTCGCATACGCCGTGGCGACACGCATCAGCAGGAACACGACGTTGAAGCTCGCCACCGCCCCCAGCCACTGCTGCAGGGGCATGGCCACGAGGTTCTGAAACGGCGTGTAGTTGTGGAGGCTGAGGTTCGCGGGCGTGCCGGTCGTCGCGAAGATCCGGTCGGTGAAGTACGGCAGGTGTCGGGCCTCCAGGATCTCCCGGCGGAACACCCACTGGTTCCAGAAGTACACGCCCGTATCGCCGGCGGGGTCTCCCATCAGGTGCGTGTCCAGGTTGAGCACGAGCGGCCACGAGAACCCGATGGCCACCACCGCGTAGGCGCCGATGACGAGCGCGTGCCAGCGCAGGAGGGGGCGCCACGAAGACGGGAGCAGCGTCATGAAGGGGGTCGAGGGTACCGCTGGAGACACGGCGCCGCAAGTGAGCCGTTATACTCGCCGCATGCCGGTTCCGCTGGTCGCGATCACCACCGACGTGCTCGACGCGACGGCGCTGACGGCAGCCGTCTCGGCGGACGGGCCGGGACTCGGTGCGGTGGCGACGTTTGTCGGCCTCGTGCGCGATCACAACGTGGGCCGCCGCGTGCACTTCCTCGAGTACGAGGCCTACGACGCGATGGCCGTCGGCGTGATGCGGGTCATCTGCGCGGAAGCCGCCGAGCACTGGCCCGGCATCCGCCTCGCGATGCACCACCGCGTCGGCCGCCTCGAGATCGGCGAGGCCAGCATCGCGATCGCCGCCGCGTCGGCCCACCGCGCGGACGCGTTCGCCGCGTGCCGCTACGCGATCGAGCGCGTGAAGCAGATTCTGCCCGTGTGGAAGCACGAGCACTTCGAGGGCGGCGACGTCTGGCTCGAGGGTGCGACGGTGCACCCGGAGGATGCGGAGGCCCGCCGGAAGGCGCACGCGATCGCATGCGCGTGACGATCCGCCTCTTCGCGCGCCTGCGGGACCTCGTCGGCCAGACGGAGCTCGA
>JBFXBH010000143.1:0-2327 GCA_050183355.1 Vicinamibacterales bacterium | reverse complement strand
GAATCCGGGTACACACGGCGCGTCAGGGCGATGACCCCGTCGAAGTGCCCGGCTTCGGTGGGCACGACGCGCACCACCGGACCGCTCATGCGCCGGCCCCGAGGTCGACGATCGACACCGTGGCCACGCGGCCGGCCGTCCCGCCACTGTCCAGCAGGGGCAGCACCGTGCCGCTGTTGCGCTCCTCGACGATCGTCTGCAGGTTCAGGTCGGCGACGATCATCGTCTCCTGGTTCGGAATGCCCTCGGCGAGGATGCCGTCCCTGGCAAACGCGAAGTCACTCGGGGTCAGGATGGAGGCCTGGCCGTAGTTGAGGGACACGGCCGGCACCATCGGCAGCGAGCCCACGGTCGACGCGTGGATCACATACATCTGGTTCTCGATCGCGCGGGCGTGCGCGCAGTAGCGCACGCGCAGGAAGCCCTGCCGGTCGTCCGTACAGCTCGGCACGACCAGCACGTGCGCGCCGAGCCGGGCCGCCGCCCGCGCCAGCTCCGGAAACTCGACGTCGTAGCAGATGGCGACGGCCATCCGGCCGAAGGCCGTCTCGAACACGCAGAGACGCTCCCCCGGCGTGATCCCCCAGTCCTGCTCGAAGCGCGTCATGTGCAGCTTCTCCTGGACGCCGGCCGCGCCACCGGGTGAGAAGACGTGACACGCGTTGCGCAGTGCGCCGCCGGACGTCACGCGCGGGACGGTGCCGGCCACGATGTACAACTGGTGCCGCCGCGCCAGGCCCGCGAGCAGGTCCACGATGCCCTGTTCCTGCGCGGCGAGGTCGCGCACCTGGTGCCCCACCGGCCGGCGCACGTCGGCAAGCGTCAGCAACTGCAGCGTGAAGTACTCGGGGAACACGAGCAGGCGCGCGCCGTAATCGGCAGCCGTCTCGGCCAGGCCGGTGACCTGCTCCGCGAACTGCTCGAAGGCCTTGATGGGCCGGATGAAGTACTGGAGCGCCGCCACCCGAAGTCGATTCGCAGCCACCGTCCCTCCCGCCGGCACTATACCGCCCGCCGTCAACCGCCCGCGCCGACGGCGGCGGACGTGCCCGCGCGCGGCGGCGGTCGCGCTAGACTTAGTGGGTTGTGTTCGACAAACTCGCGACCGTTGAGTCCCAGTACGAAGAGCTGATGACGCGTCTCGGCACGGTCGAGGTGCAGTCCGACGCCGCCGAGTACCGCAAGTCCGCGAAGGCGCTCTCGGAACTGGAGCCGCTCGTCCAGAAGTTCCGGGAGTTCAAGTCCGTCGAGAAGGACATCGCCGGTGCCCAGGAGCTGGTCGACGGCCCGGACGCCGAGATGCGGGACATGGCCCGCGAGGAGCTCCGGGAGCTCGAGGCCCGGCGCGAGACGATCCAGCAGGAACTCAGGGTTCTGCTGGTGCCGAAGGATCCGAACGACGAGAAGAACGTCATCCTCGAAATCCGGGCCGGCACGGGCGGTGACGAAGCCGCGCTGTTCGCGGCGGACCTCTACCGCATGTACTCGCGCTACTGCGAGACGCAGGGCTGGAAGGTCGAGGTCATGTCGACCAGCGACAGCCCGGCCGGCGGCCTGAAGGAAGTCATCGCGAACATCTCCGGCCGCGGCGTCTACAGCCGGCTCAAGTACGAGAGCGGCGTGCACCGCGTGCAGCGCGTGCCGGCCACGGAGGCCGCGGGCCGCATCCACACGTCGACCGCCACGGTGGCCGTCCTGCCCGAGGCCGAGGACGTCGACATCCAGATCAACGAGAAGGACCTGCGCGTCGACACGTTCTGCTCGAGCGGTCCCGGCGGCCAGAGCGTCAACACCACGTACTCGGCCGTGCGCCTGACGCACATCCCGACGGGGGTCGTCGTCTCGCAGCAGGACGAGAAGTCCCAGATCAAGAACCGGGCGAAGGCGATGAAGGTGCTGCGCGCGCGGCTGTACGAGATGGAGATGCGGAAGCAGCAGGACGCCATCGCGAAGGACCGCAAGAGCCAGGTCGGCACGGGCGAGCGCTCCGAGAAGATCCGCACCTACAACTACCCGCAGAGCCGCATCACCGACCACCGCATCAACTTCACGACGCACCAGCTGTCGGGCGTCATGGAAGGCGACCTGACGGAACTGGTCGATCAGGTCACGTCCTTCTACACCGCCGAGAAGCTGAAGGAAGCGACGGCCGTCAATTGACGCTCGGGGTCGTGCTGGCCACGGCCCGGGCGCGTCTCATCGCCTCCGGCATCGCGGCCGGCGAGGCGGCCGTCGACGTGGACCTCTTCGCCCGGGCGATCCTGCACTGGGACCGCGCGCGTCTGCTGACGGAGCTGCGCGGTCCGGCGCCCGCCGGACTGGAGCCC
>JBFXBH010000142.1:0-7263 GCA_050183355.1 Vicinamibacterales bacterium | reverse complement strand
ATCATGACGGCAGCGTGATGGGCGAGGGCTCCGTGTCGCCGACATGGATGACGCGCTCGCGCCGGAGGACCGTGCCTTCCTTCCGGATCCGGTCCTGCAGCCGCATCAGGCCGTAGAGCAGCGCCTCGGGGCGCGGCGGGCAGCCGGACACGTACACGTCCACCGGCACGATCTTGTCGACGCCCTGCAGCACGCTGTAGGTCGGAAACGGGCCGCCGGCGTTCGAGCAGCTCCCCATCGAGATGACCCACTTCGGCTCCGGCATCTGGTCGTAGAGCCGGCGCAGCACCGGCGCCATCTTCTTCGTGACCGTGCCGGCCACGATGAGCAGGTCGGCCTGACGCGGCGACGCGCGGAAGACCTCGGCCCCGAAGCGCGAGATGTCGTACCGGGAGGCGGAGGCGGCCATCATCTCGATCGCGCAGCAGGCCAGACCGAAGCCCATCGGCCAGAGCGCGGAGTAGCGCGCCCACGTCAGCACCTTGTCGATGTTCGTGGTGATGAAGTTGTCCGGAAACTGGTGGTCGATCAGGCCCATACGGCTGAATCCGACTGTACAGCATCACGGTGGCCGGGCACGCTGCCACCTATAATCCCGGCCATGCGGACGCCCCGCCTTCGCCGGGTCCGGCGCCATCCGGCCGTTCCGGACCGGTGCCCGCTGGGGCGGTACCGCCTGCGGCGCGGGACGGCCAGGCTCGCCGTGGTCTGTCTCGCGGCCTGGCTCGGCCCGGCGCCGGTCGCCGCCCAGGGACTGCCGGGCGGCCCCGTGACGCTGGGTGACGGACGGGTCGTCATCAGCGGCGACGTGGCCGTCTCCGGGGCCCCGGACGATCTGGGCTTCTTCAACTACAGCGACTACGAGCACAGCGCGCTGCGCGAGGTGCGCGTCGGCGTGGCCGCCGAGGTGAAGGCGTCCCGGCGGCTTTCCTTCCTGGGCGAGGTCCGGACGGGCCAGCTCGCTGTCCGGCCCTTTTCGCTCTTCGCGCGGCTCCAGCCGTGGCCAGGGCGGCGCATCAGCGTCCAGGCCGGCCGGATTCCGCCGACCTTCGGGTCCTACACGCGCCGGGCCTACAGCCGCGACAATCCGCTCATCGGGTATCCGATGGCGTACCAGTACCTGACGTCCCTCCGGACCGACTCGGTGCCCACGTCCACCGACGACCTCATCCGCATGCGCGGGCGTGGCTGGCTCACGGCGTTCTCCGAGGGCGCCACGCACCTCGACCGGGGCGTGCCGCTGGTCACGATCTTCAGTCGTGACACCGGCGTCCAGGTCACTGCGTCCTGGCGCGCGCTGGAGACCTCGGCGTCGGTCACGCTGGGCAGCCCTGCGAGCCCGGTGCTGAACGACGGCAATGGCGGCGTGACCGTGGCCGCGCGCGCGGCGCTCACACCGGCGCCGGGTTTCGTCCTCGGGGCGTCGTTCGCCGAGGGGGCGTTCCTCCGTGACAGCGTCGGCACGCTGGGCACGCGGAAGGGGCGCGGCGGCCAGCGCGTCGGCGGCATCGATCTTGAAGTGGCCGGCGGCCGATGGGTCACGCGGGCCGACGTCGTGGTCAGCGAGTGGCGGATGCCGGTGATCGGGGGTCCGCCGCTGGCCGACCCGCTGCGCGCCGTCGCGTTCGCCCTGGAGGTGCGCCGCAACGTCATCCCGGGGTTCTATCTGGCGGGGCGCGCGGAGCGGCTGACCTTCAGCACCGTGCGCACCAGCAGCGGTCCGGTGTCATGGGACGCCGCCGTGACGCGGGTGGAGGCGGGCGTCGGATTCTCACTGCTCCACAACCTCGTGGCGCGGACCACGATTCAGCTCAACCGCCGCGACGGCGGGCGTGTGACCGACAACCTGCTGCCGGCGGCGCAGCTCCTCTTCTGGTTCTGATGCGCGCCCTTCTGCGCACCGCCCTGGTGCTCGCCGCCGCCGTCGCGCTGGCCGGTGCGGGTGCGCCGCAACCCGGCGCCGCCCGTCCTGCCGGCTCCATTCGCGGCCGCGTCGACATCCGCCGCGTGGCCCCGCTGCCCGAGCGCCGGCCCGGCACCTCCGACCTCGCCGCGCCGCTGGCGCGCGAGGCGACCGACCGCCGGCGCGCCGTGGTCTTCCTGGAAACGGCGCCACGAGGCGCGTTCGAGGACCGCGACCTGCCGCGCGGGCGCCTCGACCAGCGGCGCGAGACGTTCGTGCCGCACGTGCTGGCGGTGATGACGGGCACGACGGTGGACTTTCCGAACAGCGACGCCACGTATCACAACGTGTTCTCGCTCTCGAAGACGCAGCGGTTCGACCTCGGACGCTACAAGCAGGGCCGGAGCAAGAGCGTGCGCTTCGACCGCCCCGGTGTCGTCCGCGTGTTCTGCGACATCCACTCGCACATGAGCGCGTTCATCGTCGTCTTCAGCCACCCGTATTTCGCCGTGACGGACACGGACGGGCGCTACCGGATCGACGGCGTGCCGCCGGGGACCTACACCGTGGCGGCCTGGTATGAGGGCGAGACGCGAGAGACGCGCGCGGTGACCGTGCCGGACGCCGGCGCCGTCGAGCTGGACCTGACGGTGAACTGACCGCCGACATGCCGCTCCTCGCCTCGCTCTCCAACCGGATCTTCCTCGCGTGCACGCTGGTGGCCACGACGGCGCTGGGCATCGTGCTCTACGTGGTCAACGCCCGGGTCTCCGCTGAAACCGAGGTGGAGCTCCAGCGCGGGCTCGCGGAAGCCGCCGGCCTCGTCGACGAGCGGCGCGTTACGCTGACCGACACCTTCACGCGCCTCGCCACGCTGGTAGCCGACCTGCCGAAGCTCAAGGCCGCCGTCGCCACGGCGGACCCGCCGACGGTGCAGCCACTCGCGGACGACTATCGCGTGCAGACGAACGCGGGCGTGCTCGTCGTGACCGGGAGCCGCGGCCAGGTGCTCGGCTCGGCCGGCGCGGACGAGGCGGCGCTGGAGGCCGCCGTCTCCCTGTCGGGCGACCCCGGCGCGGGTCCCCGCTTCGCGCCGCACTCGCGGGGCCTGCTGCAGCTCGTCAGCGTGCCGATCGTGATCGACCCGGCGGAGCAGCTCGGACGGCTGACGCTCGGCTTCTTCCTCGATGATCGGCTCGCCGCCCAGTTCCGTGACCTGACCGGCAGTCACATCGCCTTCGCGTGGGGTGCGCGGGTGCTCGCCTCGACGCTGCCGTCGGCCGGCACGGCCCTCGGCACCCTGACACCGGGCAGCCCGATCGCCGTCGACGGCGAAACATTCGTCGCCGACCGCCGGCCGATGACGGCCGCGGGGAGCGCCGACGGTCCCGCGACGCTTGTGCTGCGGTCACGCACCGAACGCCTGCGGAATCTGAACGCCATCCAGACGGCGCTCGTCGGCGTGCTCGTGGTCACGCTGCTGGTCGCCACGGCGGTCAGCTACGGGGTGGCGCGCACGGTCGCCCGCCCGCTCCGGGCGATCACGTCGCGGATGCGCGAGATCGCCGCCACCGGCGACCTGACGCAGAAGATCACGCTCGGCGGGAACGGGTGGGACGACGAGGACGCCCGCCTCGTCGCCACCACGTTCAACACCCTCACGGACTCCGTGGCCCGCTTTCAGGCCCAGGCCGCGCAGCGGGATCGCCTCGCGTCACTGGGACGGCTCTCCACCGTGGTCGCGCACGAGGTGCGGAACCCGCTGATGATCATCCGCGCCGCGCTGAATACGCTGCGGCAGGAACGGGCCACGCCGGAGGACATCCGGGAGGCCGTCACCGACATCGACGAGGAGACAGCGCGGCTGAACCGCATCGTCGGCGAGGTCCTGGACTTCGCCAAGCCGCTGCGGTTCGACTTCACGGAGACCGCGCTGAACGACGTGTGCCGGGACTCGGCCGCGGCCGCGACGGCCGGTGACCCCGAACCTGGCATCGTCCTCGCATTGGATCCGGCCGACCCGCGCATGACCACAGACCCTGAACGCCTCCGGACCGCGCTGATCAACGTCCTGACCAACGCCCGGCATGCGGTGCTCGCCGGACGCGATGGGCGTGACACCGCCACCGACGCGATCACGCTGACCACCGCCGCCCCCGGCGACGGCCGCGTGCGCGTCACCGTGACCGACCGCGGTGCCGGCATCGCGCCCGAACACCTGGCGGCCATCTTCGAGCCCTACTTCACGACGCGCCGCGCGGGCACGGGCCTCGGCCTCCCCATCGCCCGCAACATCATCGAAGGGCTGGGCGGCCGCATCGGCGTCGCCAGCACGCCGGGCAGGGGCACGCGCATCGAGATCGACCTGCCCGTCTCGCCCCGCGAGGCCCGCGCGTGACCACGGGTCCGCGCGGGTCGGTGCTGCTGGCCGACGACGAGGAGAAGATCCGCCGGCGCCTCGGGCGCGCGCTGAGCGACGACGGGCACGACGTCGTGGAGGCTGTCGACGGCCTCGACGCGCGGAGGCAGCTCGGCCGCCGGACGTTCGACGTGCTCGTGGCCGACAACCTGATGCCCGGGCTGACCGGGCTCGAGCTCGTCCGCGACGTGGTGCGCAGCCTCCCCGAGGCCGACCGCCCGCAGGTGCTGCTGATGACGGCGCACGCCACCGTCGAGAGCGCCATCGAGGCGATGAAGGCCGGCGCGCTCGAGTACCTGCAGAAGCCGTTCGAGGTGGACGAGCTCCGCGCGCTCGTCCGCCACGCGCTCGAACACCAGCGCCTCCGGTCCGAGCGCCAGTATCTGATCGCCGAGCGCAACGAGGACTTCAACCACTACGGCATCGTCGGCCGGAGCCTCGGCATGCAGGAGGTCATCCGGAGAGCCGAACGGGTGGCCGACACCAAGAGCACCGTGCTCATCACCGGCGAGACCGGCACCGGCAAGGAGATGGTCGCGCGGGCCATCCACCACCGCAGCCTCCAGCGCGAGATGCCGCTCATCAAGGTGAACTGCGCGGCGATTCCCGAGACGCTGCTCGAATCGGAGCTCTTCGGCCACGTGCGCGGCGCCTTCACCGGCGCCACGGCGACGAAGAAGGGCAAGTTCGCGCTCGCCGACGGCGGCACGATCTTCCTCGACGAGATCGGCACGCTCGCGCCGACCCTCCAGGCGAAGCTGCTGCGCGTGCTGCAGGAACGCGAGTTCGAGCCGCTCGGCGCAGAGCGCAGCCAGAAAGTCGACGTGCGCGTGATCGCCGCCACGAACCGCGACCTGCGGAAGATGGTGGCCGACGGGACGTTCCAGGAGGATCTCTACTACCGCCTCAACGTCATCCCGATCGAGATCCCGCCGCTGCGCGACCGGCGCGACGACATCCCCGCGCTCGTCGAGCACTTCGTCGACAAGCACAAGCACCGGGCCGGGCGCGCGGTGACCGGCGTCAACATCGACGCCGTGACGGCGCTGCAGCAGTACGCGTGGCCGGGCAACGTGCGCGAGCTCGAAAATACGATCGAACGGGCCATCGTGCTGTCGCCCGGGCCCGAGATCACGGCGGAGTCGGTCTCGTTCCTCGGCGCGCCCGGCCAGGCGTCGGCCGGCCTCCCATCACTGGGCCTCCACCAGAACATCGAGTGGGCGGAGCGCGAAACCATCCGGAAGGCGCTAGTGCAGGCGGGTGGCGTCAAGAAGGATGCGGCAGAGCTGATGGGGATCAGCCAGCGCGCGCTGAGCTATTACCTGGCGAAGTACCGTTTCGACTGACCTGGCCTGCCGTCCTGTCTGTTCCCTTTCGGAATCCGATCTGGGTTACAAGAAACGTAACCGGCGTCGGCCTCGCCCCGGCGGGACGCCGGCGCTGCACGGACGGGCACCGGCCTTGCTGAGCCGGGTACCGGCCTTGCACGACAGGACGCCGCATGACGCCACAGACCGTGATTCGCCCGTTCGTTCTGACACTGACCGTCCTCGCTCCCGCTGCGGTGACCGCCCAGGAGGCCACTCCCGCCCAGACCGCCGCGCCGGCCCAGAGCCCGGCCTACGACCCGGAACGGCGCGTCAACCTCGCCGAGCCGGACTTCGGCGTCATCACGCTGCCGACCACGCTCCGCGTGCCCCGGTTCAGGAGCGCCTTCCGGATGACGCACCGGTTCGGCCGGCCGCTCGGGGCGGGGAGCTTCGGCGACCTCGCGGCGGACCTGTTCGGCCTCGATTCCGGCGGCATCATCGGGCTGGAGTACCGCTTCGGCATCGTCAAGGGCGGGCAGATCGGCGTGCACCGGACGAACAACCGGACGATCAACCTGTTCGGCCAGTACGACATCCTCCGGCGCGCCACGCGCGGGCCGTTCAACGCGCACGTGACGGTGAGCGTGGAAGGCACCGACAACTTCCGGGATCGTTACACGCCGTCGATCGGCGCCGTGGTCTCGTGGCAGGCGAAGGATCGGGCCGCGTTCTACCTGGCCCCGAGCTGGGTGCACAACGCCAACCTGTTCCCGTCGGCCTCCACGTCGCTGGACGTGGACACCGTGATGCTCGGCCTGGGCGGCCGCGTGCGCGTGCGGCCCACGGTGTATCTGGTCGGGGAGTTCCTGCCGCGCATCGCCGGCTATTCCCCCAATACGCACCAGGGGTCTTTCGGCATCGAGAAGCGCGCGGGAGGCCACACGTTCCAGCTCAACTTCTCGAACGGCTTCGGCACGACGCCCGGCCAGATCGCCCGCGGCGGCACCGGCAGCCAGGACTGGTACATCGGCTTCAACCTGACGCGGAAGTTCTTCTGACCCCCGGAGGCGGTGACTCCATGACCCGACTGAAGCTCACGGCGCTTGTGGCGCTCGCAATGGCCGCCAGCCTGGCGGCGTTTGCCTGCGGAGGCGGCAGTAACACACCGACGAGCCCGTCGCCCTCACCGGGTCCGAGTCCGTCGCCAACCCCGGCGCCGAGTCCGTCACCCACGCCGACCCCCAGCCCGTCGCCCGCGCCGGGCAGCACGGCGACGATCACGATCACGAGCGCGGGTGCGTCACCGAGGAGCGTGACGATCGCCGCCGGCGGACGCGTGACCTTCGTCAACAACGACAGCCGCGCGCACGACATGTCGTCGGACCCACATCCCGAGCACACGGACTGCCCCGCCATCAATCAGGCGGGCTTCCTCGCCGCCGGCCAGAGCCGCGCGACGGGCAACCTGACGACGGTCCGTACCTGCGGCTTCCACGACCACGATCAGCCGACGAACACGAGCCTGCAGGGCACGATCGTCATCCGGTAGCGGGGTGGCCAGTCCGCTGGCGTCGGCGCGGATCTGTCACGGCCGCTACCGGCGCGCCGGCTCCGCAGACGTCGACGCCGGG
>JBFXBH010000141.1:0-7296 GCA_050183355.1 Vicinamibacterales bacterium | reverse complement strand
TCCGGTCCGCCTCGTAGTCCTGATAGTTCCCCTCGAACCAGACGACCTTGCTGTCGCCTTCGAACGCCAGCATGTGCGTCGCGATGCGGTCGAGGAACCAGCGGTCGTGGCTGATGACCACGGCGCAGCCGGCGTAGTTCACGAGCGCTTCCTCCAGCGCCCGCAGCGTGTCGACGTCCAGGTCGTTGGTCGGCTCGTCGAGCAGCAGCAGGTTGGAGCCCTTGCGCAGCAGCTTCGCGAGGTGGACGCGATTCCGCTCGCCGCCGGAGAGCGTCCCGACCTTGCGCTGCTGCTGCGCGCCCTTGAAGTTGAACCAGGACACGTACGCGCGCGACGCCACCGTGCGGTTGCCGACGAGCAGCTCGTCGTTGCCCCCGGAGATGTCCTCCCACACCGTCTTGTCGTCGCCGAGGCTGTCGCGGCTCTGGTCCACGTAGCCGAGCTCGACCGTGTCGCCCAGCCGGAACGTGCCGGCGTCCGGCTGTTCCTGCCCGGTGATCATCCGGAACAGCGTCGTCTTGCCGGCGCCGTTGGGGCCGATGACGCCGACGATGCCGCCGCGCGGCAGCGTGAAGGACAGGTCCTCGAACAGGAGCGTGTCGCCGTACGCCTTCTTCACGCCGCGGGCCTCGACCACGATGTCGCCCAGCCGGGGACCCGGCGGGATGTAGATCTCGACCTGATCGATCTTCTGCGCCGTGTCTTCGTTCAGGAGCTGCTCGTAGGCGTTCAGGCGCGCCTTGCCCTTCGCCTGCCGCGCCCGCGGCGCCATGCGGATCCACTCCAGCTCACGCTGCAGGGTCTTCTGCCGCTTGCCCTCGGTCTTCTCTTCCTGGATGAGGCGCGCCTGCTTCTGCTCGAGCCAGGACGAGTAGTTCCCCTTCCACGGGATGCCTTCACCGCGGTCCAGTTCGAGAATCCACTCGGCCGCGTTGTCGAGGAAGTACCGGTCGTGCGTGACGGCCACGACGGTGCCCTTGTATTCCTTCAGGAAGCGCTCGAGCCAGGCCACCGACTCGGCGTCGAGGTGGTTCGTCGGCTCGTCGAGCAGCAGCAGGTCCGGTGACTGCAGCAGCAGACGGCAGAGCGCGACGCGCCGGCGCTCGCCGCCGGAGAGCGTCGTCACGTCGGCGTCCGGCGGGGGGCACCGCAGGGCGTCCATCGCCAGTTCGAGCTGCGAGTCGATCTCCCACGCGTTGGTGGCGTCGATCCGGTCCTGGCAGCGGCCCTGCTCCTCCATGACCTTCTCCATCTCCTCCGGAGGCAGGTCTTCGCCGAGCTTCATGTTCAGCTCGTCGTAGCGGTCGAGCAGCGCCTTGATGCCGGCGACGCCCTCCTCGACGTTGCCGAGCACCGTCTTGGAGGGGTCGAGCTTCGGCTCCTGGTGGAGCATGCCGACGGTCACGCCGTCGGCCGCCCAGGCCTCGCCGATGAAGCTCGTGTCCTCCCCCGCCATGATGCGCAGCAGCGAACTCTTGCCTGAGCCATTCAGGCCGAGGACGCCGATCTTCGCGCCGGGGAGAAAGGAGAGCCAGATGTCGTTGAGAACTCGGGTATCGGGGGGATGGACCTTGCCCAGCCCCTTCATCGTGTAGATGTATTGCATCAGCCTCGCCGCGGGAAAACGCCAGTATAGCGGCCCCCAAACTTTTTTCCGGGTCCGCACGTCTATCGGGGTGCAACGCATTCTCAGGCGGCTTCGCCACCACAGGAGGTTTCTTGATCATGCTGACTACTGCCCGTACGTACGCCTGCCTTGCCGGCCTGCTCGCTGCGGCGGCCGTGTCCGTCCCCCTCTCCGCGTCGAATCTTCCGGGCGCTGACACGCGCGTCGTACCGGCACTCGCGGGGGTGTGGAAGGCACAGGAGCTGAAAGTGCCGGCCGCAACCGATCTGGACCGGCAGGTCTGGGGTGAAAATGCGTCGAAGGTCCGCAACGTGCAGCTCCTGCTCGAGCCCGACGGCGCCGGCACGCTGCGCATCGCCTCGTCCGTCGTCGACAGCAAGGGCCGGCCGAAGCAGTATTCCCAGTCCGTCATCGAAGCCCGCGTGACGCTGTCCGAACCGCCCGCCGGCGGCGACCGCGTGCAGCCGCAGGTCACCGTCGTCAGCGCCGAGGAACGTTATCTCGATGACCCGAAGGACGTGCGGAAGCTGGACGGCGTGAGGCTGAAGGTGGACCTCCAGACGCTCGACAGCCCCATCCTGAACATCTTCTATGAAACGCCGCAGGGCAATGGCTCGTTCGGGGAATCCCTGCAGCGGACGACCAGGCCGAAGACGGCCAGCGGCGCGCAGCCCCGCGGCTGACGCCCCCGGGGCTGCTATCCTGAGGCCGTGCTGCTCCGCACGGCCTCCTCTCGCCCTCGCGCCGGCGGCGAGCGCGGCTACGCCATGGCCGCGCTCATCGTCGGCATCGCCATCATGGGCGTCATGGCCGCCGTGGCGCTGCCCGTCTTCTCCCAGGCGGCCCAGCGCGAAAAGGAAGCCGAACTCGTCTTCCGCGGCGAGCAGTACGCCCGCGCCGTCGGGCTCTTTCAGCGCAAGATGGGCCCCGGCACCCTCCCACCCAATCTGGACGTGCTCGTCGACCAGAAATTCCTGCGGCGGAAGTACAAGGACCCCGTCACCGGCAAGGACTTCCGGCCGCTGACCATGGCGGAAGCCCAGACGTCCGGGGCGAATCGCCCTGGCGGCGCCGGAGCGGATGGCACCGCACAGGGGGGCGGGCGGACGGGCGCGTTCCAGGGCGCACCCGGCAGTTCCGGCCTCGGCGGCATTCCGACCGGGATGACCGGTGTCCCGGGCAGCGGGCTCGGGGGCGGCCTGGGCGCGACGCCGGCCGGTGCCGGTATGGGTCAGAGCGGCCTGCCGGGCGGCGGGCGCGGCGGCCCGCAGGGCGGTGCCGGGGGCTCGCTGCCCCTGGGGAGCGTGGGTGGCGGCACCGGGGGTGTGGGCGGCGTCGGCCAGCCGGGCCAGCCCGTCGGCGGCATCGTGGGCGTGGCCAGCACGAGCACGGAGAACTCGTTGCGTCTCTATAACGGGCGCAGCAAGTACAACGAGTGGGCGTTCGTCTACAACGCACCTGAGCAGATGGCCGGTGGGATAGCCGGCGCCGGCGGCGTCGGCGGCGCGGCAGGCGGCATCGGTGGCCCGGGCGCCGGCGGTCCCGGCGCCGGTCGGCGCCTCCCCGGCACGCCGGGCTCCGGACCCCAGCCCAGTCCCGTCTCGAGCCCGATCGGCGCGCCGGCCCGCCCCGGTCAGAGCACGCCGATCATCACGAATCCCGGCATCACCGGATCACAGCGGCGCTGAGCGAGAAGTCGCCGGACCGCCGCACGCACCCGTGTCGAGGGCTGCGGCGGCACACGTTGGTGGCGAACGCTCCCATGCGGGTGGCGGCGGCCTGCGCAGAACGCGGCGCGGAGCGCGACTGAAGTGTACGAGCCGGGCGCCCTTCACAGGCGCGCAGGGAGCGCGAGCACCGCGTTCTGCGTAGGCCGTCGCCGCCCGCGTTCGGCGTTCGCCGCGGTCTGCTACGGCGCCGGGAGCAGCGTGACGACGGTGTAGCGGTCCTCCGGCAGGTACTTCGCGAGCGCCGCGCCCACATTGGCCGTCGTGAGCGACTCGGTCCGCGCGTCACGGCGCGCCACGGACAACGGGTCCCAGCCGAGCGTCAGCACCGTCTGCAGCGAGTTCACCCAGTAGGCGTTGGTCCTCACCGCCGTCTCCATCGAGCGCTTCTCGATCTCCTTGACCTTCTGCACGTCCTCCGCCGACGGGCCCTCCCGCTTCAGCCGCGCCACCTCCGCCAGCACGGCCGCCACGAGTTGGTCCACGCGGTCCGGCGCGCTGCCGAACACGACCTGCACGAGGCCGTAGCCCTTGACGGGCTGGTTGTCCGAGTACCCGACGCTGACGCCGTAGGTGCCGCCCATCTGCTCGCGGAGGATGTCGAGCAGCCGCATCTCCAGCACGCTCGCACCGGCGCGCAGGCGGTGCATCTCCATCTCGTCGAGACCGGTATCGGCGAAGAACGACACGACCGTCTGCGCCTTCGGCTCCTTGCCCTTCCTGACCGTCTCCTTCCGGATCTCCGCCGGGAACTTCACCCCGGTATCCACGATGGTGCCGGACGCCGCGCCGGTCGACGGCAACGACGCGATGTAGCGCTCGACGAGCGGCGTGATCGCCTCAACGGTGAACGCGCCGCCGAACAGGAACGTGAAGTCGGCCGCGTTCGCGAACCGCGCGGTGTAGTAGCGCCGCATCACGGCCGGGTCGAGCGCCGGCAGGTCCTCGAGCGTCAGCGGCTTCGCCGTGTAGTGGCCGAGCGTGTTGACCTCCTGCAGCTTCTCGCCGAACGCCGCGCCGGGATTCTGCGCCCGGTTGGCCAGCGCCGCCTGGAGGCGCGTCTTCAGCAGCGCGAAGCCCTCATCGGTGAACGAGGGCGCCGTGAACTGCAGGTGCAGCAGCTGGAACGCCGTCTCGAGGTCCTTCGGCGCCGCCGCGCCCGTGACGCCGTGCGTGTTCGGCGCAATGTAGGCCGACGCCTCGGCCGTCTTGCCGGCGAGCAGCTTCTCCAGCTCGATCGGCGTGAACCCGTTGATGCCGGAGACGTCCACCAGGTTCGTCGCGAGATCCGCGCTCCGGTACTCGGCCGGCGTCGCGAGGGAGAGCCCGCCCTTCGCGTACGACGAGAAGATGACCTGGTCGGCCTTGAAGTCAGTCGGCTTCAGCCAGACCTGCGCGCCGTTCGAAAGGGTCAGCACGGTCACGCCCATCTCCGGGATAACCCGTGTCGCGGTCACGCGGCCGGGCGCGGGCTTCACCGCCATCAGCTCGCGGCCGTCGCTCGCGTCGACCCACGCCGTGAGCTCCCGCGCACCGACGTCGGCGATCGCCTTCGCCAGCTCGGCCTGGGTCGGCACGGCGAGTCCGGGCTTCTGCGGCGTGACGGCGAGCACGACACGGTTCGCGCCGCCGAGCAGCTTCCGCGCGACGGCGGCGGTTTCCGCCGCCGTGATCTGCGGCACGAAACGCCTCGCCATCTCCGTTTCCCGTTCGATGCCGGGCACGGACTCGCCTTCGAGGAAGTGCCGCACGAGCTCCGAGGCGAGGCCGCCGCTCTCCGTCGTCTGCCGCTCGTTGAACATCCGCTCGTAGGAGGCCAGCAGGCCCTTCCGGGCCCGCTCCAGTTCGGCCTCGCCGAAGCCGAAGCGGCTGGCGCGGGCCGCCTCCTCGGTGACCGCCGTCAACGCCCGCGGCAGCGCGCCGTCCTTCGCCGTGGCCATCAGCACCGACGCCAGCGTGCTGCGGCCGAGGCGGCTCTTGCCCGCGTTGGCGCCGAGAAACGGCGCGTCGGGCTTCCGGGCGATCTCGGCGAGGCGGGCGTTCAGCATCTGGAACGTCAGGTTCTCGACCAGCGACCGCCGGTAGTCGCCGACGCGGTCCTGCCGCTCCTGCGGGCCCTTCTCGAAGATCGTGATGGACGACTGCGGAACCTCGGCGTCGGCCACGACGCTGTAGCGCGGCTGCCGGTGCGGCGGAATCGGATAGACGCGCGCGGGCGGCGGCACGCGGGGCTTCTTCATCGCGCCGAAGACGGTGACGATCCGGCGCTCCAGCGCCGCCACGTCGACGTCGCCCACGACGACGAGCGCCATGCGGTCGGCGCGATACCACTTCTCGTAGAACGCGCGCAGGCTGGCCGCCGAGGCGGCCTCGAGGCTCGCCGTCGTGCCGATCGGGTCGCGGAGAGCGTACTTCGACGCGCCGTAGATCACCGGCGCCTGCTGCTCGCGCACGCGCGTCCCCGCGCCGCGCCGCTGCCGCCACTCCTCGATGACGACGCCGCGCTCGCGCTCGACCTCCTGCTGCGAGATCGTCATGCCGGCGGCGAAATCCCACATCGCGTCGAGCCCGCGATCGAGCAGGCCCGCCTTGTCCGTCGGGATCTCGAGCATGTAGACCGTCTCGTCGTAGCTCGTGTAGGCGTTCAGGTCCGCGCCGAAGCTCGACCCGATCGACTCGAGGTACTTCACCAGTTCACCCGGCTTGAAATGGGCGCCCCCGTTGAAGCCCATGTGCTCGAGGAAGTGGGCGTAGCCCCGCTGCGTGTCCGACTCGTCGATACTGCCGGCCTGGACGGCCAGCCGCATCGAAGCCCGCTTCGCGGGCCGCCCGTTCGCGCGGATGAAATACGTGAAGCCGTTCGGGAGCGTCCCGCTGCGGATGGAGGCGTCGATCGGGAGCGTCGCGGCGAGGTCCGCGGTGTCCTGCGCCGACGCCGGCGGCACCGGGGCGACGAGCACGACGACGGCGGCGGCGATCGCCGCGAACCCGCCCGCCCGCCGGCTCCGGTATGCTGCCCCGATGCGTGTTCCGATTTCGCGAATCGATCCCACCGTGTCGCTCCCTGTCTATGGCACCGGCGAAGCCGCCGGATTCGACCTGGCCGCCTCGGCCGACGTGGTCATTGCGCCGCGCTCGATTGCCCTCGTGCCGACCGGCCTCGTCATCGGCGTCCCGGCCGGGCACTTCCTCGCCATCTTCGCCCGGAGCAGCACGCCGCTCAAGCGCGGTCTGCTGGTGGCCAACGGCGTCGGCGTGGTGGACCCGGACTACTGCGGTCCGGCCGACGAGGTGCGGATCCAGCTCCTCAACATCACCGACCAGCCCGTGCAGGTCGCCCGGGGCGACCGCCTCGCCCAGGGCATCATCCTGCCCGCCCCGCGCGTCACGTGGGACGAGGTCTCGGGAATCCGCGACGGCTCCCGGGGCGGCTTCGGCTCCACGGGCGCCTGACACCTTAGACTCCCGGGACGCCGCGCCGGCCGTGAGCACCCGCCGCATCCTGCACCTCGACATGGACGCCTTCTACGCGTCGGTCGAGCAGCGTGACGACCCGGCGCTCCGGGGCCGGCCGGTCGCCGTCGGCGGCGACGCCTCCCGGCGCGGCGTCGTGGCCGCGGCCAGCTACGAGGCCCGGGCGTTCGGCGTCCGGTCCGCGATGTCGATGGCGCGCGCGCAGCGGCTGTGCCCGTCGCTGGTCATCGTCCGGCCCGACATCGCCCGCTACAAGGCGGCGTCCGACGCAATCTTCGCGCTCTACCGCGCCGTCACGCCGCTGGTCGAGCCGCTGTCGCTCGACGAGGCCTACCTTGACGTCACGGAGAACGCGTGGCACGAGCCGCTCGGCGTCACCGTCGCGAAGCGCCTGAAGGCGCAGATCCGGGAGGCGACCGGGTTGACCGCGTCGGCCGGCGTGGCCCCGAACAAGTTCCTCGCGAAGAT
>JBFXBH010000140.1:0-7301 GCA_050183355.1 Vicinamibacterales bacterium | reverse complement strand
CGCGGCCTACCGCGCCGCGGCCGAACGGCTCTTCCCCGGCGTGCCCGTGGACGTCCGCGTGTTCTATTCCGGCGAATAATTGCCCGAAATTCGGCGATTTCTTCATTGCCCCGCCCCGACCCATCCCATATGATCGACGGCAAGGAGTCGTGATGATTGGAGAAGAAGCGCGCGTGGCACTCACCTGCCCGAGCTGCGGGAACGACCAGAATTTCCTCGTGAAGACCCTGCAGATGCACCTGGCGCACGTCAGCGAGGCGCGCATCGAGGTGTCGGAAGAAGGCAAGCCGGCCGTGTTCGAACTGCTGTGCGACGAGTGCGACCACGCGCTCCCGCTCGACGAGATCGACGAAGTCACCCGCCGCGAACTGCTGCTCTCGCTCGGCGCTCGTTAGGGCGCCGCCCCTCGCATTTCCGTTCGTTGACGCGGGCCGGTGCCGGCCCTATCGTAGTCGCGGCGCCCATGCTGCCCGAGCACCCTCCGTCGCTTCGTGATGCCGTCGTCGGTACCCGTGTGTCCGCACACGGCCCGGGCGGGCGGGCGTGGCTCGCGGACGAAACGGCGATCGACTTCCCGTCCGTCGCGGCCGAAGTGGACACGATGACCAGTGCGTTCGTCGCGGTGGATCCGGCGCCGGCGCTGACGGCCGACGTCCGCCTGACGGCCCGTCAGGCGTTCGAGGGGACGGCGCTGCCGCTCGACGTACCGGTCCGGTGCACCTGCCGCGCCTGCGGCGGGCGGGGCGAGCAGTTCCCGGACGTCTGCCCGGCCTGCGAGGGCAGCGGCGTCGAGCTGCGCACGCACCCGGTGCGCGTGCTCGTCCCGGCGCGCGTGCGTGACGGCGCGCGGTTCCGCTTCGTCGTCGCCCCGCGTCAGCACCCGGAAACACGCATCGAGCTCCGCGTGTCGGTGGCGTAGCGCCTCGGCCGCGCACCCATGGAACGCCACGTACGCATTCTCGCCACGCTGTCGCGCCTGTGGGGCGGCCTCGCGCTCGTCATGGGCACCTCGCTGCTGTGCCTCGCGGGCGGGGCCGCGGCCCTGCTGCGGCAGCCGTCGAACGTGGTCGGCGCGCTCGCCGGGCTGGCCGCCGGCAGCTTTCTGATCGTGGGGCTCGTGGCGCTCGCGTGGGGCGGCGCGAGCCTGTGGTGCGGCCGCCTGCTCCTGCGGCACACGCCGTTCGGCCGCGTGCTCGGCCTTGCGCTCGGCCTGCTCAACCTGCTCGTGCTGCCGTTCGGCACCGCGCTCGGCGCCTACGCGCTCTGGGTGCTGCTGACGCACGACGGCCGCGCCCTCTTTCACTCACCGCCGACCGCTGCCTGACGGGCTGCCGGCCTCGTCGTCCAGGAAGCGCTCGGCGGCCGGCTGCGTACAGTCCGGGTCGGGCAGGCCGTAGGCCTGCTTGAGGCGCCGGACGAACCCCGCGTCGACCGGATACGGCTGGTGCAGCGTGGCGCAGGGGTCCTGGATGGCCGTGTGCCGGGCCGCACGGCTGACGTTGCCGGACGTCACGACACCCCGGGCGGCCAGCGCCGCCAGCACGGCCGCCGGCAGCACGCGCGCCGGCACCGGCCACGACCGGCTCCGCAGCCGCGCGAGCAGCACCGTGAACCCGCTCCCCGCCAGTAGCGCCACCATCACCAGACCGGGGATCGTGTTGCGCGCGCGGAAGAGCGGCGCCTGCAGGGCTGCGTTGGCCACGAGCACCGCCACCGCGAGCGTGACCCACGGGGCGCGGCGAAGCCCGAGCGCCACGAACACGAGCCAGCAGGCGCCCTGCAGCAGCTGCAGCGGCGCGATGCCGACCAGTCCGTCGTCGGCGAAGATGCCCGGGAGGACCGTGTGGATCAGGCCCACGCCGGCGTTGTAGGCCACCTGCGTGACGGCCGCCGCGCCCGGGCGGTCCAGACAGACCTCCCGGTAGCCGCCGAAGAACGCGTGCTCCTCACAGCCGAAGCCCGAGACGGTCATCGTGGCGCGGAGCATCAGATAGGCCGCCACGGCCACCGCGCCGGCCAGTGCGACCGCGCGCCGGTGCATGAACAGTGCCCAGACCATGAGACCAGCCGCGAACGCCAGGCCGTACTCCTTGCCCAGACACGCCGCGAGGAGCAGCGCCCCGATTGCGAGCGCCGCACTGACGTCCGCCCCGGCCCCTGGCCCCACCGTCGCGCCCGGCGCCGCAGCCGTCGTCGGGCCCACCGGGCGGTCGCGGAGCGCCAGGGCGACCGCACCCAGGCCGAACAGGCAGGCCAGCGACATCTGCGTTTCCATCAGGAACTCGCTCATCGAGCTGGTCTGCCGGGCCGTCACCAGGAACCCCGCGGCGACCGCCGCGCCGGCCGCCGACCCCGTCAGCCGCCGCGCGAGCGTGAACACCAGCCCGACGCACGCGGCCCAGATGAGCAGATTGGTCAGGACATAGGGCGCCACGGGCGTCACGCCAAGCACGCGGTACTCCGTCCACATCAACAGGTGCGGCAGCGGGCGCCACTCCAGCGGGAACTCCGCGTTGCCGGCCAGCGCGTCGCCGAGGCGGGCGGCGTCGGCCCATTCGAGGATGGCGATGTTGTCGCAGCAGAAGGGCCGTGTGTGGCGCAGGGCCGGCCAATGGATTGCCACGGCGACTGCGAGGACGGCCGCGAAGATCAGCAGGGGCTGCAGGCGTGGCCGAGGCACGGCTCGCGGCAGTATAAGCTAGCGAATATGGCTATTCCGGAACGCGAGGCTCTGCTCGGGGCGCTGCGCGTCGTGGTCGACCCCGACCTGCAGAAGGACATCGTCTCGCTCGGCTTCGTCAAGGACCTGCAGATCGACGGCGGCCGCGTGTCGTGCACCGTCGAACTGACCACGCCGGCCTGTCCCGTCAAGGATCAGATGCGCGAGCAGGCGCTCGCCGCGCTCAAGGGCGTGCCCGGCGTGACGGACGCCGACGTGCGGATGACGGCGAAGGTGCAGTCCGCCTCGATGCCGGAAACGGGGCGCCAGCCGCTGCCCGGCGTCAAGAACGTGATCGCGGTCGGCGCCGGCAAGGGCGGCGTGGGCAAGACCACCGTCAGCGTGAACCTGGCCATCGCGCTCGCGAAGTGCGGCGGCCGCGTCGGCATTCTGGATGGCGACATCTACGGCCCCAACGTCCCGCTGATGCTCGGCCTGCAGACGCAGCTCGAAGTCGGCCCGGACAAGCGCATCCTGCCGGCCGAGAAGTACGGCATCCAGGTCGTCTCGATGGGGTTTCTGACCAGCGACGACGCGCCGATCATCTGGCGCGGCCCGATGCTCCACAGCGCCGTGCAGCAGTTCTTCCGCGACGTGGCGTGGAACGACCTCGACTACCTCATCGTCGACATGCCGCCCGGCACGGGTGACGTGGCGCTGAGCCTGAGCCAGACCGTGCCCGTGGTCGGCGCCGTGGTCGTGACCACGCCGCAGCAGGTCTCGCTCGCCGACAGCCGCCGCGCCGTGCGCATGTATCAGAAGCTCAACATCCCGACGCTGGGCATGGTCGAGAACATGAGCTTCTTCGCGTGCGCGAACTGCCATCACGAAACGGATCTCTTCGGCCACGGCGGCGGTGAGCAGCTCGCGAAGGACATGGAGGTCCCGTTCCTCGGGCGGCTGCCGATCTATCAGGCCATCCGCGAGGGCGGGGACAACGGGGTGCCGCTGGTCGTCGCCGAGCCCGGGTCGGCCGCGGCGAAGGCGTTTCTGCAACTGGCCGAGCGGACCGCGGCGCAGGTCTCGATCGCCGCGCACAAGGCGGCCATGGCGAACAAGGGCAAGATTCCGCTCATCCCGGTGCAGTGACCCAGCCCGACCTGACCTGCGCCAGACACACGCTGGCCAACGGGCTCGACGTGCTCGTGCACGAAGACCACCGCGTGCCGCAGGTGGCCGTGAACATCTGGTACCACGTCGGCTCGAAGAATGAGCGGCGCGGCCGGACCGGCTTCGCGCACCTGTTCGAGCACCTGATGTTCGAGGGCAGCGCGCACCACAACCACGGCTACTTCGCGCCGCTGCAGCAGGCGGGCGGCCTCGTGAACGGCTCCACCAACGCCGACCGCACCAACTACTGGGAGGTCGTGCCCACGGGCGCGCTCGACCTCGCCCTCTGGATGGAGAGCGACCGCATGGGCCACCTGCTGCCCGCGCTGACCGCCGAGCGGTTCGCCACGCAGCAGAGCGTCGTGCTCAACGAGCGCCGCCAGAACTACGAGAACCGTCCGTACGGCCTGGCCGTGGCGGCCGTCGCCCAGGCGCTCTACGCACCGGAGCATCCCTACAGCTGGATGACCATCGGCGACGCCGAGGACATCCGCGCGATGGAGCTGGCCGAGGTGCAGGCGTTCTACTCGCGCTACTACCATCCCGCCAACGCGTCGCTGACGCTCGCCGGCGCCATCACCGCCGACGAGGGCTTCGCGCTGGCCGAGCGCTACTTCGGCGATCTCACGCCCGGACCCGTGCCCGAGCCGGTCGTCGCGCCGAGGCCATCGATCGCCGCGCGGACGCTCGTGCTCGAGGACCGCGTCGAGCTGCCGCGCCACTACATGGCGTGGCACACGCCCGCGATGTTCGCGCCGGGCGACGCCGAACTGGACCTGGCCATGGACATCCTGGCCAACGGACGTACGTCGCGGCTCTACCGCACGCTCGTCTTCGAGCGCCGCCTCGCGCTGGACGTGGCCGCCTATCAGGCGTCGCGCGAGATCGGCAGCTACGCGCTCATCGTGGCCACCGTGGCCCCGGGCCGGTCCGTCGCCGAGGTGGACGCCGTGATCCGCGAGGCCGTCGCGGATCTGGCCACCGCCGGGCCGACCGAGGGCGAGCTGGAGCGGAGCGCCGTGCAGGCCGAGGCGCAGTTCATCTACCGCCTGCAGACCTGTGGCGGCTTCGGCGGCAAGTCCGACCAGCTGAACGCGTACAACGTGCTGACCGGCGACCCCGGCTACTTCCGCGCCGACCTCGCCCGGTATCAGCAGGCCACCGTGGCGTCCGTGCGCGAGGCCGTGGCCGGGCACTGCCGTGAGGACCGCGTGATTGCGATGACGGTGGTGCCGCGCGGGCGACGCGAGCTGGCGCTGCCCGGCGCCGACGCCGTGGTGGTGGCGTGATGGCCGTCGACCGCTCCCGGCTGCCCGCCGTCGGCGAGGAGGCCGCGCTCGACTTTCCGGACATCGCCCGGCACCGCCTCGCGAACGGGCTCGAAGTCCGGACCGTCGAACACCGCGCGCTACCCGTCGTGACGTTCGTCGCGCTGGTCCGCGGCGGCGTGGGCGCGGACCCCACGGGCGGGGAGGGCCTCGCCGCGCTCACCGCCGACATGCTCGATGAGGGCACCGGCGCGGAATCGGCGATCGACGTCTCGGAGCGGATGGCGCGGATTGGCGCGGACTACGACGTGGACGTCCGCGACGACTCCACGCTGCTGACGCTGACCACGCTCTCGCGCTTCGCGGACCGCGGCGCGGCGCTGCTGGCCGACCTCGTGCAGCGGCCGTCGCTTCGCGACGACGACTTCACGCGCGTGCGCACGCAGCGCATCAACCGGCTCACACAGCTCAAGGACTCCCCGGCCGCGCGCGGCGAGCAGGCGCTGCTGCACGTGCTGTACGGCGACCATCCGTACGGGCACCTGGCGATCGGCCGGACGTCGACGCTGCAGCGGCTGACGACCGCGGATGTCGCGGCCTTTCACGCGGCGGTCTACCGGCCGGCCCGCACGACGCTCGTCGTGGCCGGCGACGGCTCGCACCGGGAACTGCTGGCCGTGGCCGAGCACGCGTTCGGCGGCTGGGAGGCGCGTGGCGCCGACGCGACGCACGCGCCCGAATCCGAGCCGGTCCCGGCGGCGCCGGCGACCCGCCTCGGCCTCGTGCACCGCGAGCACGCGGCGCAGTCGATTCTCGCGATCGGTCAGCTCTCGCCGCCGCGGTCCACGCCCGACTATGCACCGCTCGTCGCGCTGAACGCCGCGCTGGGCGGGCAGTTCGTCAGCCGCGTGAACCTGAAGCTGCGCGAGCAGAAGGCGTATACCTACGGCGCGCGGACCGGCTTCTCGTGGCGGCGCGGGCCCGGCATCTTCACGCTCGAGACCAGCGTGGAGACGCGCGTGACGGTCGATGCGCTCGCCGACGCGCTCGCCGAACTCGACGCCGTGCGCGGGGCGCGTCCGATCACGGACGCGGAACTCGCGATGGCGAAGGCCAGCCTAACGCGCGGCTACGGCCGCAACTTCGAGACCGCCGGGCAGGTGGCGCGGTCCACCGCGCAGCTCGCGCTCTTCGAGCTGCCCGACACCTACTTCGAGCACTTCGTGCCGATGGTCGAGGCCGTGACCGCGGCCGACGTGGCCCGCGTGGCCCGGCAGCACCTCGACCCCGCGCGGATGGCGGCCATCGTGGTCGGCGACCGCGAGGCGATCGCCGGGCCGCTCGCCTCGCTCGGGCTCGGCACGCCCACCGATCTCGGTCTGGAGGACTAGCGCGATGAAGGCAGTGCGGTATCACCGCCACGGCGGCCCTGACGTGCTCACGTGGGAGGAGAACGTCCCCGACCCCGTGCCCGGGTCCGGCGAGGCGCTCGTCCGCGTGCGCGCGTGCGCGCTGAACCATCTCGACCTCTGGCACCGCCGCGGTCTCGAGAAGCTGAAGACGCCGCTGCCCATGGCCGGTGGCAGCGACATCGCCGGTGAAGTCGTGGACGGCGGCCCCAGCGGCCTCGCCGCCGGCACGCGCGTCATGCTGCAGCCCGGCTGGAGCTGCGGGCGCTGCCGCCAGTGCCTCTCGGGGCGCGACAACGAGTGCGCGCAGTACTCCGTGCTCGGCACGAAGGAGCAGGGCGGCTACGCCGAGTTCATCAAGGTGCCCGCCGCGAATCTGATCCCCATCCCCGACCACATCGACTTCGTGACCGCCGCCGCGTTCCCGCTGACGTTCCTGACCGCGTGGCACATGCTGATCGGCCGCGCGGGCCTCAAGGCGGGGGACGACGTGCTCGTGCTCGCCGCCGGGAGCGGCGTCGGCCAGGCGGCAATTCAGATCGCGAAGCTGCACAACGCGCGCGTGTTCACCACCGCCGGCACCGATGCCAAGCTCGCGCTCGGCCTCAAGCTCGGAGCGGACGCCGCCATCAACCACCACACCGAGGACGTGCCCGCGCGCGTGCGCGAGCTGACCGGCAAGCGCGGCGTGGACATCGTGATCGAGCATGTGGGCCAGGCCACGTGGGACAGGAGCGTGAAGAGCCTCGCCCGCGGCGGGCGCCTCGTCACCTGCGGCAACACGACCGGCTGGGA
>JBFXBH010000139.1:0-7387 GCA_050183355.1 Vicinamibacterales bacterium | reverse complement strand
GGCGGCGGGCTTCCAGAGGACGACGTTGCCCATCAGCGCCGGCGCGGTCGGCAGGTTTCCGGCGATCGACGTGAAGTTGAACGGCGTGATCGCGTAGACGAAGCCTTCGAGCGGCCGGTAGTCGAGCTCGTTGCGCGCAGCCGCCGTGCTGATGGGCTGTTCGGCGGCCAGCTCGTGCGCGAACCGCGCGTTGAACCGCCAGAAGTCAATCAGCTCGGACGCGGCGTCGATCTCCGCCTGGAACACGGTCTTCGACTGGCCGAGCATGGTCGCCGCGTTGAGCACCGCGCGCCACGGACCGGCCAGCATGTCGGCAGCCCTGAGAAACACCGCGGCCCGCTCGTCTAGCGAACGCGACGCCCAGTCGCGCCTGGCGGCGAGGGCCGCGTCGATCGCGCGCTGCACGTCGGCACGGCTCGCGAGGGACACATCCCCGAGCACGTGGCGATGGTCGTGCGGCATCACGGCTGCCGTGCGCTCCGGCGAGGCAACCGGCGCGCCGGCGATGACCATGGGAATCGTGATGCGTTCACCGGCGATGCGGGTCAGCTCGGCCTTGAGCCCGGTCCGTTCCGTGGAGCCCGGGAGATAGCCCAGATTCGGGTCGTTGACGGGCACCGGCAGCGCACGGCTCTCGCTCATGCGCCCATCTTACGACCGCGCGCCGCGACCGCCTCGGGCGGTAAGCTCACCGGCATGACGGTCAACGAGTTCCGACGCCTGGTGCTGGCGCTCACAGGCGCCGAGGAGGGCGCCCACATGGGTCACCCGGACTTCCGCGTCGGCGGACGTGTCTTCGCGAGCCTGCATGGCACGCCGCTTCACGGCATGGCGAAGGTCTCGCCCCACGACCAGGCGCGCCTCATCGAAACCTGTCCGGACGTGTTCGAGCCCGAGGCGGGGGCGTGGGGCCGGGCCGGCTGCACTCGCGTCCGGCTGGAGCAGGCGACAACCGAGGAGGTCGGTGAGGCGCTGACGCTCGCGTGGCAGCGTGCGATCGCGCAGGGCCCGACTCGACCGAAGGCCAGGCGGACGGCTCCGCGCGGGAAGGCCGCCGCGGTTCGGACGCGGCGCTGAGACTCAGCCCTGCGCGGGTTCGATCTCGACGACGATCGACCGCCAGCGGCCCTGGCGGAAGCGCAGCATGCTCAGCATGCCGCGCGAGACGTGCCCGAGCACGATGGCCAGCCAGATGTCGCCGGACACCAGCGGTCTCGTCAACTGGATCGCCGTGCACATCCCGATCGGCAGCAGGAACTGCGAGAAGAGCGTGATGTAGAGCGGGCTCTTCGTGTCTCCCGTTCCCTGCAGGCCGCCCGTGTAGGTCAGCGCAAGGGTGACGAAGAATCCGGACACGGCCAGGTAGCGCAGCAACTCCTTCCCGATCGAGGATGCAAAGGGATCCTTCATCGCAAAGATCGCCAGGAGCGGATCGGGCACGAACACGAACAGCGCGCCGACCGCTGCCGCGACGACCAGGCCTGTCCGCGCGGCGATCCACACACCGGCTTCCGCGCGATCCGGCTTGCCTGCGCCCAGATTCTGGCCGGCAATCGTCGACGATGCGCCGAGCAACCCCTGCGCCGTCCACGTGATCAGCGAGAAGAGCTCCGTGTACCCCACCGCGTAGGCGGCCTGCGCCGCCGCGCTGTGCTCCAGTGAGCCCATGAAGCGGAGCATCAGGATGCCGCCGATGTTCATCGTGATCCCCTGCACGCCGGTCGGCAGGCCGAAGCGGAACAGCGACCGGATGATCGTGAAGTCCGGCCGGAGGTCCATGCCGCGATGCAGGTGGATCACGGAGTGGGGGCTGAACAGCTTCCAGACCCCGTAGGCGCTGACCGTGAGGTTGCTGGCCACGGTGCCGTAGGCGGCCCCTACGGTCCCGAACATCGGGATGAGCGTCAGGTTGAAGGCCACCGTAAGCACGGTCAGCCCGACCCCGAGCTTGAGCGGCGTCCGCGCGTCGCCCGCGGCTCGGAAGGCGCCGCCGAGCATGAAGAACATCATGAGGCCGATGCCCCCCATGAACATGACCCGCATGAAGGGCAGGGCCTCGCGCTGCACTTCCGGGGCCGCGTTGACGAGGCGCAGCAGCGCCGGCGACGCCACGTAGCCGACGATGGCCATGACCACGGCCAGACCCGCGGCCGTCAGAAACGACTGGTAGACGACGCGGTTGACCTTCTCAGGCTCGTTGGCGCCCGCGAACCGGGCGACCAGCACGGCCATGCCCGTGAAAAGCGAGCTGATGAAGACGATCACGACCAGCATGACCTGCCAGCTCACGCCGATGGCGGCGTTGCCGGCAAAGCCGACCATGTGGCCGACCATCGTGTGGTCGATGATGCCCTGGAGCCCCGCGACGACGTTCTGCAGCATCGTCGGCCACGCCAGGCGCCAGACAGCCGGCCCGAGGGCGCCTTCTACCAGGGAACGATCGAACGTGCGGCGGGCCGGGGCGGCGGACATGCGTTCAGAGTGGATACGACGGCGGGGTCCCGAAAGTGTATCGCAGCGGTCTGGCGGGGCTGCGGCGCCAGGGAACGGCGCGACAGCGTGAGACGAGGAGAGCGGGCGGGGCGGGCCGGAGACCGCCCGCGGGCGGCCTCCGGCTGACAGGGGTCTAATTGAACGTGTAGCGCAGGCTCAGCATCATCTGGTAGACGTCCCCGGTCGTCGCCGCGGACTGGAACGTCTTCGAAATGAGCTGGTTGTTCACCACGGCCAGGCGATACGTCGAGCGTCCCTGCGAATCCACCGCCGGGTTCGTCAGGATCTGGAGCTGCGCGTTCGTGTTGACCGCCGCGATCGGCCGCTGCGCCACACCCCAGTTGCTGTTCAGCAGATTGCCGAAGTTCAGGATATCCAGCCGGAGCTGGAAGCCGTTCTTCGCGCCACCGATGTTGCGGAAGAGGTCCTGCGTCAGCGAGAGGTCCATGCTCTGGAACATCGGCAGCGCGAGCCCGTTCCGCTCGGCGTACTGACCGCGACGGCCCTTCAGGTACGGGTCCTGCTGGATGTACGCCTCGAATGCGTCCGCCTGCTCGGCCGCGGTGAACGTGCGGCCACCGGCCGTGAACGTCGAGAAGTTCATCTCGGAGGTGTTCCGGGGCACGTAGATCAGGTCGTTGGCGGCCACGCTGTCGCCGTTCATGTCGCCGGCGAACACGTAGCTCAGCCTGGAGGAGCCGCTGAGCGTGTTGTGGCGCCCTTCCCAGAAGAGCGAGACGGACGTCGTGCCGAAGCTCTTGTAGGTCTTCACGTAGTTGACCAGCGCGAAGAAGCGGTGGCCCGGCGTCCACATCGACAGGCTCGAGCCGGGGTTGTTCGGATCGGCGAAGTGCGAATTGCGGGCGAAGCTCGTGGCCGCGGTGGACTCCGGGTCGGAGATCGACCGGGCCTCGCCGTAGCTGTAGGACCCGCGCACCGTGAGGCCGAAGGACGTCTGCTTCGACAGCGACTGCGCGATGTTCCACGAGCTGCCGCTGTTGCCGTTCTGGAGCACGAACGCGTTGGTCACCTGATTCCCGGGGTCGTTGTTCAGACGCGTCACGCAGCCGCCCGCCTGGCCGGCCGACGCGCAGGCCGTACCGGTCCAGCGCGGACGCGCGTCCACGCCGGCGAAGGCGCTCTGGGCCGCCGGGAGGTTCGCGTTGATGTAGTAGATGCCGTTGATGTCCTTCGCGTACAGGAACTCCGTGGTGCTCACGAGGCCCCAGGGCAGACGCCGGTCGGCCGCGGCGTTCACGCGGAAGACCTGCGGGAACGCGAAGTCGGGGTCGGTCACGTTCAGCGCGTAGCTGCGGGCGCCGGCACCGGTCACCGTCGACGGCTTGTAGCGGTCCGCCGTCGGCGCGAACGGGAAGGCCGTGCCGGGATTCAGGTTGATGTTCTCGCCGATCAGCACACCGGTGTTGCCGAGCTGATTCGAGATCCACACGTACGCCGGGCGGCCCGTGAAGAGCCCCGTGCCGCCGCGCACCTGCGTGGACTGATCGCCGAAGACATCCCAGTTGATGCCGACGCGCGGCGACCACAGGACCTTCGAGCCGGGCATCCGGCCCGTGTCGTACTTCACCGCCGCGCCAGACGCGTCGCGGAAGGTCAGCGCATCCGCCGCCGCGTTGCGGTAGGCGGTGTTCTTGAAGCTTGTCAGGTCCGCGCGCACGCCGGCCGTCACCGTCATGTTGCTGCGCGGGCGCCACTCATCCTGCACGTAGGCGGCCGTGTACCAGACATCCAGCGGCTGCAGCGGCTTGTCGAGATCGGGGATGTTGCTCCAGCGCACCTGGAAGGCACGCGCGCTCACCGGGGAGGTCGTGCGGTTCGGGTTCGCCAGATGGTCCAGCGCGTCCGTGTAGAAGTCCTGCAGCGAGTTGTAGGACCACGCGCCCTGCGGGCAGCAGCCGAAGAAGCTGTTGTCCGAGTGGTACTTCTCGACGTAGCCGCCGACCGTCCACGAGTGGCGCACGCCGTACTTCGTGAAGTTGTCCTGGAACTGGAGCGTCTTGTAGCTCAGTTCGTTGTTCACCGTGAAGGGCTCGAACCCGAACGACGTGTAGTTCGTGCCGCCCTCGAAGATGTCGACGAGCGGGAACATCGTGCTCTTGTTGCCACGGCCCTCGTCCTGGAACGTGTAGCCGCCCTGCAGCGAGTTCGACATCGAGGAGCCGATCACCGTGTTCCACTCGGCGATGCCCGACCGGATGTTCTCCTTGATGGTGTAGTTCGAGTTCTCGAACGACAGGAAGTTCGTGCTGTTGGTCGTGCGGCCCTGCAGCGCCGAGGTCGAGCTCGAGATGCCGACGTCGGTGAACGAGTCGAGGTGGTTGTAGCGGAAGCTCAGCTTGTTCGCGTTGTTGATGTTGTAGTCGGTGCGGATCAGGAACCGCTTGACCGGCGTCGTCTTCGGGATGTTGTCGTAGCCGCCCGTCTCGTAGTTGAAGCGATCCTTGAGGAAGCTGCTGAGCGTGTCCAGGTCGGACTTCAGCACGCGGGTCACCTGACCGCCGACCGGCTCACCGCCCGTGTTCGCGCGGAAGTTGATGAGCGGGCGCTCCTCGTTCTGATCCTCGTAGTTGCCGAACACGAACAGCCTGTTCTTCACGATCGGGCCGCCCGCCCAGCCGCCGGTGTTGCGGAACGTGAAGGTGCCGGGATTCACGGTCTGCCCCTTCGCCTCCGTGCCGACGAAGCTCTGGTCGCGGAAGCGGTGGTAGAAGGAGCCCACCAGCTTGTTCGTGCCGCTCCTGGTCACGGTGTTGATGCCGGCGCCGATGAAGGCGCCCTGCCGGACGTCGAACGGCGCGACGTTCACCTGCACCTGCTCGATGGACTCGAGCGAGATGGCCGCGACGCCCGTCCGGTCGCCGGGCTGGCCGCCGAGGCCGAACGAGTTGTTCATCGTCGAGCCGTCCACGGTGATGTTGTTCATGCGGCTGTCGTTGCCCGCGATGTTGCCGCCGCTGGCCTGCGGCGTCAGGCGCGTGACGTCCGTCAGCCGGCCGTTGAGCGTCGGGATGAGCGCGATCTCCGTTCGGGCGACGGCCGTCGAGGTGCCGGTGCGGCTCGAACTGAACACGGCGTCGGCCGCCGTGGCCGTCACCGTCACCGTTTCCTGCAGGTTCACCGTCTTGACCTGGACGGGCACGTCCGTCGCGTTGCCGAGCGTCACGGTCAGGTTCGGCACCGTCGTCGGCTCGAACGCCGTCCCCACCGTGCCGACGTAGGCAACCGTCAGGCTGTAGGGACCGCCGACGCGCATGCCGGGGATGGAGAACCGGCCGTCCGCGCGGCTGGTCGACTCATAGACGGTGCCGGACGGCTCGTGAATCGCGATCACGCTGGCACCCGCCACCGGCTGCCCCTGCACATTGGTCACGACGCCGCTCATGATGCCGGTCGTCACGCCCTGGGCGCCCGCGGCGGCCGGGAGGAACAGGGCTATGAGGGCGAAGAGCGAAACGATTCCAGTCAGCCTCATCGCGATATCGGACAAGCGCTTCATTGATGCACTCCAAGTAGGAACAGCGGAACGGGTAGCTTTCAGTGTCACGGTCAGGTGCGCGGACGGGGTGTCCACCGGGACAGTACCAGTCGGGGGTAACGGCCGCATGACCCTGTCCAGACGGTAGGTGCGATTGTACCGAAAGCCGCGCCCGGCGGACACGCTGTATCTCTTCGGGACAAGGACGTAGGATGGAACGCATGCGGGGGCTTGTGGCCGTGTGCCTGTTGCTGGCGACCGTTGCGACGGTCGGCGCCCAGACGCGCATGCCCAACCCCAGGGCCATCGAGGCCGGGAGGCGCGGGTGGGCGGCGATCCGCGACAGCCAGAACGAAGAGGCTGCGAAAGCCTTCGCCGACGCCCTGTTTCACAACCCGTCGGATCCCCAGTACCACCTGGGTGCGGGCCTGGCCGCCTACCTGCTCGGCGACGCCGCCGATGCCCAGCGGCACCTTGAGAACGGCCTGGCCCTGGAACCCGGGTTAACCCAGGCCTCCACTCTGCTGGGCACAATTCTGTATAGGAACAGCGACTTCGCCGGGGCGCTGCGCGTCTACGAGGCCGCGCTGGCGGCCGCCCCCAACGACGCCTCGGTGGCGGAACGGGTCCGGCAGCTCCGCGCCGAGGCGGACGTCCAGCGGGACTTCTACCAGGCGCAGGGCGGCCATTTCACCGTGCTCTTCGAGGGACCTGCCGACGACGCCCTCGCGCAGCGGGCCATCGACATCCTCGAGGACGCCTACCTGCGCGTGGGCACCGCGTTCAACCGCTTCCCGGACGGTCCGGTGACGGTGGTGCTCTACACCGAGGAGCAGTTCTCCGACATCACCCGCTCCCCATCGTGGGCGGCCGCGCAGTACAACGGGCGCATCCGGATTCCGATGCGTGGGGCGCTGCGGAAGCCGGCCGAACTGGAGCGCGTGCTGTTCCACGAGTTCACGCACGTGCTCGTCTCGTCGATCGCACCGCGCGGCGTGCCGACGTGGTTGAACGAGGGGCTGGCCGTCGTGTTCGAACCGAAGGGGCGCGCGTGGAGCCGGAAGACGCTGGATGCCGATGCCGCGCGTATTCCGCTCGGCAAGCTCTCCGGCAGCTTCAGGGGACTCTCCGACGAGGACGCCACGACGGCCTACGCCCAGAGCGGCGACGCCGTGGCGCGGATGATCGACCTGGCCGGCGAGTGGTCGATCGTCGCGCTGCTGCAGGACATCGCGCGGGGGCGTCCGTTCGCCGAGGCGTTCGGCGAGCGAATGCTCGTGCCTTGGGCGGAGTTTTCGGGCCAGGGCGAGCCGGACCCGGCCGAGCAGGCCTCCCAGTAGCGAGGGCTCAGACGTCCAGCTCTTCGGCGTCCTCGGCGCGCTCCATGATGAAGCGGAA
>JBFXBH010000138.1:0-7527 GCA_050183355.1 Vicinamibacterales bacterium | reverse complement strand
GGCGACCCGCTCGATCGCCTCGCGATCCGCAGGGCGGGCGAACACCGCGTCGACCACCGTGCTGCAACCGGCCCGCACGACAACCGATGCGCGTTCGACGAGCGCGTCGTACACCTGCCGCGACGCCTCGGACGAATAGGCGTCGGCGGGTAAAGGCTCGAGCAGCGGTGCACCATGCAGGCGCTTCCGAATCTCATCGCTCCGGAGCACGAGGGCTCCTGGCACTGCACCGATGGCCGGGGCCAGCGCCCGGGCGAGCGTGGACTTGCCCGTTCCCGAGAAGCCGCCGACGGCGACAAGCGAGGGAGGTGGCGGATGAAGAAACGCACGTGCCATCGCCAGATACTCGGCCGCTGCGCGTTCGAGCTCGCCGCGGGCCTCCGGACCCGGCTGCACGCGCGCGGCCGTGGCGCTGGTCTTGGCCCGGACGCCGGCCCGGCACGACAGGAAGAGCGGCAGCAGCGGAAGCCCCGCCACGTCTCCGGTTTCACCGAGGTACGCGTTCCAGACCGCGTTCGCGTGGGTGTACAGGCGCCGGCGCCACAGGTCCATCAGCAGGAACGCGACGTCGTACAGGACGTCGGTGCAGGCGATCTCGTCATTGAACTCGACCGCGTCGAACAGCGTGGGCCGCCCGTGCAGCAGCACGATGTTCCGCAGGTGCAGATCCCCGTGGCACTGGCGCACCATACCGCCCGTCCGCCGCCGTTCGAGGAGGCCGGTGTGCCGCGCGATCTCCGCCAGCGTCTCGTCGGTCAGGACGCGGCAGGCCGCAGGGTCCAGACACGTCTCGCCGAACGCCGCGAATCCGGCGGCGTTGCCGCGCGCCACCCAGGTCATTCCGGCCGCGCCCCCGTGATCGGAACGGCGTTCGGCCGCGTCGTGAAAGCGGGCAATCGCGGCGGCAAGCGGCGGCATGATCTCCAGCCCCAACTGATGCCGCGCGGCGAGGCGATCGAACAGGCCGTCCTCGTCGAACCGGTTCATCTCGACGCACCAGTCGACGGGATCGCCCGGTCCGCCGACGGCCAGTCCGCCGCCAGGTCGCCTGACGACGGGCACGACCCCACGATAGAGGCCCGGCGCCGCCGGCGCGTTCAGGCGCACCTCGCGTTCGCATGCAGCCCGGCGGAGCTCCGGCGTCGAGAAGTCGAGATAGTCGTACCGCACCGCGCGCTTCAGCTTCCACGCGCGCGTACCGGCGAGGAAGACGAAGGCCGAGTGCGTGTCGATCCGCGTCACCCGCTCGCCCTCATGCGCGGCCGGGGACTCCAGGAACGCGACGACCTCCGCCTGTTCGCCGCTCTCGTCGCGTAGCCTCTCACCGCCTGGCATAAGGTGCCCGGGGTCGTCCACGAATCACGGTTGTCAGACTGCGGGCCTGTGCTCGAGGTGCCCGTCGGACAGGAGCAGCATCGGTGCCGTCACCTTGACCGCCCGCGTCGGGTCCGGCTCCGGCAACGCGAGGTTCGGCGTGACCGTCGCGACCAACTCTGGAGGGAACGCCGGAGCTCGTCCGACCGCCGCCAGCGTCTCCAGAATGCGCTCCGCTCGTCCCCAATCGCACCAGGTGAATCCGTCCGCCTCCACGACGGCAACCCGATCGGGCACCTGCGCCAGGAGGTCGGCCGAGAAGTTCCTTCGCGACATGCGCGAGTAGATGCCGTCGAGGTCCACCGTCGCGCCCCGTCGAAGGCGTGCGACGACCTCCTCGAAGAGCGGCATCATGTCCGGAAAGCACCGCCAGCCGAGAGCCCACAGCGTGTCGAGCCTCGCCGTCATCACGAGGGTGTTCCACAGAGCCCCGTCAGCCATCGCGACGCGCGCCTGCACCGCTGGCGGCTTCTCGATGAATCGCGAGATTCCTCTCACGGACGGGTGACCACCTTCCCCCACGGGCTCTCCGGGTTCCACCCACCCATACTCGACCTCAGGCCGATCGGGCTTCACCGCGAGCAGCACGACCCGGTCCGGAAGCCGTTCCGCGGCGGCCAGCATCCCCTTCGCCGCCTCGACAAAGCGCTCCTCCTGGCTCACGAAATGGTCCGAGGGCAGAATCAGCACCGTCGCCTCCGGCTCGTTCGCCCGGATGTAGGCCAGCGGCAGGAACACACCCGCCCCGGTGTCGCGGTTCTCGGGCTGAAACAGCGTGGCCCGTGTCGGCCGGTCGGCCAGCTGCTGCTCCACGTCAGCCTGATGGCCGTGCGCCGCGACGGTCACGATTCGCGACGGAAGGGCCACCGCCGACGCGCGGTCGACCGTGTGCTGGAACATCGATCGCGTGCCGGTGAAGGCGCAGTACTGTTTCGGCCGGTGGCGGCCCAGCCAGCGCTGCACGAGAGGACGCAGCCGTTCGCCTTCTCCGCCTGCGAGCACCACGGCCCAGGGCCCGGCGAGCTCCGATTGCATTCCGTCCATACGCCGCCTACTCCTGAGCCCGTGTCACGCGGTCACGTGCGGGACCGGCTGGTGATGCGCGCAGATCGCCTGAAACGTGTCGATGATGCCGGCGTTGCCGACGCCCTTCCGGCCCGCGGCCAGCAGAATGTCGTTCATCGAGACAATCCCCGCCACGGTTCCGCCGAAGCCCTCAACGGGCAACCGGCGGACGTGGTGCTGCTTCATGGTCGCGAGCGCGGTGCGCACGTCGTCGTCCGGACTGCAGGTCAACACCGTGGTCCGTGCCACCTCACCAACCGTCACCTCCGACGCGAGCTTGTTCCGAGTGGCCACCGCGATGAACATGTCCCGGTCGGTCACCACGCCGACGAGTCGTTTGTCGTTGTCGACGACGGGCAGGATTCCGCAGTCCGCGTCGAGCATCAGTGCGGCCGCCTCGGCGAGGTTCGTCTCGCGGGAACAGGTGCGCGGTTCGGGCGTCATCAGGCTCTTGACAGTCATGCCGCCCTCATTACGCCGCGGCGCTCTTGCCCGGCTTCTCCGGTTTCTGTCTCTTCTCTGCCATAGCGCTATCTCCTTCGTCGTGGCGATGCCACGACCGAACAGTTTCACGGCAACCTCCGTGCCTGCCCGAAGCCCACAGCACTCCGCGCCTGGAACAGGCCCGTCGCGCGGGAGCATGCGCCGGACTCGACGATCTCGGGGAGGCGGCGAAGTGCTCCGACAGGCTCTCATCGAGTCGATACGAACGGATGTCCGTGGATCAACAAGGAGCACAACGTGAGCGTCGGGGACTTGAGCGACTTCGATGTGTCTGCCCCCTGGGACTGACTCGACGGCACCAGCGCCGTTGCCCCTTCAACGCGCAGCCGCGCCTGCCCTGTGCCCCGGTGCGCGCACACCGGGCCGCTGCCCCACGGTGGCTGGAAATAGTCTGCGGACGATGTGAGAATTCCCGCGACTCGTTGACGGACGGCGACGCGTGCCCTGCGACCCGCCGGCCGGGTTGTATGACTCCTGCCCGCGATCGATGGCACGTGACTCGCGTGCGTCGTTTGCAGCAGCTATGACGATGGCCTTACAAATGAACGACGCGCGGGATCGGCGACTTCATTCCGGCGCAGACTTCCTGCCTGTCTTGACGGTTCCGATCATCTACTCGCTCACGCTGCCGATCGCGCTGCTCGACGCCTGAGTGTCGCTGTTCCAGTGGCTCTGCTTTCCGATCTATGGGATTGCGCGCGTGCCCAGGCGTCGCTACGTCGTGTTCGATCGCCATCGACTGCCCTATCTGAACGCGCTCGACAAGGCCAATTGCACGTACTGCGCGTATGCCAACGGCGTATTCGCATACGCGCGCGAGATCGCCGGGCGCACGGAGCAGTACTGGTGCCCGATCAAGCACCGCGACCCACCCCCCTCCCTGCACGAGCAGTATCGGGACTTCGCCGAGTACGGCGACTCGGCCGGCTATCACGGCAGCTGGCGCCGGCTCAGGGCTGAACTCAAGGAGGGCCGACGCGTGTAGAACGGTGCGGCGGTGGCTGTCATGGACGGCTCGTGCTCGACGACCAGCGTTCCGTTCGGGAGGCCCCCAGGATTCAGTCGCTGTCGGACTTCGGGCGCGTGCTGCACCCACCGGTGCGGAGCCTGATGCGTTCAACTACGCCATCAGCGGGGCGTGGCCTTGGCGAGCAGGGCGGTCGCCTTGGCGGCCGCCGATCGGATCTCGACCAGCTCAGGGCGATGCGGATGGTCCTCGGAGCACTCCAGGAGGAGGATCTCGACGAAGCCGAGCACGATGCCAAGCTGGTTGCCAAGCTGATGAACAGTCTCGCCGTCGAGCGTGAATGGGGCCTGCGGGTTCATTGGGGGGCCTGCGGAGACGTCCCGAGGATCTCGTCGATCAGTGCGAGCACTTCGGGAATGTTGAACGGTTTGGTGATGTAGGCCGCGGCGCCGGACGCCAGCATCCGGCGGCTCTGCGAGGCCGTCGCATCGGCACTCAACACCGCCACGGGCAGCTCGCGGGTCGCGGGGTCTGCATGCACGCGCCGGAGCACCTCTTCCCCGTGCATGTCCGGCAGGTGGAGGTCGAGCAGCACGAGATCCGGAGCCGATGTCCTGACACTGGCCAGGCCGGCCTCCCCGCTCGTGGCATGCCGCAGGGTCACACCGGGGCGATGCGTCAACAGGCGCTGAAGCAACCGCGCGTTGGAGAGGTTGTCTTCGATGTAGAGGATGACACCCGTCGTCGCCGCGCCGGATGCCGCCCGGCCGGGCCGGACCGGGACCCCGCGTCCCTTCTCCTCCGGCGGCTCCGACGCGGGCAGATCGACCCAGAAGGTCGACCCGTGCCCCGGAGCGCTCTCGATCCCGATGTGTCCGCCCATGGCTTCCGTCAGCCGTCGCGACAACACCAGGCCCAGGCCTGTGCCCTCCACCGCCGTCTGCTCGGCGCCCAGGCGTTCGAACGGCGTGAAGAGCATCTGCAGCTTTTCCGCGGAGATCCCGGCGCCGGTGTCCGTCACGCTCAGGACGACGCGCTGATCGCGCCGATCGCACGCGACCCGGACGGCGCCGCCATGGTGGTTGTACTTCACGGCGTTCGAGAGCAGGTTCAGGAGCACCTGCCGGATGCGCTGCTGATCCGCCCGGATGAAGGTCGGCGCGAACGCGGCCGGGAGGTCGACGCGGATGTCGCGCGCGGTGGCCAGCGGCTTGATCAGCTCCACGCACTCCTGCACGACCTCGGCGAGGTCCACCGGCTCGAGCGAGAGCGAGAGGTAGCCGGTCTCGATCCGGGTGATGTCGAGCACCTCGTTGATCAACTCCAGCAGGTGGCGCGCGCCCTTGAGGATCTGTCCGACGTTGTCGGCCTGCTCCGCCGGGAGCTGGTCGAGCTGCAGCAACTGGCCAAACCCGATGATCGCGTTGAGGGGCGTGCGAAGGTCGTGGCTCATGCGCGAGAGGAAGTCGTTCTTCGCACGGCTCGCGGCCTGCAGTTCCTCGTCGCGTCTGGAGAGGGCTGCGTTGGCCTCCTCCAGCTCCCGCGTGCGGGCGCGCACCCGGTCCTCAAGCTCCGCGTTCAGCTCGCGAAGCTGGTGCTCGGCGGCCTCGCGCAGTCGACGTTCCCCGGCAACCTGCAAGGCGCGACGCACAGCGGAGGGGAGGAGCCCAAGGCTGTGCTTGAGCACGTAGTCGGTGGCACCCTCGCGGAGGCGCTGGATGGCGGCCTCCTCTCCGAGGGTGCCCGAGACGTACACGAACGGCACACCGGGGCGACGGGCCTGCACGAGCCGCAGCGCGGCCAGGCCGTCGAATCCCGGGAGCGAGGAATCCGCCAGCACGAGATCCGGGTTCGCGTCGAGCGCCTCGACAAAGGACGCCCGCGTGCTCACGTGGATGATTTCGCAGTCCAGACCCTCGTGCAGCAGCGTTTCCTGCACCAGCGCCACATCGGCGGGATCGTCCTCGAGATGCACCAGGCGGAGCATCGGTTCACCCTGGCGGCGCAGGTGGCGAGAGATTCACGAGGCCCCAGAACACGCCCAGTTCCCGGACGGCGGACATGAACTCGGTGAACTCGACGGGCTTCACCACGTAGGCGTTGACGCCCAGGTCATAACTCCTGACGACGTCCGCCTCCTCCCGAGAGGAGGTCAGCATCACGATGGGGATGGTGCGAAGGTCGGGGTCGGCCTTGACCTGCCGCAGTACATCCATCCCATTCACCTTGGGCATCTTGATGTCCAGCAGCACCACGCCGGGATTGCCCCTGGCCCGGCCGAGGAATGGGCCGCGGCAGTAGAGGTAGTCCAGAGCCTCGGCGCCATCGCGCACCGCCACCACCTCGTTGGCGAGCCCATGCTCCTGCAGGGCCGTCAGCGTCAACTCAAGGTCGTTGGCATTGTCCTCTGCGACAAGAATGCGTTTCAGTTCCGTCATCATGGGGCCCACACGGCAGACACGAGCGCCTTCGCGGATTATCGAGCGACGACCTCAGCCAGCGATGCCGGTGAACCACCGACCCGGCGTAGGACAAACACCGACAGCCGGACATACCCGGGCAGCTCTCGTGCTAAGTCTCTATGCCGAAATGGAAGAGCCCGCCGCGCACGCGATCCAGCCCTCGGCTCCGCCAGTCTCGATTCTCGAAGCCTGCGGCCTGGTCGTGTACCAGTACTCGCGCGTGCCCGCTGTCCGCGTCGACTACGTGAGCGCCAATGCCGGCACACTGACCGGCGTGAACCCTGACCGGATCCGCACGGATCCGACGGTCCTGTTCGAAACCATCCACGCGAAGGACCGCGAGCTGCTCCGCGCGATGCTGACCGGAAGCGCGCCGAACCTGCCGTCGGCCACGCTCCGCTGGTGCCACCCTGACGGGCGGCTTGTGTGGGCGCAGCATCACAGAGTCGTTCGCCACGACGCCGTGAACGGCGTGACCACGGTCGTGGGGTTCGCCGTGGACATCACACCCCAGACGGATCGCCCGGATGACCTCGCGCCGTTCTGGCTCGGGGCCGACACGCTGCGGGCGCTGTCCGAGCGGATCGAGCACACGCGCGAACGGGACCGCACCCGCCTCGCGCGTGAGCTCCACGACGAACTGGGCCAGCTCCTGACGGGGGCCAAGCTCGGCTTCGGGGCCGCGTTGCGCGACCTGCGTGCCGAGAAGGTGTCGGGGCGGATCGTCGATCGGGTGCAGACGGCCATGGGGCACATCGACCTCGTGCTGGCCACGGTCCGCCGGATGGCGTCCGCCCTCCGCCCCTCGGCGCTGGACCACCGCGACCTGGTGGGCGCCCTCGAGGACGAAGCGCGCCGCGTGTCGGCCATGTCCGGCATCCGCGTCCGGCTGGCCAACCGGCTCGACGACACGGTGGACCCGGATACCGCCACCGTGGCCTTCCGCGTCTTTCAGGAGGCCCTGACCAACGTCGTCCGCCACTCACAGGCCAGCGCGGTCTCGACCCTCATCACGAAGCTCCCGAACCACCGCCTCATGGTGTACGTCCGCGACAACGGCGTCGGCATTCCCGATGCGCGGCTGCACGCCAGGGAATCGCTGGGCCTGCTCGGCATGCACGAACGTGCACGCGGCGTGGGCGGGCAGCTGCGAAT
>JBFXBH010000137.1:0-7711 GCA_050183355.1 Vicinamibacterales bacterium | reverse complement strand
CTCTCACACCACCGCGTGACCAACGTCGGCATCGTCGTCCGGAGCGTCGAGCAGGCGGCGCGGAGCTTCGCCGACATCTTCGGCATCGGCGTCTCGCCCATCCGCGCGGTCGACCTGGCGCTGCCCGGCGTCTCCATCGTCAGCCACGGCGCCGCGCGCATCGCCTATCTGCGGTTGAACGGCGTGGCGATCAAGCTCATCGAGCCCACCTCGGAAGGACCGCTGGCCGACGTGCTGGCCCGCCACGGGAACCGCGCGCACCACCTCGGCTTCGATGTCGGCCGGTCGTTCTCGGCCGTCCTCACGCGGCTCGAGCGCCTGGGCGGGCAGATCCTCGTCGGCCGCCGGGATCTCGGCTACACGCTGGTGGATTTCAGCAGCGCCTTCGGCCTCGTCGTCGAGGTATCCGGCACGCCGGACCACGCATGAGGGGCCCGGCGCTCGGGGCCGCGCTGGCGCTCGGGCTGCTGCTGGCCGGCGTCCGGGCCCAGGAGCCGGTTCCCGAGGCGACGATGGAGTCTCTGCGGGGGCAGATCTTCCAGGCGCGCACCGCGATCTCCCTGCTGCGCACCGGCGACTTTCAGCTCCGCGAGGAGCTGATCCGCGAGCTCGACGCCGTGCAGCGGGAGGCCGACGGCCTGCGGAGCGACCGCACGCGCGACGCCGCCCCCGCCAGTACCGCGATTCGCGTCCTCGCCGATCGCGTGGAGACCGTGCGGCGGCGTGCGCGCAGCGGGGAGAGCGTCACCGGGCAGGGGCTCGGGCCGACCGCGGTCGCAGGGGCCGGCGTCCCGGACCTCCAGCCGCTCGACGTGCCCCCGGACACGCCCGCCGTCGTGCGGCTGCTGCATGCTGTTGACTTCGATGACGCCGGCGCGAGCGACGTGGTCGAAGCCGCCACGGCTGAGCCGGTCACGGCTGGCGGACGCGCCATCGCACCGGCCGGTGCGCTGCTGCGCGGCGCGGTCGTCCGCGACCGCGGGCCCGCGACGCTGGTCTTCAGCCGGATTCAGATCGGGTACACGACGTGGGTCGTGACGGGCGTGCCGGCTGAAACGTCGGCGCCGCGGCTCCGGGCCGGCGCGGTGGTTCGCTTGCGGCTCCACCCACCGGCCGCGCCGGACTCCGTCCGGTAGCGGAGCGACCGGACTACTGCTTCCCGAACAGGATGCCCGCCGAGCCGGCGGGATCCTCACTGAGCGCCTGTCCGGCCGGATACCCGTTGGCCTTGAGCAGGAACGCGACGATGTCGGCGTAGTCCTGCGCGCTCATCGACCCCGGGCTGTCGGCCGGCATCGTGCCCTTGATGATCTTGTGCAGGTCGGCAAGCTTGCCGCTCTCCCACCGAAGTGCGAAGGCGTCACCGTTCAGCGCCGGCGCGAAGCTCTCACCGCGCAGGTCGGACATATGGCAGGACGCACAGGCCTTCTCGTAGGCCACGGCCCCGCGCGTCGCCTGCTCCGCCGCGTAGACGCCATCCGCAACAGTCTTCGTCTGCGCCGCGACGCCGACCGCGAGTGTCATGCCGATCCCGACCACCACGCCCGCCACGCACGGCCCGACCACGCGCATCCTCATCACATCGCCCTCACACATCGGCTTCGACCTCTCCCGATGACGCGAGTATATCGTCCGCATCCGGACGGAAGATCCGGTATCCGGCCAGAACCTCGCCCGGGCGCGCGCCAGCCCCACCAGCGCACCCGCACCTAGTACCGGAGCAATCGCGTCAGCTTGACGACGAACGTCCGGTTCTGCAGGTCCGCGAACCGATCCGGAACCGCCGTGGTGCGCCCTTCGGTGTAGACCACGAAGAGATCACTGCCCGGGATGTATTCCCAGCGGTAGCGGACATTGGTCGAGATCGTCCGGGCACTGGAGTTGAACTGAATCAGCGTGCCGAGCGTCTGCCGCGGCGTGAACGTGTAGCTGATGCGGCTCTGGAACAGATGGCTTGTGAAGTCGCCGACCGGCAGCTTCACCCAGTTGAGCGACAGCGTCGGCTCGACGATGAACTGCTTCGTCACCTCGACGCGGCCGGCGTACGTCAGCGTCCGCCGCGTGCCGTCGTAGAAGTCGCCGACCGTGCCGCTGACAGTGCCGCGGACGCGGAACGACGGCGGGAGGCCGACGGACGCCCGGGCGCTCGTGAACCCGTAGCCGCCGACCGGAATGCTGATGCCCGGTGAAATCTGGAAAGGAACATCCAGCCCTTCGAAGTCCCGATCGATACCCGACGAGAGCGTGGCGCCGTTCATGAAATCAATGTTGAACGAGCCGCCGTATCCGCGCGACTGCAGCACGCCCTCGTTGTTCGTCGTGTAGTCAATCGAGGTCTGGTAGTACACCTTCCGGATCGGCTTGAAGCGCGTGGTGTCCCGGTTCGGGCGGGGGCTGAAGCGGAAGCTGGCGGAGCTGGTCTGGAAGTCGCGACGGCGGAGAAACCCCATCTCGGGGTTGAAGTTCTGCTGCACGACGAGCCGCTGCGCGGACCCACCCCAGCGGTCGCCCTGATTCTCGTACGAGATCATGTAGGAGAGGTCGTTCCCCGAGCGGCCCGGCGTGCTGGTCTTCGCGACGTAGCCGTTGAAGATGTTCAGGCCCAGCCCGATGTTCGCGTCCGCGCCGACCGTCAGGTTGTCGCGACCGACCGACGGCGTCTTCCGCGCGGCCATCACGCCGATGTAGCTCTTCTTCAGGATGTCGCGGCGCAGGCGCGCCACGCCCCAGTTGGTCGACGGCGCGTTCCGGGACGGCGTGTCCTCGGTCTGGATGTCCACGACGCCGATGGTGTAGGCGCCGGCCTTTCCGGTCAGCCGGCCGCCGCCGATGATCGGGATCGGCGCCCCGCCCGCGAGTCCGATCTGCCGGCTGAAGAACATCGTCGGAATGTCGCCGCCCGACTGCCCGCCGAACGAGAAGATGCCCTGCCCCTCGAGGAAGAACGGCCGGCGCTCCGGGAAGAAGACGCCGAAGCGGGTCAGGTTCACCTGCTGCAGGTCGTCCTCCACCTGCGCAAAGTCGGTGTTGTAGGTGAAGTCGGCCGTCAGTCCTTTGGTCACGCCGACCTTGACGTCGCCGCCGAAGTCGCCGAGCACGTCGTTGTTCTTCGGCGGGCGCGAGAGCTTGTCCGTTGTCGTCCGCGCCGTGACAAACGGCAGGATGTCGAGGTTCCGGCCCGCGGCGGGCACCTTCAGGCCCTCCAGCGTCGCCTCGTTCTGCAGCCGATAGACGCCGCCCGGGCCCACACCGGGCGGCATCGCCGTGAGATAGGTCGACTCGTTCTTCCAGCGCACCACGCGGCGGAAGAGGATGCCCCAGGTCTGTTGCTCCCCCGCCGGATACCGGATGGACTTGAACGGGATCGCGATCTCGGTGGTCCAGCCCTGATCGAAGCGCTGCGACACGGGATTCCACACCGGATTCCACTCCCCGTTGTTCTGCTGCTCGCTCTGGAACTGGACGTCCCGGCGGGCGCCGAGCGGGTTGGTCATGAAGTAGTACCCGCTGCGCTGGTCGTGAAACGTGTCGATCGTGATCGAAATGTTCTCGTTCTGGAAGATGTCCTGTGACGCGTCGTGCCGCATCTCGTTGATGATCATCCGCTCGGGATGGCTGTCCCACAGCCGGAAGCAGAAGTAGATGTTCTTCTCGTCATAGAACACCCACGCTTCCGTCTTCTCCGTGGCGGGCTCGCCCGGCCGGGGCTCCTGCTGGATGAACTGCGTCGTGGCCGGCGGCAGCTTATAGACCTCTTCGTCCAGCCGGCCGTCCAGCTTGAGGCCGCCGGGCACGTGTACGGCGCGGAGGACCGGCTTATCCGACGCCGCAGCGGGAGGGGACGCGGGCTGCGCCACCGCCATCGTTCCCGCCAGCAGCAGCACCAGCGGTCCCGCCACGCGCACACCTTCCCCGATCATCCAGTCTCCATCCTCGTCGGGAAGCGTCACCGCGCCCGCCGCCCTGTGTCGTGACGCGAAGGCCCACCCTCTGGTTCCGGTTGGTTCCGGGCCAGCGGGCTGGCCGGGCTGGGCCGGGCTGGGCCGAGGCGACTCCGGGGGATCCCGTGCCGGGGCCGGCCGGCGTGAAAATCCCGCCAAGTATAGCTCTATTCAGCACTTCCCCGATCGATCCCCGGTGTGGTAACCTCAACAAATTCGTGGGCCTGCCTGGCCCGCCGCTGCATGGCATCTCGCCGCTACACCATTCTCATCGCCGACCGCACCACGGGCACCGTCCGGCGGATGACGCTCGCGCGCCGGCCGACGGTTGCTGTGATGGCGCTGATTCTTGCCCTCCCCGTGCTCATCGGCCTCGGCGCCGCCTGGAAGGCCAAGCTGGACGTCGCGGATCTGGCAGACAGCCACGCGGCCCTGCAGATGGAGAACGCGAGCTACCGGGCCGCGACCGAAGCCCTGGCGGAGCAGATCGCGTCGCTCCAGTCCGCCGTCTCGGACATCAACTCGAACACCTCGATGGATCCGAACGTCGCGAAGTCGCTCGACAAGCTGCCGGCGCTCGTGAAGTCGCGGGCGATTGGCGGTGCCGTGGCGGGCCGCGACGTGCAGCGGACCGCGCAGAACGCCGCCTTCGCGTCGATGGTCAACACCGAGGACACGTTCGGCCTGATGCGGACGCTGCTCGAATCCATCGAATCCCGCCTGTCCCTCGTGCGGACGGCCGTCGACCGCCGGAACGCGCTGGCCGCGGCCACGCCCTCGATGTGGCCGGCGCACGGCTGGCTCACGTCCGGGTGGGGGCTCCGCACGGATCCGGTGAAGGGCGGCGCGGACTTCCACCCCGGCCTCGACATCGCCGGCGAGCGGGGGCAGCCGGTGTACGCGACCGCCGCGGGCCGGATCACGTTCTCGGCCTATAACGGCGACTACGGCAATATGGTCGTGGTCGACCACGGCTTCGGCCTGCAGACCCGCTACGGGCACCTGCTCGCGTCGAAGGTCAAGGTCGGCGACGAGGTGAAGAAGGGCCAGCAGATCGGCCAGGTCGGGGCCACCGGCCGGGCCACCGGGTACCACCTGCACTACGAGGTGCTCGCCAACGGCCGCCTGCTCAACCCGCTTCAGTTGCTGACGCAGAAACCCGAGCCGAAGTAAGGGCCTCTCGCCCCGCTTCGCTCACGGATACCCTTCGTGTATGTTCGGTCAGATACTCGCCAAGGTCATCGGCACCCAGAACGAGCGTGAGCTGAAGCGGCTCCGCCCGCTGGTCGGCCAGATCGGCGCGCTCGAACCCTCCCTCCAGGCCCTCACCGACGAACAGCTCCGCGCGAAGACCGCCGAGTTCCGGCAGCGCATCGCCCAGGGCGCCACGCTCGACGACCTGCTGGTCGAGGCGTTCGCCGTCGTCCGCGAAGCCGGCCGGCGGGTGCTCCGGATGCGGCACTTCGACGTCCAGCTCATCGGCGGGATGGTGCTGCACAGCGGCACGATCGCGGAGATGAAGACCGGCGAGGGCAAGACGCTGGTCGCGACGCTGCCCGCCTATCTGAACGCGCTCGAGGGCAAGGGCGTCCACGTCGTCACGACGAACGACTACCTGGCCCGCCGCGACGCCGAGTGGATGGGCCGGCTCTACCGGTTCCTCGGCATGAGCGTCGGCGTCATCCAGCACGACCTGACCGACGCGCAGCGGCAGGTGGCCTACGCCGCCGACATCACGCACGGCACGAACAACGAGTTCGGGTTCGACTACCTCCGCGACAACATGAAGTTCGACCTGTCCGCGATGGTGCAGCGCCCGCACCATTTCGCCATCGTGGACGAGGTCGACAGCATCCTGATCGACGAGGCCCGGACGCCGCTCATCATCTCCGGCCCCGCCGAGGAGTCCACCGACCTCTATTACGAGGTCGACCGCATCATCCCGAAGCTGCAGAAGGGCGCCGTCACGCGCGGCGACGCGAAGGCCGAGGAACGGGAAGCGCTCGAAGCCACGGGCGACTACATCGTCGACGAGAAGCACAAGACGGTCACGCTGACCGAAAGCGGCATGGCGAAGGCGGAGCACCTGCTCGCCCACCGCGTCGTCCCGGGCTCGGGCGGGCTCTACGACCCGGTCAACATGCCGCTGCTCCACCACATCAACCAGGCGCTGCGCGCGCACACGCTGTTCCACCTGGACACCGAATACATGATCCGGGACGGCCAGGTGGTGATCGTCGACGAGTTCACGGGCCGCGTCATGCCGGGCCGGCGGTGGAGCGACGGCCTGCACCAGGCGGTCGAGGCCAAGGAAAAGGTCAAGATCGAGCGCGAGAACCAGACCCTCGCGACGATCACCTTCCAGAACTACTTCCGGAAGTACAAGAAGCTCGCCGGCATGACCGGCACGGCGGAAACCGAGGCGCCCGAGTTCGCGAAGATCTACAACCTCGACGTCGTCGTGATCCCGACCAACCGCCCGCTGGCGCGCGTCGAGGAGCCGGACCTCGTCTACCGGACCGAGCGCGAGAAGTTCGAGGCCATCGTCGGCGACATCCTCGAGAAGCAGCAGGCCGGCCGGCCGACGCTCGTCGGCACCGTCTCCATCGAGAAGTCCGAGCGGCTCTCCACCATGCTGCGCAAGCGCGGCATCAAGCACGTCGTGCTGAACGCGAAGTACCACGCGCAGGAAGCCGAGATCGTCGCGCAGGCCGGCCGCAAGGATACGGTCACCATCGCCACGAACATGGCCGGCCGCGGCACCGACATCCTGCTCGGCGGCAACGCCGAGTACATGGCCCGGCAGCAGTGCCTCGCGGAGGAGGTCGCGCAGCGGCTCGCCAGGGGCGAGGAGAAGTTCGTCGACGACGAGGAGTTCGTCTACTTCTTCCACATCGACGCGTTCTTCCGCGTGCCGCGCCCGGACTGGGAGCGCATCTTCGCGTTCTTCCGGCAGCAGTGCGATGCCGAGCACGACGAGGTCATCCGCCTCGGCGGCCTGCACATCCTCGGCACCGAACGCCACGAAGCCCGCCGCATCGACAACCAGCTTCGCGGCCGCGCCGGCCGCCAGGGCGACCCGGGCTCGTCCCGCTTCTACCTGTCGCTCGAAGACGACCTGATGCGCATCTTCGGGTCCGACCGCATCTCCGGCCTGATGCAGCGGCTCGGCATGGAAGAGGGCGTCCCGATCGAGCACGGCATGGTGACGCGCGCCATCGAGCGCGCCCAGCGCCAGGTCGAGGCACAGAACTTCTCCGTCAGAAAGCACCTGCTCGAGTACGACGACGTCATGAACAAGCAGCGTGAGAGCGTCTACACGCTGCGCCGCGAGGTCCTCGAAGGCAAGGTGCACCTGACGGCCGAGGAACTCGGCGACACGCGCGCGTACCTGTTCGCGACCGCCGAGGACATCCTCGAGGATCAGATCGAACGCTTCATCGGCAAGGACGTCGAGCTCGAGGACTGGGACCTCGACGGCCTGAAGCGGGAGGTGGTGCGCATCTACGGACTCGACCAGCAGACCGTCGACGCCGCCGTGGACTCCGACGCCGGCACCGAGGAGATCGCGGACAGCCTCTGGACCGCGATCAAGGCCGACTACGAGGCCAAGGAGGCCGTCGCCGGCCCCGACATTCTGCGGCGCGTCGAGCGCGACATCATGCTGCAGCTCGTGGACCAGCAGTGGAAGGACCACCTCTACAGCCTGGACCACCTCAAGGAAGGCATCGGGCTGCGCGGCTACGGCCAGCGCGACCCGCTGGTCGAGT
>JBFXBH010000136.1:0-7743 GCA_050183355.1 Vicinamibacterales bacterium | reverse complement strand
CAGTGGGTGCGCCTGGGGCGCCTGCGCGCCGAACTGCACCTCTACGTGCCGGCGGCGTCCATCGACGCCACGCGGCGTCTGTGTGCCGAGTTCTCGGTCCCCGCGGCCGAGATCTGGACCTATCACGGGGTCGGGGACGAGATCCGGTTCGCGCTGATCGAGAAGACGGCCGTGTCGCTTCCACCCGAGCCGAAGACGCCGGCCGTCAAGGCCGCGCCGGCCAGGCCCGCCGTGAAGAAGGCGCCCGCTCCGACGCCGGCGTCGAAGGCGGCCGGTAGCGTCAGACCGGCCGCGAAGAAGGCCGCCGCAAAGGCCGCCCCGGCGAAGAAGGCGGGTCCGGTGAAGCCCGCGTCGAAGGCCAAGGCGAAGCCCGCCGCGAAGAAGCCGGCCCCGAAGAAGCCCGCCCCGAAGAAGGCCGCCGCGAAGCCTGCGAAGAAGCCGGCGGCGCGCAAGCGGTAGCCCGCCGTGCCGTTCCTCCGGGTGCTCCGCGACAAACGCGGGCACGAGACCACGTATCTGATGCACCTGTTTCGCGACGGGACCCGGTCCCGATCCCGGGTGCTCTACATGTTCCGGACCCCGTCAGGCAGCGTCGTCGGGGCGAAGGCACTCGACCCGACGACGCGGGCGGCGCTCGCGCGGCTGTATCCCGACGTGCCGTTCGACTGGCGGGAGATCACGGCGCACCAGCAGGTCGTGGACGTGGCCGAACCGTTCCGCCCGCGGCGGAAGAAGCGGCCGGCGGAGGAGCCCGCGGACGCCACCCTGGCGGCCGGGCCAGACGACGCCGCGGAAGGGACGCCCGCGCCGCGCCCGTCCCCGCTGCCCGCCGCCATCGTGGGCACGACGCCCGAGGCGCAGGTCGCCTGGCTGGCGGAGTGGTGCCCGAAGGTGCGGGAGATGATTCCCGAGCGCTTTCACGACGAAGTGCGGCGGCAGGCGCTCGACGCGCTGGCGGCCCGGCTCGACCCGTCGGGCTGGACCGATGACGCGGCGCGGGAGGTCGGCCTTCGCGACGCGGCCGAGGCCTGGACGCGGCTGACGAAGGTGTTCACGCACCGGCGCCGCCGCCGGCGGAAGCCGGGTGGCGGGCGTCCACCCGCCGACGCCGCGTCAGTCTGAGACTCAGGAACGCAGGTACTTCGCCTCGATCGCGAGGACCTTGTCGAGCCGCCGCTGGTGCCGCGGCTCGCCGGAGAAGCGGGCGCCGGTGAACGCGTCCACGAGTTCCTGCGCGACGTTGAGGCCGACGACGCGGCCCCCGATGCACAGCACGTTCAGGTCGTCGTGTTCCACGGCCTGATGCGCGGTGTATGTGTCGTGGCAGACCGCCGCCCGGATGCCGGGAATCTTGTTCGCCGCGATCGACACGCCGGCGCCGCTGCCGCACACGATCACGGCCCGCTCGGCCCGGCCATCCCGGACGGCGTCCGCGGCCGCGACCGCGCAGTCCGGGTAGTCGACGGCGTCGGTCGAATGCGTGCCCAGGTCGAGCACCTCGTGCCCGCGATTCCTGAGGTACTGGACCAATTCCTGCTTGGTGGGGAAGCCGGCGTGATCGGCGGCCAGCGCGAGTCGCATACGGGATGCCCATCTTAGCAGCCCGGGGGCGTCTTCCGCCGCGGCCGGCGCGCGGTGGCCGCACGCCGGCTGCTATACTTCGCTCCATGAAACCGACCCCCGGATGGAGCGCCGTCGCCACGGTCACCGCCCTCTGCGGGGCCGTTCTCTGCGGCGCTGCCGTCGTCGCGCAGCAGCCGGACAGGAAGCCGGAGGGCGTGGTGACGCCGCAGGGGCAGACGACCTTCCGCGCGGCCGTCAACCTGGTCACGACCGACGTGATCGTGCGGGACGGCCGGGGCCAGTTCGTCGCCGACCTGAAGGCCGGCGACTTCGAAGTCCTCGAGGACGGCAAGAAGCAGGAGATCGCCTCGCTCGTGCTCATCCACGGCGGCCGGGCGTTCAACGTGCAGGCGCCCCCGCCGCCGCCCGCGCAGGAGGGCATCATCCTGCCCGCCTCGCGCCCGACCAGTGACGCCGCCGGCCGCATCTTCGTCTTCTTCGTGGACGACCTGCACCTGACGTTCCGCGACACGGCCCGCACGCGCGAGCTGTTCAAGAAGTTCACGAAGAACCTCGTGCACGACGGCGACATGTTCGGCATCGTGACGACCGGCCCGTCGTCGCTGTCCATCCAGCTCACCTACGACAAGAAGGTCCTGGAGGAGGCGATCAGCCGAATCACGGGTGACGGGCTCAAGCCGAGCGACATCCTGAACCAGAGCCGCGGGTCGAACGGTCCGATGGAGCTGCGCTACCGCGCCCATGTCGCGTTCTCCACGGCCTACGAGCTGATGAAGAACATGGAGAAGGTCCACAACCGCCGGAAGGCGGTCATCTACGTCAGCAGCGGCTACGACTTCAATCCGTTCGAGACGTCGCGCATGCGCCAGGATCAGGAGCGGCTCGGCACAGGGACGGACGACGGCAGCGGCACCGGCCAGACCCGTCTCAATCCGTTCAGCGGCCGGACGCAGCGGAACGACTTCGGCGGGGCGCAGTTCGCGGACACGGACCTGTCCATCGAGCTGGCGGAGCTGGCCCGCGCGGCCAACCGCGCGAACGCGAGCTTCTACACGATCGACCCGCGCGGCCTCGTCGCGGGGCAGGACCTGGACGAGGAGGTCGAGCCCGCCGACTGGGACCAGTACGTCCGCAAGACGCAGAACAGCCTGCGCGCGCTGGCCGAGATGACGGGCGGCCTGGCGGTGGTCAACCAGAACGACTTCGACAAGGCGCTCAAGCGCATCGACGCCGAGACCAGCGACTACTACGTGCTCGGCTACTACTCGTCGAACCCCGACCCGCTCCGGCGCACGCGGAAGATTGAAGTGAAGGTGCCGGGAGCCAGGGGCGCCACCGCGTGGTCGCGGACGTCCTACTCGCTCGCGCTGCCGGAGAACGACTCGAAGGCCCCGCCGAAGAAGTAGGCCGGGCTCAGGCCGGGCTCTCGTCCGCGGGGCGGGCGGCCGGGCGCGGCGTGGGCAGGCGTACGGGCGCCGTCCGCAGCTTCGGCCGGATCACCTCGAGGCTGCGCAGGACCTCGGCGACGGTGCGCGGCAGCCGGCTCATCTTCGGATAGATCCAACCTGATTCCCGGAACAGCGGATAGCCCTCGACGCGGCTGCAGAAGAGCTGGCCGCTCATCACGTCCTCGGCCACGGCCTGGTACGGCGCGACGCCGACGCCCATGCCGGCGCGCACCATCGCCTTGATGATCTCGACGTTCTCCGTCTCCATCACGATGCGGGCGTCGACGTGCTCCTTCAGGAAGAACTCGTCAATCACGCGCCGCGTGTTCGAGCCGCTCTCGAAGAGCACGAACGGCTGCCGCGTCAGGTCGGCCGGCGCGACGCGGCGCAGCCGCGCCAGCGGGTGCCCGGGTTCCGTGATGAGCAGCAGTTCCTCCCGCAGCACGGGCACGGCCACCAGGTCTGGCGCGTCGATCGGCAGCGTGAGCATGCCCAGGTCGGCCGCGCCGCTGCGCAGCTCGGCGATGCACTTCTCGCTGCTGCCGCTGGTGACTTTCAGGTCGAGCCGGGGATGCTGCCTGCGGAGTTCGGCGAGCAGGGCCGGGAACACGTACAGGCACACGGTCATGCCGCCGACCAGCCGGAGCACGCCGCGGGGCGACTCCTGCCGTTCGGACAGGTCCGCCAGCGTATCCTGGACGTCCTGAAAGATCCGCAGGCTGAGCTGCACGAGCACCTCGCCGGCCGGCGCGATCCGGACCCGCCGGCCGACGCGGTGGAAGACCTGCTCGCCGATCTCCTCCTCGAGCAGCAGGATCTGGCGGCTGATGGCCGACTGCGAGACGCGCAGCTTCTGCCCGGCGGCGGTGAACGAGCCGGTTTCGGCGATGGCCTTCAGGATCTCGAGCTGCCGGAGGTCCATCGCGGGCTACCGGGCGGCCCGTCCGCCCCGCGGCGCACGGGGCTTCTCCCGCGACACGACGGTGGCGCCCGCGGCGCGCGCGCGTTCGACGGCCTCGTCGAGATAGGCCCGGTCCATTTCCATGCCGACGAAGTTCAGTCCGAGGTCCAGGCAGGCGAGTGCGGTGCTGCCGAGGCCCATGAACGGGTCGGCGACCGTGCGGATCCGCTGCTGTCCGTGCAGCTTCAGGCACATCGCCGGCAGCCGCGGCGGGAAGGTGGCCGGGTGGGGCCGGTCCTTCTCGCGGCTCTGGATGGTTTCGTAGGGGATGAACCACGTGTTGCCGCGGCAGCGGAGGCCGCCGGCCGCGCCCTGCCAGCGGCCGATGTTCGAGGCGTCCTGGTAGCGGACGCCCACGGCGCGCCGCTCGATCGGCGTCCGGCCGTGAGGGGTGAAGTGGAAGACGAACTCGTGGCAGTCGTGCAGGAAGCGCGGGCTGTTGATGGGCTTGTAGTGCCCGACGGCCAGGTCCTCCGTCAGTCCGGCCCGCGCACCGGCCGCGTCCTTCTCGATGGCGATGGACTTGATCCAGTGGATGGTGTTCTGGAGCTGCAGGTGCGGCCGGACGGCCTGGGCGACATCGAGCGCGGTCCACGGGTCGGTCGGCTTGGCCCCGACGTTCAGGAACAGCGACCCGTCGTCGGCGAGGGCCCGCGTGGCCGCGGCAATCCACCCGGACGTCCATGCGAGGTAGTGGTCCCGCGGGATCGTGTCGTCGTAGCTGCGGTACTGGATGCCGAGGTTGTAGGGCGGCGAGGTGACCATCGCATCGATGGACCCGGCCGCGAACTGGCTCAGGGTCTCGACGCAGTCACCGAGGTAGAAACGGAGTTTCGAGCCGGAAGGATGGGTCAGCGACACCCGGGCGGGAGGGAAGCGCTGCGGAACACGGGCACGCACCGGCGCAATTGTACCGCGCGTGGCGCGGACCCGTCCGGTGTGCCGGGGAGCGGGATTACGAGGCGCGCGCGTCGCCGAACACGGGCGTCAGCACGGCGCCCCGTTCCAGCGTCGCGGCGCTGGCCGGCGGGACCGTGTGGTTGCGCCGGTGGGCATGGAGCGCGCAGGCGGCGCCCTTCTCTTCGACGTAGGCGACTTCGCGGTTGACCGCGAGTTCGCGGTAGCGGCCGACGACGCAGCCACAGTCGAGCGTCGCAAATCCCAGGAGTCGAACCAGACTCATCGCCGTGCCCTCCGTCAACCGTGCGAAGCAACAAGTGTGCCGCGAGCGTTCAACAAGATCCGCTTGCAGAACGGGACCCGCGCATCAGGAATTGCGACGAAAGTGCCAGTGACCGTGCAAGCTCGACACGGTGTTCCGCTCCAAGCGGCCGTGTGCCCTTCAATCGGTTGAAGGAGCGCCGTCTTTAGTCGATCAGCGTGCGGCGCAGGGACTGGTAGTGGGCGAGGTCGGCCGCGCGCTGGCGGCGGCACGCCCGCGTCGCCATGCCGACGCGGACGAGGAACGCCGCGTGCAGGCCCGCCCAGGCCGCCACGAGCGCGGGGGCGAGCGGGTCCCAGCTCAGCACCGCGTTCGCGAGGCAGGCGAGCGCGAACAGCGGACTGAACAGAGGGGAGAGGGCGAGGCCGGGCTGCCGCGGGGCCGGCGCCATGGCCGCGGACTCCCATCGAGGCAGGACCCGGCGCTCGCCCTCGTGGAAGACCTGGAGATACCGGCCGATGCGCTCGACGCCGATGTGCAGCGCGCGGACACCCTCGAACCCGGCCGCGAGGACCAGCAGCGGGAGGAGGATCTGCACGCGGGGGTCGCCGTAGCGCGCGCTCATGGCGACGACTGCCCAGAGCGCGACGGACGCCGGGCCGAGGACCAGGCGGACGGTGCCCCGGACGGCAATCGTCCGGCGAAGTTCGGCGAACTCGATGGCGTCGGGTGAGGGCATGGACGGTGAGGCCGCGGTGGCTCCGGCCGATACAGTAGCGTGTCCGGGGCTTGCGCGATCCCGAAATCCTGCTACACTGGCCGGGTTCTGTAACGATCACGCGTTAAAGGAGTTGCCGGTGATCCACGGGTGGAGTCGAGTCCGGAGACTGGTCGGATGCGCGCTGGCGCCGCTGGTGCTGGCCACGTGTGCCCTGTCCGTTGAGGCCGCCGAGCCGACCCGCACCGCCTCCAAATCGAGGTCGAAGGCCTCCGTCAACGCCGTCCGCAAGACCCGGGCCTCCGCGCGGTCGGTCGTCCGGCGCCGGTCCTCGCTCGCGTCCCGACGCGCCCGTGAGCTCAAGGCGGCGCAGGAGCCCCAGTTCAAGCTGGATGAGTCCGGCGACATGGTCCCGGACGTCCGGGCCGCGGCGGCCATCGTCTACAACCCCGAGACCGGCCAGACCCTGTATTCGGAGAACGCCGAGGGGCTCCGGTCCATGGCCAGCATCACCAAGGTGATGACGGCGGCGGTCTTCCTGGAGGACAACCCGGATCTGGACCGTGAAGTGGTCGTCCAGCGCGCCGACGTCCGTGCCGCCTCGACGACGCACATCCGCGCGGGGTACCGGCTCCAGGTCCGGGACCTGCTGAACCTGCTGCTCATCGCGTCGGACAACGCCGCCGCCCGGGCGCTCGCGCGCGTCTCGAGCTTCGGTCCGAAGGGCTTCATCGACCGCATGAACACGAAGGCGCTGGAGCTGGGGCTGACCAGCACGTCCTATGCGGACCCCGCCGGCCTGCTCGCCGCGAATGTCTCGTCCGCGCTGGACCTCGCGAAGCTCATCACGCACGTCTCGGCTGACGAGCGCATCGCCAGCATCATGCAGAAGCCGACATACAGCTTCCGGGTCGGCAAGCGCACCGTCGAAGTCCGCAGCACCAACCAGCTCGTGCGCGCCGGCGATGTCGACGTCCAGGCTGGCAAAACCGGCTTCACACGGAGCGCCGGCTACTGTCTCGCCACGCTGCTGAAGCTGCCCCAGGGGTCGCCGGTGGCCGTCGTCGTGCTGGGCGCGCGGTCCAGCGCGTCCCGGTTCTGGGACACGCGTCACCTCGCCAACTGGCTGTCGGCCAAGATGGACATCCCGGGCTTCACGCCGTCCGCCCTGCCCATCTCGTCGCTCCCGCAGTAGCCGGCCGGGCTCCCTACACTCCGTACCCTCGCTGGATCGCGGCTGCGTCAAGCGGCAGCGTTGCCAGCATGTCCACGGCCGGCATGACCGGACGCCGGCCCGGCTGACTCCGGTACGACTTCAGATAGCGCCGGCAGATCTCGCACGCGGTGAGCTGATACTGGCGGTCCGGCGTGGCGAAGGTGGTGAGCTGTGCCCGGCCGGTGTGGGGGCAGAAGGGGCACCGGTCCGGCGCGAAGCGCCAGCGCAGCCCGCACTGGCCGCAGATCAGGCGGCGGCTGTCGGCCGATTCGATCACGCCGAACTCGGCCTCGCCGCCGCAGACCGCGCATGTGTTCAGCGTCCAGGCCGCCAGCGCCCCGGCGGGCTGGACGGCGTCGGCACATCGCGACAGAAACGGCTTCAGCGCGAGGCCGATCGCCTGGTCCGCGTCATCCTCCGCGGCCGGTGTCCGGCCGTGGCCGTCGCACGATCGCACGAACCAGGCCTCGGCCCCGGCAGCCACGTCGCCATCGCGCGCCAGCGCCTGGATCCGGGCATGGGCGTCTGCCTCGATCAGGCCGAAGCGGCTCAGGACCTCTCCGGTCTGGCGCAGCACGAGACGCAGGGTGCCGGGCTCGGCCGGGACGTCGGCCCAGCTGACCAGCGGGCGCCGGTCGGTCACGTGCTGCGCGA
>JBFXBH010000135.1:0-7773 GCA_050183355.1 Vicinamibacterales bacterium | reverse complement strand
TCTGCCGCCGGCCGCTGCGCGCCCTCACGGACGAGGCGTGGCTGCGGTTCGTGGACGTGAATCAGCCGCTGCTCGATCCGAGCCGCGTGTGGGCGGGCTTCGGGTGCCGGGCCTACTTCGTGGACCTCGGCCTGGCGCCGGAGGTGGTCGTGGCGCAGGCCCGGTTCTGGTTCGACGTGCTCAACGGGCAGCGTGCCGAGACGGGTCTGGAGCTGATCGAGGTGCCGCTCGGGGAGGCCGACGACGCGATCGCCGCCCGGATGGTGACGTGGTCATGAGGCGCTGGCATCGCGCGGATCGGCTCCGGCAGCATCTCGCGTCGGTGGACGCCGCGATCGGCGCGTTGCCCTCCCTCGATCCGCTGGGCCGGCTGAGTCTGGAATCGTACCGCGACGAACTGGCCGGCGCGCTGGACGAGGACGGTGACCGCCCGGCGCACGCGGCCCTCGTCGAGCTGACCTTCGGCGGCGAGGCGGTGGCAGGCGGTGCGGGCATCGACGCCGCGTTCCTGGCCGGCGCCGTCGGCGGGCTGACGGACCTGGTCTCGCGCCTCGGCGGTACCCGCGGCAGCGGACGCCTCGCCGTGACCGCGATGTCGTTCGACCCGGCGGCCGTCATGCTGGAGGAACTGGACGACGCCGGCGACCTGCTGTTCCCGAGCCCGCTGCGGCGGTCGGTCAGGGCGGCGCTCGAACACCTGCACCAGCTGGCGCATGGCACCGACGACGACTTCGGCGACCTCGTCGAATCGGTGGAGCCGCGGGTGCTGACGGCGACGCGCGACTTCATCGGCCGGGTCTCGGGCCGGCAGGGCGCGCTGGTCGTGGCGCAGGCGGACCAGCTCGTCCGGCTCGACGCCGCCGCGCTCGACCGCGCCTGGCGGCGCCTCGAGGCCACGCACGTCGACGAGGCGCCGATCCGGCTCACGGGGCAGCTGCTCGGCATCATCCCGCTGGGCCGCCGCTTCGAGTTCCAGCCGGACGGAGGCCGGGCGCCGATTGCGGGCCGCGTCGGGGAACAGATCAGCGCGCGTTACCTGGCGCAGCTCGATGCCGGCTCGCTCGCCGGCCGCCGCTGGTCGGCGCTGCTGGCGCGCGTCACGGTCGAGCGCCCGGGTCAGCGGCCCACGGAGCGCTACACGCTGGTCGACCTGGACCCGGCGGACACTACTTCCTGACCGGCACGAGTCCGGTGAAGGTGAACCGCTGGATGCGGTTGCCCGGAATCGTCTCGCCGATGTAGAGGTTGCCCTTCGAGTCCACGCCCATGGTGTGGATGACGAGCATCTGCCCGCCGCCGCGGCCCGGGCCGTTGCCCGTGAAGGCGCCGAGCAGTTCGAGCGTGTCGCGCCGGTAGATCCACACCTTGTGATTCGCGCCGTCCGCCACGTACATGAACTCCTGCGTGCCCGGCGAAAACGCGACGGACATCACGGAGCCGAACGCCTTCGTGTCCGGCGCCACCAGCAGTTCCTTCACGTAGGTGCCGTCCTTCCGGAAGATCTGGACGCGGTTGTTCGCGCGGTCGCACACGTACAGCAGTCCGGCCTTGTCCTCAGTGAGGCAGTGCACGTGATCGAACTGCTCCCGGCGCTTCTCGGGATCGACCTTCCCCATCTTCTCCACGGCGCCGGTGGACGGCGCCTGGTCCTCGACCGGGGGCTTCCCGTACGCACCCCAATGCCGCTTGTACGCGCCGGTGTCGGCGTCGAAGACGATGACGCGGCGGTTCTCGTAGCCGTCGGCGACGAAGACTTCGTTGGTCCTGGCGTCCACGAGCATGCTCGTCGGCCCACCGAGGTTCGCGGTGTCGCTGTTCACCTTGCCCTGCGTCTGGCCGATCCGCAGCACGAGCTTCCCCTCGCGGGTGAGCTTCAGCAGCGACGAGGGCGGCGTGCTGCTGTCGACCCAGACGTGGCCCGTGTGGTCCACGGTGATGCCGTGCTCGGAGGTCGGCCACGCGCCCTCGGGATAGGGTCCGGAGACCTGCTTGCCGAGCGGCGCGCCTTTCTGATCGTGGATGAGGCCCCACGCCTGGACGACCTTGCCGGCCTGATCGAACTCGATGACGGGCGGCGCCGGGAAGCAGCACTCGGCCTCCCCGGTGAGCCCGAACCGCTCGGAGAGCCCGGTCGTGCCGCCGGGTCGATGCGCGATCCAGACGTGGTCCTTCGCGTCCACCCACACGGCGCCGATGTTGCCGACGATCCACTTGTTGGGCAGTTCCTTCGGCCACGTCGGGTCGTAGGCGAAGGCCGGCATCTTCCGCGCGCCCGCCTTCGGCGCTCCGCCCTGCGCGATCACGACCGCCGCCAACGCCGCGGCGATGCCGACCGTCAGCCCCCACCGCACTGTCCTGTTCATTCCCATCGCCCGCCTCCCGCAGCCGGGGGCCATGTTACTGCGAACGCACGATCGCGGATGCCCGTGCTGGCCCCGCCGTCCGAAGATTGCGCGGTTGGGATCAGATGAGAAAGCAAACAAAAGGCCAGATGTCATGAATGGAAGCAGGCAGTCGCCGATGACGCCATGAACTGCGTTCGCCTGAGCGTCTGAACGCTGTATAGTTCCAAGGCTCCGAGCTGCGCCAGTCCTCCGGATCGGGAGTGGGCGGCTCGGGTTGTTCACGACTCTTCTGGAGGGAATTGCATATGTTCGAACGACTCAGGTGGGCGCTCGGCGCCTGTATGGCTGGGCTGCTGGTGGCCTCCACCGCAACCGCTCAGTCCAACGCCGGCATCACCGGCGTGGCCAGGGACGCCACGGGCGGCGTGCTGCCCGGCGTGACCGTGGAAGCCTCGAGCCCGGCGCTGATTGAGAAGGTGCGCACGGCGGTGACGGACGACCAGGGACGCTTCAACATCGTGGACCTCCGGCCGGGCATCTACAAGGTGACCTTCACGCTGGCGGGCTTCTCCACCTACGTCCGCGAAGGCATCGAGCTGAATGCGGGCTTCACGGCCACGGCGAACGCCGAGATGAAGGTCGGCGGCCTCGAGGAAACGGTCACGGTGACGGGCGCCAGCCCGGTCGTCGACCTGACCAACGTCCGCACGCAGCAGGTGCTGCGCGCCGAGGTGCTGGTGTCCCTGCCCTCCGGCCAGCGCGACCTCACCCAGCTCGCGTCGCTGACGCTCGGCGCGGTGGCCATGGGCGCGGGCCGGAATGATGTCGGCGGAGACAAGTCGGAAACGAATACCGCCATCGCGGTCCACGGGGGACGCGGCGACGACGGCCGCATCAACTACGACGGCATGAACACGAACGTGTTCTACGGCAACGGCGGCGGCCAGCAGCGCATCTGGAAGTTCAACACGATCGGCGTCCAGGAGACGGTGGTCGACACGGGCGGCGCCAACGCCGAGACGGAGACCGGCGGCGCCAACGTCAACATGATTCCGCGCGACGGCGGCAACAAGTTCAGCAGCAACAGCATCTTCAACTACACGAACACGGACCTGGCCTCCGGCAAGGTCAGCGACGACCTGATCGCCCGCGGTTCGGCAGCCGACCAGAACGCGATGAAGCGGGTCTACGACTACGGGATCGGCGTCGGCGGACCGGTGGCCACGGACAAGCTGTGGTTCTACTCGGCCAACCGCTGGTGGGGCAGCGAGTCCTATGCCGCGAACAACTACTTCAACAAGTCCACCAGCCCGTTCCGCTATGAACCGGACCTCGCCCGCCGTGCCTACACCGCCCAGTGGCAGAGGGACTTCGGGGGCCGGCTGACGTGGCAGGCGGCCGAGAAGCACAAGATCACCGGGTCGCTCAACCTGCAGAAGGCCTGCGGGTGCTGGCTGGCGATCTCGGCCGGCAGCCCGGCGGCTCCCGAGGCCGTCCAGAGCTACCAGTACGGCGGCGACGGCTGGATGAACCTGACGCAGGTGAGCTGGACGTACACGGCCACGAACAAGCTGCTCTTCCAGGTCGGCAGTTCGTTCCTCAATCAGAAGGTCGGGTTCTCGAGCGTTGCGGACGACAGTTGGACGCCCTTGACGCCCGCCGAGCGTCAGGTCTCGATTCTCGAACAGACCACCGGCTACCGCTGGGGCACGCTGCCGGGCGGTGTGACCAGCGACTTCAACGATCCGCAAGCCAACAACAACTACGGCCAGCGCTACTCGATGGCCTACGTGACCGGCGCGCACGCCTTCAAAGTGGGTGCGCAGACGCTGCAGGGCGTGTATGACACGAACGGCAACGCGGAACCGAACGGCCTCAACTACACGTTCCGCGCGGGCGTACCGATCGCGGTCACGCAGTTCGCCGGCCCGTTCGGCAACCGCGCCAACCTGCGGGGATTCGGCACCTTCGCGCAGGACCAGTGGCGCATCGACCGACTGACGCTGAACATCGGCGCCCGCTACGACTACTTCCACGCCTACACGCGGGAGTTCACGCTGCCGGCAGGTCCCTTCGTCGGGGAGCGCTCGTTCCAATCCGTGAAGAGCCTGCCGAAGTTCAACGACGTCACGGCCCGGGTCGGCGCCGCCTATGACCTCTTCGGCAACGGCAAGACGGCCATCAAGGGCTCCTGGGGCCGGTATCTGATGGGACAGGGTGGCGGGCTGATGAACACGGTGGCGCCCGCGAACGCCTACGTCACGAGCGCGACACGGACGTGGAACGACGTGAACGGCAACTTCGCGCCGGACTGCACGTTCACGAACCTCGCCGCCAACGGGGAGTGCGGACCGTCCAGCGAGGCGCTCTTCGGCCAGCCGCGCGTCGCCCTCACATGGGCTGAGTCCGCCCGCACGGGGTGGGGCACGCGTGAGTTCAATTACCAGTACTCCGTCGCGCTGCAGCACGAGCTGAGGAACGGCATCGGACTGACGCTCGGATACTTCCGCACCGACTGGAAGAACATCACGGCCACGGTCAACACGGCCACGGCCTCGTCGGACTACACGCCCTTCTGCGTGACGTCGCCCACGGATACGCGTCTCGGTGACTTCAGCGCCAGGCAGGTCTGCGGTCTCTACGACGTGAACCCGAACAAGTTCGGCCAGCGTGCCGACGTGCTGATGCTCGCCAAGGATGTACCGGGCGCGACGGCCGAGCCGAAGGAGATCTTCAACGGCTTCGACATCGCCATCAACGGCCGGTTCGGCGACGGCGGCTTCTTCAACGGCGGCGTGACGCTTGGCCGGACGCGGTTCAACAGTTGCTGGCAGAACGACCTGCCGCAGGCGCAGCAGACCGGCGTCTCGGGCAACCAGCCGCGGACGGAGGAGTACTGCAACGTGGCGTCACCGCTCTGGAGCGCCTCGGGTTCCCAGATCAAGGCGCAGGTGGTGTATCCGGTCGGCTTCGGCTTCAACCTGGCCGGCACGTTCAAGCACCTGCCCGGCATTCCGATCACGGCGACGCTGCCCTATACGAACGCGCAGGTTGCGGCGAACCTCGGCCGCAATCTGGCCGCCTGCGGGGCGGCGGTGACCTGCAACGCGACGACCAGCGTCGCGCTGCTCCCGACGGCCAGCAGCCAGGGCAACCTGGGCGCGGCGCTCTTCGATGACCGCCTCACGCAGGTCGACATGCGGCTGTCGCGATTCTTCAGGATCGCCGGGGCGCGCGTCCAGGGCATCGCGGAGATCTACAACCTGACCAACGGCCGGCCGTCGCAGGCGAACTTCGCGACCTACGGCGCGGCGTGGCTGCGGCCGACGTCGATCCTCGGCGGCCGCCTCTTCAAGTTCGGCGCCCAGGTCGACTTCTAGACCAGGGCCGGACGCATCACATCCCCGGGGGACCGGTGGGCCACACCCACCCGGTCCCCCGGGATCTCCGGCGGGTCCCCGCCGGTGCTCGACAGGGTCGCGACCCTGCTTTCCCCGCCGCCACTGGCTCTCCCCGTTTCGGACTTCACGCAGTACGATCGGGAATGGCTCAACCCCGCCAGGGCCTCTGGCTCATTCTCTGGTCTCTCCTCATCTCACTGTTCCTGAGCGCGCTGGACTCCACCATCGTGGCCACGGCGCTCCCGACGATCGTCGGCGACCTCGGCGACCTGGACCACATCGCGTGGGTGTTCACGGCCTATCTGCTGACGTCGACCGTCAGCGTGCCCCTGTTCGGCAAGGTCAGCGACATCTACGGCCGCCGGCAGGTCTTCCAGGCCACGATCGTCATCTTCCTGATCGGCTCCGTGCTCTCCGGGCTGTCGCAGACGATGACGCAACTGATCCTCTTCCGCGGCATCCAGGGCGTCGGCGGCGGCGGCCTGCTGGCGATGACGTTCACGATCCTCGGCGACATCCTGTCGCCGCGCGAGCGCCCGCAGTACATGGGCTACTTCACGGGCGTGTTCGCCGCGGCGAGCGTGATCGGACCGCTGGTCGGCGGATTCTTCGTGGATCACCTGAGCTGGCGGTGGGTGTTCTACGTGAACATTCCGTTCGGGATCGCGGCGCTCGCGGTCACCGCGAAGTACCTCCACGTGCCGGCGCCGACGGAGCGCCGCCCGATCGACTTCCTTGGATCCGCGCTCTTCAGCATCGCGGTGACCACGCTGCTGCTCGGCGCCACCTGGGGCGGCACGGAGTATCCGTGGACGTCGCCGCTCATCCTCGGCCTGCTCTCGTCCGGCGTCGTGCTGAGCCTGCTCTTCCTGCTGCAGGAACGCCGGGCCGAGGAGCCGCTGCTGCCGTTGCGCCTGTTCAGGAACGACGTGTTCTCGGTCTGCGTGGTGATGGGCATCCTGTCCGGGTCGGTCATGGTCATCGCCTCGGTGTTCCTGCCGCTGTTCCTGCAGATCGTGCGGGGCGTCTCGGCCACCAACTCCGGCTACCTGCTCGTCCCGATGATGGGCGGCGTCCTGATCGGCTCCACGTACGGCGGACGGCTCATCACGCGCACGGGCCGCTACAAGCCGATGACGATCGCAGGCGGGCTGCTGAGCATCGCGGGCATCGGCATGCTCGCGCGGATCGACGTGGACTCGTCGCGCACGTTCGTGTCCATCGGGATGGCCATCCTTGGGCTCGGCGTGGGCACGTCGTCACCGGTCATGACGCTCGCCGTGCAGAACGTCGCGGCGAGGGCGGACATGGGCGCGGCGACCTCGGCCGTGAACTTCTTCCGGTCGCTCGGCAGCGCATTCGGCGTGGCGCTGTTCGGGTCGATTCAGAGCGCCCGGTTCCACGCCGTGCTCGCGGCCCGGCTCCCGGGCGGCGCGCTGGTGGGCGACAGCATCCTGAACAGCCCGAAGGCCGTGCTGGCGCTGCCGGCGCCGACGCTGCACGCCATCCAGGCGGCCGTGGCGTCCGGCGTGGCCGTGGTGTTCCAGTGGGCCCTCCCGGTCACCGTGCTCGCGTTCCTGGTCTCGTTTCTGCTCCGCGAGGTCCCGCTGCGCGAGGACGTCAACGTGGGGTCCGCGGCGATCGAAGGCATGGAGGAAGCCGTCTTCGGCGTCCTGGGCGAGCCGGCGCCGGTCGGCATGGACGAAGGCCATCACTGATATGCAACCACTTCCCCACCTCTACACGGTCAGTCTCTCCGCCGGCACCACGGGCTGCGGCGAGGTCACCAGCACCGGCCTTCCGCCGCTGTGCCTGAATGCCCCGGCGGACTTCGATGGACCCGGGGACGAATGGAGTCCGGAGCACCTGCTGCTGACCGCCGTGCAGGGCTGTTTCCTGCTGACCTTCCGGGCGGTGGCGGCCGCATCCAGGGTGCCGTTCGTGGGTGTGTCGGCAACCACGGCCGGCACGGTGGACCGGAAGGACGGCGTGACACGCTTCACGGAGATCGTGCTGAAGCCGACGAT
>JBFXBH010000134.1:3339-7782 GCA_050183355.1 Vicinamibacterales bacterium | reverse complement strand
ACTTCTGATGCGCCCACGGAGCGCGAGCACCGCATTTCCTGTGGGGCGCCGTGGCTACCGACCACCCTCAGGAGCGCCCGGCGGCCGAAGCGGCAACCGGAAACGCGGTGCTCGCGCTCCCCGGGCGCCTGTGAAGGGCACCCGGCTCGCCCCTTCAGTCGCGCTCCGCGCCGCGTTTCCGGCTGCCGCTCCGGCCGCCGGGCGGTGAGGCGGCGGCCCGCCTCGGTCGCCTCATGCTGCGGACAGTGCTACCAGCCGGCGAAGTGGACGGTCAGGCCGGCTGTGGGGCCGTTCAGGCGGTTCTCCAGCAGGCCCGCGTTGGCCGTGTGCCGCCAGGCGGCGCCGGCCGAGACGTGGATCAGGCTGCACAGGCGGATCATCAGCGTGACCTCGGGCTCGAACACGGCGTAGTCGTCGCGCACGAAGATGCGCGGACCCGGGAAGATGCCCGTGCGCACGGCTCCACGCCGGGGCAGGGCTCCTGCCGGCAGCGCCTCGATGTCTGCCGGCAGCGTCGCCGTGCCGGCGCCGATGAGCGTCTTGACGCCGAAGCGGATCGGCGAGCCCGGCGGCAGGAACTGCCAGGCGACGACCAGGCCGCCGTACGCGATCACCTCGTCGCGGATGCCGTTGACGAGCCCGTAGCCGGCGCCGCCGATCATCAGCCGCTGGTCGATGACCCATCCGGCCTCGCCGCCGGCGAGCACGCGGGTCTCGTCGTCGACCTGGCCGAAGCGGACGACGGGCGCGGCGGTGAAGCCGTTCCGCACCCGCTCCACGACCATCGGTCCACTGCCGGGCTGGACGCCGGCCGACGGCGCGGTCTGCGCCACGGCGGGCGCGGCGGCGCCGAGCAGCAGCGCGGCGGACGCGGCGACGGACACTGCCGCCAATCGGACCGTGCGCGTCATCGCCCGCCCTCCGTCACGAGGCTCACGTTGAGCGGGGTCACATCGCCCGGCCGGACGTCCACGTCCTGTGCGAACGGGCGGGAGCCGCGCCGCCGCACCTCCACGTGGTGGCGGCCGGCGGCCAGCTGCAGCTCGACCCGTCCGTCGCGGTCCACGTCCCACCGGTCGCCGTCGACCAGAACCTCCGCGTCGGGCGGCTGCACGTGGACGGCCAGCGTGCCGTAGCCGGACTCGCGGTCCCGAGGCATCCGCTCGCGCGGCCGTTCGATCGGCGGACGACGGGCCGGGTCGTTGCGCGGATCGCGCGGGCCGGCGCCCTCCATCGGGAAGCCCGGCTCGCCGGGCCCGGCTCCGCGCGCCGCCACCTGACGCGCTGCCGGACGTGGCTCAGGCGCCTCGTTCGGGCCCAGCTTCACCAGCGTGTAGCGGACGCGCAGCGTGGCGTGCGGGCCGATGAAGATCTTCTGGCGGCCGACGCGATAGCCGGCGCGGTACACCTCGAGCGTGTGCTCACCGGCATCCAGGTGGAGGCGCTGGAACGTGCCGTCGAAGTCGTCGACGAGGCCCATCAGGTAGCCGTCGACGAAGACCTCGGCGTCCTTCGGTTTGATCTGCAGGCGGAGCGCGCCGTCGTGCGCGGACGCCCCGCGCGCGGCGCGATAGCCGGGAGCGGGACCCATGATGGGGACGCCGGGTTGCGCGAGCGCGACGTGACCGCCGAGCGCGATCAGGGCGCCGGCCAGGGCAAGGGAACTACGGCAGGACACGGTGACTCCTCCTCGACGCCGATGAGATCACCGGCGTCGCGACGGGGTTGAGCAAGCACCGTGCCGAGCCGTGGCGCGTCTCGACTCGCGAATTCGCGCGGAAACGCTGCGCCCGGCCGTCGCCGGGCGGGGACAGTGGCACCGCCCGGCGCCGCGCACCGCCCGCCGCAGGTGACGGTCTGGCTTCTAGTCGCGTCGCGCCGGCAGTGTGATGACGAACACGGCGCCGCCGTCGTTGTGCGCGGTGATCGTGCCGCCGTGGCGCTCGACGATCGCCTTGACGATCGAGAGGCCGAGCCCGCTGCCGCCGGTGGCGCGCCGGGCGGCGTCGGCCTTGTAGAAGCGGTCGAAGATGAGCGGCAGGTGCGTCTCCGGAATGCCGGGACCGGAATCGCGGACGGTCAGACGGACGCGGTCGCCGTCTGTGTCCGCGGCCAGCGTGACGGCGCCGCCATCCGGCGTGAACCGCAGCGCGTTGACGGTCAGGTTCTGCAGCACCTGCTCCAGGCGGTCCGGGTCCCCGTGCATCGTCGCGGCGGCGGGGTCGACGCGCCGCACGAGCCGGATGCCGCGCTGGGCGATCTCGCGCTCGTGACGCGCCGCCACTCGGTCGAAGAGGGCCTCGACCTGCACGTCCGTCATGCGGACGGTCGGGCTGCCGCCTTCGAGGCGCGCCAGGTCGAGCAGGTCGCCGACGATGTGCTCCATCCGGAGCGTCTCGTCGCCGACGATGCCGAGGTAGCGGTCGCGCGTGGCCGGGTCGATCGCCAGCTCCGCCATCGAGAGCGTCTCGAGATAGCCGCGCATCGCCGTGAGCGGCGTCATCAGTTCGTGCGACACGTCGGCGAGGAGCTGGCGCCGGGCGCGGTCCGCCGACTCGAGCGCGCGCGCGCGGGCGGCGAGCTCGTCGGCCATCCGATTGAACGAGCGGGCGAGCTCGGCGACCTCATCGCCGCCCTCCTCGGGGGCCCGGGCGGAGAAGTCGCCGCGGCCAAGTGTCTCGGTGGCCTGCTGCAGGTGCAGCAGCCGACGCCGCGCCGGCCCGAAGACGACGACGGCCATGACCGCGCCGCCGAAACCGAGCACGGCCAGCCCGGCCAGCAGCATCGTGGGCCCGACTTCCTGCAGCACCAGCCTGAATGGCGGCCGCACCAGCATGACGGCGGCGACGCCGACGGTTTCGCCGAACACGACGATCGGCTGGAACTCGGCCAGACGTCTGGGGCCGAATCCGCGGCCGCCGGGACCGCCGGGACCGGCCGGGTCGGGCCCGGCCGCGCGCGGGCGGGTCCCTGCTCCATCGCGCGGGCGCACGGTCCGGTCGGCAGGCGCGTTGTCCGGCTCCTCCGCGGCACCGTCCGGGCGCCCGGCGTCCGTCCGTCGATCGAGCAGGCGCCGTCGTGCGTCGGGGCCGAATCCCGCGGGCGGCAGGCCGCCCCGCGCCGCCTGCCGGCGCAGCATCGCCAGCACGCCCGGGGGCACGAGCGACGGATGGCTCACGGCCGTCCGGCCGTCACGCATCGCGACCACCACCGGCTGCAGCGCGCGGCCGTACTCCCCGCGCACGAACTGCTCGATGTCCGTGTGCGGGTCCTGCGCCAGCGCCGTGGAGAGCTCCGAGGCGGCAAGCGTCGCGAGCTGCGCGGGCGTGCGCGATTGCAGCGACCCGGCCTGCGGATAGGTGAAATAGACGAAGAGCAGTCCCTGCGAGACGAGCATCAGCACCAGCACGGCGACGAGGCCGGCCGCGATGCGCCAGTACAGGCTCCGGTACCAGGCGCGGGCCCTGGACGTCCTGCCCGCCACGGACGCGTGATTCTGAGTCAATTCATCCTCGGGCAAGACGTCCACGCCCGCACGGAGTGCGGGCCAGAGATACTGTGGCTAGCGAGGCGGGGCTCTCTGGCAGCCTCGCTAGACATCGGCGGCCTTGTAGCCCGACCCCCACACGGTGGTGATGACGTCCGGGTTGGCCGGGTCCCGTTCGATCTTGCGGCGGACCCGTTTGACCAGCGTGTCCACGCTGCGCTCGGTGACGAACGTGTTCTCTTTCCACGTCCGCGAGAGGAGTGCCTCGCGGCTGAACACGATGCCAGGGTGCGAGAGCAGCACGTAGAGCAGGTCGAACTCGTGCGTGGTCAGCTCCACGTCTTCGCCGTCCCGCGTCACGCGCCGGCGCGCCGGGTCCATCGCGATGTGCCGGTAGCTCAGCGGCTTCGCGGGGTTCGCGCCCGCCGGTACGCTGGCGGCCTGCGTCGCGCGCCGCACGAGCGCCCGCACCCGCGCGACGAGCTCCCGGACGCCGAACGGCTTGGTCAGGTAGTCGTCGGCGCCGGTTTCGAGCCCGAGCACCTTGTCCGATTCCTCGCGGCGCGCCGTCAGCATCAGGATCGGGACGCCGGAGTTCAGCGCGCTCCGGCGGATGGCACGACAGACGGACAGGCCGTCGAGACCGGGCAGCATCAGGTCGAGCACGACGACGTCGAACCGCCGGGCGTCCGCCAGCGTCAGCGCCGCGGGGCCGTCCGCCGCTTCCGCGCACACGAAGCCCTCCACACCCAGATGCAGGCAGACCAGATCCCGGATGTTCCGCTCGTCCTCGATCACCAGCGCGGTGCGGGGCGACTCCGTGGGGGCGCTCATTGTCTCGATCGTAGGCGGCTCTTCCGGCTGAAACCGCCCGATTCCGCGTTTGCCATCGATTTTTCACAGGGGCCGGGAAACGCGCGGCCGGGCCGCGGCGTCAATAGCAGTAGAACGTGAGA
>JBFXBH010000134.1:0-3239 GCA_050183355.1 Vicinamibacterales bacterium | reverse complement strand
CGCTCATCACGGCGCCGGTCACGCGGGGCAGCGTGGTGGAGGCGGTCCAGGCCACCGGCGCGCTCGAGGCCGTGACCACGGTGCAGGTCGGCACGCAGGTGTCCGGCATCATCAAGTCGCTCCACGCCGACTTCAACTCCCAGGTCCGCGAAGGGCAGGTCGTGGCCGAACTCGAGGAGTCAGCGTTCCGGGCACAGGTCGAGCAGGCGTCGGCCACGCTGACCAGGCTGCAGGCCGAACGCGACCGCGCTATGGTTCAGGTCGAGGACACGCAGATCAAGCTCAAGCGTGCGCGTGAGCTCTCGGCCCGGCAGCTCCTCCCGGCCTCGGACCTGGACACGGCGGAGAGCAACGCCCGGCAGGCCGAAGCGGCGCTGAAATCCGCCGAAGCGCAGATCGTGCAGGCGCGCGCGTCGCTGAACCAGAGTCAGGTCAACCTCGGGTACACGATCATCAAGGCGCCGATCGACGGCGTGGTGGTCTCCCGGAACGTCGACGTCGGCCAGACCGTCGCGGCGAGCATGCAGGCGCCCACGCTCTTCGTGATCGCGAAGGACCTCGCCCAGATGCAGGTGAGCGCCGCGATCGACGAGTCGGACATCGGGCGCATCCGCGCCGGGCAGCCGGTCACCTTCAAGGTGGACGCCTATCCGGACGACACGTTCACGGGCACGGTGAAGCAGGTGCGGCTGCAGCCGGTCGTCACGCAGAACGTCGTCAGCTACACGACGATCATCAGCGTCCCCAATCCCACGCTGAAGCTGAAGCCGGGCATGACGGCGACGGTCACGGTCGAGATCGCCCGGGCCGACGACGTCCTCCGGCTGCCCGGGGCCGCCGTGCGCTTCCGCCCGACGCCGGAGCTGTTCGCCTCGCTCGGGCAGGCGCCTCCGGCCGGGTTCGCTGCCGGTGGCTTTGCCGGCCGTCCCGGGAACGGGCGCGGCGTCGGCGCGGCGGATGGCGCGGGCGCGGTCCCGGGTGGCGGTGCGCCCGGCGTGGCGCCTGCCGCACCGACGGCGGCACCGGTGACGGCGCCGCGTGCCGGGCGCGATGGCCAGCCGGCGCGGGAGCCGTCCGCGGGCCGGGCTCCCGAGGGCGCGGCCGCCGGCGGCGGAGTTGCGGCGGACGCCCGCCGGGAACGGTTCGCTCCGGGTGGCGGGGGCATGCGCGGCGGCCGCATGGCTGCGATGTCGCCGGAGGAGCGGGAGGCATTCCGCCAGCGGATGCAGAACGCCACGCCCGAGGAACGCCAGCGGATGCGGGCAGAGCGCCTGGCGGCCGGTGGCGGTGCTGGTGGCGCCGGCGGCGGGGTCCGTGGCGGCGACGACCCGCGTGCGGAGCGGGCACCCCGCGGTGGCGGGGCGGACACGCCGGCCGTGGAGCCGCCGAAGATCACCGTGCGCCCGGTGTGGGTGCTGCGCGACGGCCAGCTCGCGCGGGCGGTCGTGCGCGTGAGCGTCAGTGACGGCGCGGCGCTGGCCGTGGTGGACGGCGCGTTGAAGGAGGGCGACCTCGTCGTGACGGGCGTGACGCAGCCGGCCGCCCAGCCTCAGGCCGCCGGCAATCCGCTGATGCCGTTCGGCGGACGCCCGCCGGGCGGCTTCGGCGGCGGGAACAACCGCAACGGCGGCGGTGCGGCAGGCGGGGCCCGCCGGTGAGCGAGCCGCTCATCGCCGTCAGGGACCTCGTCAAGACGTACCACGTCGGCGAGGTCGACGTGCAGGCGCTGCGCGGCGTCACGCTCGAGGTCCGGCCCGGCGAGTTCGTCGCGCTCACCGGCCCGTCCGGCTCCGGCAAGTCCACGTTCATGCACATGCTCGGCTGCCTCGACCGGCCGACCTCCGGCTCGTACCGCCTCAACGGCCGCGACGTGGCCACGCTGTCGTCGCGGGCGCTGGCCGGCGTGCGCAACGCGCAGATCGGCTTCGTGTTCCAGGGCTTCAACCTGCTCTCCCGCACGTCCGCGATCGAGAACGTCGAGCTGCCGCTGCTCTACAGCACGGTGAAGGCGAAGGAGCGGCGGGCGCGGGCGGTGGCGGCGCTCGAAGCGGTCGGACTCGGCAGCCGCATGCACCACCACCCGAACCAGCTCTCGGGCGGCCAGCAGCAGCGTGTCGCGATCGCCCGGGCGCTGGTGAACCGGCCGACGCTCCTGCTGGCCGATGAGCCGACGGGGAACCTCGACTCGAAGACGAGCATCGAGGTGATGGGCATCTTCCAGACGCTCAACCGGGAGCAGGGCATCACCGTCGTGCTCGTCACGCACGAACACGACATCGCCGAGTACGCCACGCGCATCGTCGCGTTCCGTGACGGCCGCGTCCGGTCGGATCACCCCGTGACGCACCGGCGCGACGCCGCGACGGAACTGGCGGCGTTTCTGGCCGAGAACCGGGACGACGAAGGCGAACGGTCCGCCTGAGCGAGGACACGATGTCGATCTTCATGACCTTCCTGATCGCGCTGAAGGCACTGCGGCGCAACGCCATGCGCACGGCGCTGACGGCGCTCGGCATGATCATCGGCGTGTCGGCCGTGATCATCATGGTGGCGATCGGCAACGGCGCCCGGTCGCAGATCGAGGCCAACATCAAGAGCGCGGGCTCGAACATCGTCAACGTCAACGCGGGGTCTGGGCCGATGGGCCCGGTGCGGATGGGCGCCGGCAACACCACGACGCTCCGCGTGGAGGACGCCGAGGCCATCCGCCGCGAGGTGGACGGCATCCGGTATCTCTCACCCGGCGTGAACCTCCGGTCGCAGGTCATCTCGGACACGAGCAACTGGGGCACGCAGATCCAGGGCACGGGCGAGGAACTGCCGCTCATCCGGAGCTGGCCGGCGGAAAAGGGGAGCTTCTTCGGCGAGCAGGAGGTGCGGAGTTCGGCGAAGGTGGCCGTGCTCGGGTCGGTCGTGCGCGACCAGCTCTTCGGCCCGGGCACCGACCCGACCGGCGCGCAGATCCGGATCCGCAACCAGCCGTTCAAGGTCATCGGCGTGATGAGCAAGAAGGGGCAGGCGGCGATGGGGCAGGACCAGGACGACACGGTCTTCATCCCCTACACGACGGCGCAGAAGAAGCTCCTCGGCATCGTGCACCTGAACAACATGGTCGTGCAGGCCGAGGACGGCGTGCCGCTGGCGCGCGTGCAGGCCGGCATCGTGGCCCTGCTGCGGACGCGGCACAACATCGCCGGCGATCAGGACGACTTCATGGTCCGCACGCAGGACGAGATGAC
>JBFXBH010000133.1:0-7822 GCA_050183355.1 Vicinamibacterales bacterium | reverse complement strand
GCGCGGCGAACCTGAACGACGTGACGCCGGAGATCGGCCGCAACAAGATGTTCTGGCCGGCCGCGATGGCCTACGACGGCGCCCGCCTGTGGGTGGGCGAATACAAGTTCTCGAACCGGGTGCTGCGCTTCTCCCGGCAATAGGCCGGGCGGCACCCTGCAAGGATGCACACGTTGACACCAACCGGATCGACCGGCCGCGACACGCGGCACAACTGGAGCCTCGGCGAGATCGAGGCGATCTACACGCAGCCGTTTGCCGACCTCGTGCTGCAGGCGCAGCTCACACACCGCGAGTGGCACCGGCCGAACGAGGTGCAGGGCTGCGTGCTGCTGAACATCAAGAGCGGCGGCTGCCCCGAGGATTGCGCCTACTGCCCACAGTCGGCGCACTACCAGGCCGGCGTCGAGCGCGAGGCGCTGATGGACGTGCCCTCGGCGCTCTCGGCCGCGGAGCAGGCGAAGGCGCAGGGCGCGACGCGCTTCTGCATGGGCGCGGCATGGCGCGAGGCGCCGACCTCCGGCAAGGCATTCGACCAGGTGCTGGAGATGGTGCGCGGTGTGCGCGCGCTCGGCATGGAAGCCTGCTGCACGCTCGGCATGCTGAATGACACGCAGGCCGCGGCGCTCGCCGAGGCCGGCCTGACGGCCTACAACCACAACCTCGACACCTCGCCGGAGTTCTACGGGTCGATCATCACGACGCGCACCTATCAGGACCGGCTCGACACGCTGGCGCGCGTCCGGCAGGCGGGCATCACCGTCTGCTCGGGCGGCATCATCGGCCTCGGCGAAAGCCGGAAGGCGCGGTTCGGCCTGCTGCGGCAGCTCGCGAACCAGACGCCGCACCCCGAGAGCGTGCCGATCAACATGCTGGTGAAGGTCGAGGGCACGCCGCTGGCCGGCACGCCGGACGAGGATCCGATCGAACTCGTCCGGATGATCGCCACCGCGCGGCTGCTGATGCCGGCGTCGTACGTGCGCCTCAGCGCGGGCCGGCTCCAGCTCTCGGACGAAGGGCAGGCGCTGTGCTTCCTGGCCGGCGCCAACTCCGTGTTCATGGGCGAGCGCCTGTTGACGACGCCCAACCCGGACGCCGGTGACGACATGAAGCTCTTCGACCGTCTCGGGATGCACCTGCGGCCGCAGGGCGCCGAAGCCGCCGGCGCAGCCGTTCCTGCGCATGGCCGCTCCTGAACGACTCGGTGAGCGCCTCGCGGCCCGGCTGGCGGCGATTGACGCCGATGGGCTGACGCGCACGCTGGCCGGCCCGGCCGGCATCGACCTGGCCTCGAACGACTACCTTTGCCTCTCTCGCGACCCGCGCATCGTGGAGCGCCTTGTGGCGGGCGTCCGCGAGCACGGCGTCGGCAGCACCGGCTCCCGGTTGCTGCGGGGCGAACGGGAGGCGACGGCGCACCTGGAAGCACGCTTCGCCGCATTCAAGGGCACCGAGCGGGCGCTCTATTTCTCCAGCGGCTATCTCGCCAACCTGGCCGTCGTGGCGACGTTTGCCGAACCCGGCGACGTGATCGTCTCGGACGCGCTCAACCACGCGAGCCTCATCGATGGCATCCGTCTCGCGAAGGCGGAGCGCGTGGTGGCGCCGCACGCGGACGCCGCCGCGCTGGACGCGCTGCTGGACTCGGCCGGCGCCGGCCGGACGGGCGGGCAGACGTTCGTGGTCACGGAGTCCGTGTTCAGCATGGACGGCGACGAGGCGCCGCTGGCCGACTACGCCGAGGTCTGCCGGAAGCACGGCGCGGCGCTGGTGGTGGACGAAGCGCACGCCGTGGGCGTGTACGGGACGCGGGGCAGCGGGCTGGTCGAGGCCGCCGGCGTGGCCGATGGCGTGTGGCTAACCGTGAACACGGCCGGGAAGGCGCTTGGCGTGAGCGGCGCGTTCATCGCGGGCGACGCCGCGGCGATGACGTATCTGATTCAGCGCGCGCGCCCGATGCTGTTTTCGACGGCCGCGCCGCCGGCGCTGGCGGCGGCCATCGAGGAGAGTCTCGCGATCGTCGAGCACGAGCCGGCGTTGCGGCAGCGCGTGCTGGACCGCGCCGCGTACCTGCGCCGTGCGCTGGCCGCGAAGGGACTGCCGGTGATGCCGGGGCGGTCGCAGGTGGTGCCCGTGGTCGTCGGTGGGAATCAGGCCGCCGTGGACGTGAGCCGTGACCTGCAGGCGCACGGCTTCGACGTGCGCGCCGTGCGTCCGCCGACGGTGGCCCCGGGGACGGCGCGGCTCAGGCTCTCGGTGAACGCCGGCCTCTCGGAAGCCGTGCTCGATGCGCTCGTGGCGGAACTGGCCGCCGCATTCGACCGGCACACGGCATGCGCGGCGTCTTCGTAACCGGCACCGACACGGGCGTCGGCAAGACCGTCGTCTCGGCCGGGCTCGTGCGGGCACTGCGGCCGGCCGGCGTAGGCTACTGGAAGCCCGTGCAGACCGGCATCGAATCGGACAACGACACGGAGACCGTCCGCAGGCTCGCCGGGTGTGCGGGCGCCGAGGTGTGGGACCACGGCGTGCGGCTCGAGCGTCCGGTCTCGCCCCATCTGGCCGCGCGGCTCGCGGGGCGGTCTGTCACCGTCGCGGGCGTGCTGGCGGATGCGCCTGACGAGGGGAACCGCGCCTGGGTCGTCGAGGGCGCCGGCGGTGTGCTCGTGCCGCTCAACGACCGCGAGCTGATGATCGATCTGATGGCGGCGCTCGCCCTCCCGGTGGTCATCGCGGCACGGTCGGGGCTGGGCACGATCAACCACACGCTGCTGACAGTCGAGGCGCTGCGCGCGCGGGCAATGCCTGTGGCCGGCATCGTGTTCGTCGGTGAGCCGAACCACGAGAACAGGGCCGCTATCGAGGCGAGGAGCGGCGGCGTGCGCGTGCTTGCGGAACTGCCCATGCTGGCCCCGCTCACGGCGGACGCACTCGAATCCTGGGCCGTGGCCAACCGGCCCGTGCTCGGCGCCCTGGTGGCGGCATGACGGCACCGGGCACGCTGGCCGCGCGCGACCGGGCGGTGCTGTGGCACCCGTACACGCAGGCGAAGACGAGTCCGGCGCCGCTCGAAGTCGTCGGAGGGGAAGGCGCGTATCTGCACACGGCCGACGGCCGCCGCATCTTCGACGGCATCTCATCCTGGTGGGTCAACATCCACGGCCACGCGCATCCGAAGCTGAACGCCGCGCTCGCCGCGCAGGCCGCCACGCTCGAGCACGTGATGTTCGCGGGGTGCACGCATCCGCCCGCCGTCGAGCTCGCGGAGCGTCTGGTGGCCGCGACGCCGGCCGGGCTCTCCCGCGTGTTCTATTCCGACAACGGCTCGACCGCGGTCGAGGTCGCCATCAAGATGGCGCACCAGTACTGGCGGAACAAGGGTGAGCCGCAGCGCCGGACGGTCGTGGCGCTGGAGCACGCGTACCACGGCGACACCGTCGGCGCGATGTCCGTCAGCGAGCCGTCTGTGTTTACCGCGGCGTTCTCGGATCTGATGTTCCCGGTGGTCCGGGCCGAAGCACCGTACGCCTACCGCTGCACGCGCTGTGCGGATGCCGGCGGCTGCACGCTGGCCTGCGTGGCGTCGCTGGAATCCACGCTGCGTGAGCACGGGCGGACCGTCTCGGCCGTGCTCGTCGAGCCGATGCTGCAGGGCGCGGGCGGAATGGTCGTCTGGCCGGCCGGCTTCCTGGCCGAGGTGCGGCGCCTCTGCGACGCGCACGGCGTGCTGCTCATCGCCGACGAAGTCCTGACCGGTTTCGGCCGGACGGGCCGCATGTTCGCGTGCGAGCACGCCGGTGTGTCGCCGGACCTGATGTGCCTGTCGAAGGGGTTGACCGCCGGGTATCTGCCGATGGGCGTGACCCTCGCGACCGAGGCGATCCACGAGGCGTTCGTCAGCGACGATCGATCCCGCACGTTCTTCCACGGGCACTCCTTCACGGCGAACCCGCTCGCGTGCGCGGTGGCGCTGGCCAGCCTCGACCTGTTCCGCGACGAACCCGTGCTGGCGCGCGTGGCCGCGATCGGCGAGCGGCTGGCCGCCGGCCTCGCGGCGCTGCGCGACCTCCCGTGCGTGGGGGAGACGCGGCAGATCGGCGGCGTCGGCATCGTCGAGCTGGTCGCGGACAGGGCCTCGCGCTCGGCCGGTGGCTATCTGGACGGGATCGGACCGCGCCTGGCGGCCGCCTTTCTCGAGCGCGACCTGCTGCTGCGTCCGCTGGGGAATATCCTCTACGTGATGCCGCCGTATGTGACGACGCCGGCGGAAGTGGACGGGGTGATGGGGGAGGTGCAGGACGTGCTCTCCCGGCTGTCCGCGGCGTCCTGATCCGGTGCGGAGTGTAACGATGAGAGCAGCGTGCGTGGTGACAGCGGCGGTGATGCTGGGGGCGGCGACGTCCGCCGGATTGGGCGGCCAGACGGCCCCCGCGACGATCGCGGTCGGGAGCCCCGTCATGCGCGAGGGGCAGCCCATGCCCGTCGAGTACACGGCCGACGGCCGGAACGTGTCGCCCGGTCTCACGTGGAGCGGCGTCCCCGCGGGGGCGAAGGAACTGGTCGTCGTGATGACGAACGAGGACCACGTGTGGGCGACGCCTTCGCCGGTGCCGCTGCTGCACTGGGTCATGTACGGCATCAAGCCCACGGTGACCGAACTGGCGGAAGGGATGCCGGTGCAGGAGATCCTGCCGGCGCCGCCGGAACTGGCCGGGGCGTTCCAGGCGCACACGACGTTCGACGCCAACGGGTACCGCGGCCCGCAGCCGCCGGTCGGCCAGACGCACCGGTACCGGTTCCGCGTGCTCGCGCTCGACACGCAGATTGATCTGCCCCCGGGCGCGCCGGCCAGCCAGGTCTGGCAGGCGCTGCAGGGGCACATCATCGGGGAGGGGAGCCTGGTGGTGCCGTACACCCGCACGCCCCGGCCCGTGAAGAAGCCCGTGGTATAGGGGGACGGGCGTGGTAAGCCGTTTCGCTCTTCGAAAGGACGGCAGGTCAGGCCTGCGAAGACTGCCGGGAAACACGGTGATCGCGGGGGCCGCAGACCGGCAGCGGGTTTGCAGCTGGTCCCCGCGTGGCAATCCGCCGATACTGTGGGGGTATGCGTATGACGCTGATTCGGGTGACGGTGATGCTGGCGTGCCTCGGATGGGCCGGTCCGGCATTGGCGCAGTACGACGACTACGGCACGCCCCCGTCGACGTCCACTCCCACGCCACCTCCGGCGACCGGGGAACCGCCGATGGGCACGCCGCCCGCCGGCACACCCGCGACCCCTGGCACACACACGCCGGCCGCCACCGCCACAGCGACCGGCGTCTGCACGATCTCCGGCCCGGTGCTGACGCCCACGGACTTCGGCGTGGCGGCGGGACAGCCCGTCGCGGATGTCTCGACGACGATGCTGGCCGACGGGCGCATCCGGCTCTACGCCTTTGCACAGGGGCAGGGCATCCGCAGCGCGGTCTCGGTGAGTCCCGATGGCCTGAGCTTCATCCCGGAAGAGGGCTCCAGGCTGCCGGACGGGTCGGGAATGCCGCGCATCGTCGGCGGCCCGGTCGGGGGCTACCGCCTCTTCTACACCTCCGGTGGCGGGATCCGGTCCGCGACGAGCGCCGACGGGCTCACGTTCGGCCTCGAGGCCGGCATGCGCATCGCGCCGGAGCAGGCGGGGTTGCTCTCCCCGACGGGCGCGCTGCAGTCCCTCAGCGGCGGGTCCATGGTGAATCTGCCGGACGGCCGGTACCGGATGTACTTCTCGGACCTGCCGGTGCCCGGGACGACCCCGGGCGGCCACCGCGTGATGAGCGCGGTGTCGACGGACATGATCACGTGGGAGGTCGAGCCCGGCATTCTGCTGGGTGAGGGTGCGGCGGTTCTGACCGACTCGGCCGAACATCCCTTCGCGCTGCCGCATCCGGACGGCAGCGTGACCCTGTATTACGGCAAGTTCAGCCTGACGCCCGGCGTCGTGGAGGGCACGTACTTTTCGACGGCGGCCGACGGCCGGACCTTCACGACCGAGACGCTGGCCGTCTTCGGCGGCAACGACCCGGACGGCATTCGTCGCCAGGATGGGACGCTGCTGCTCTATTACGGCGGCTTCGACCCCCTGATCGGCGGGACGGTGAGCGTGGCCGCGTGCCCGGACCCGGCCGCTCCGGCCGCGGCTGCCGACGCCACAACGTCGACGTCCACCGCCGTGTCGAACACGGCGACCATCACGATCACCAGCGCCGGCGTGTCGCCGAGCAGCGTGACCATCTCGGCCGGCGGAACGGTGACCTTCGTGAACGAAGACAGCCGTTCGCACGACATGTCATCCGATCCGCACCCGACACACACCGAGTGCCCGTCGATCAACCAGGCCGGCTTCGTGGCGCCGGGGCAGTCCCGCACGACGGGCGCGCTGACCACGGTGCGCACGTGCGGCTTCCACGATCACGATCAGCCGTCGAACCGGAACCTCCAAGGCACGATCATCATCCAGTAACAACAGACCCGGTCTATCCTCTTGTAATCGCCATATAAGACGAATAGTAAAACATATATGGTATAGTTCGCCTGTAATGGCGAACTATGAGAATCACATCGACGCTCTCAGATGAAGCCATCCTGCGGGAGGTGGGTAGCCGCCTCGCCGCAGCCCGACTGGCTCGGAATCTGACCCAGGCCGCCCTCGCCGAAGAGGCGGGCATCTCGAAACGGACCGTCGAGCGCCTCGAATCCGGGGAAGTCGCGGCGCGGCTCTCCGGGTTTGTGCGGGTGTGCCGTGCGCTGGGCATGGTGGACCGCCTTGAAACCCTCCTCCCGACGCCGACGGTCACGCCGCTCGAACAGGTGCGGATGGCGGGTCGCCGCCGGAAGCGTGCGTCGGGTAGCCGGGCCCCGGTCGCGTCGACGACGGCGGCATGGACATGGGGAGATGAGTCGTGATCGCCGCGGAGGTCCGCCTCTGGGGGCGCACGATTGGCGCCGTCTCGATGGAGGAGGGCCGAGACTACGCCACCTTCGAGTACACGCCGGAGTTTGCGTCCAGCGGCATTCAGGTCTCGCCCATCACGATGCCGCTCAGTCGGCAGATTTATCAGTTTCCCGAACTCCCGCGCCAGACGTTCCATGGCCTGCCCGGTCTGCTGGTGGACTCGCTGCCGGACCGTTTCGGCAACGCGCTCATCGACGCGTGGCTCGCCACCGAAGGACGCAGCCCCGAGAGCTTCAGCGCCATCGAGCGTCTCTGCTACACCGGCACGCGGGGCATGGGCGCGCTCGAGTACGCGCCGGTCATCGGACCGAAGCCCCGGAGCACCTCGTCGATCAACGTGGATGCGCTGGTCCGCCTGGCCTCCGAGGTGCTGACGCATCAGCGGAATCTCGCCGGCCACTTCTCGACCGCATCCCGCAGCAAGGCTCTCGCCGACATTCTGCGAGTCGGCACCTCCGCCGGCGGCGCGCGCGCGAAGGCCGTCGTCGCGTGGAACCGCGAGACGAATGAAGTGCGCTCAGGGCAGATGCCGGCCGGCCCCGGCTTCACGTACTGGCTGCTGAAGTTCGACGGCGTGGCCGGCAACAAGGACAAGGAGCTCGAGGACCCGCAGGGATATGGCGCCATCGAGTACGCCTACGCGCTGATGGCGCAGGCCGCCGGCATCACGATGACCGAGTGCCGCCTGCTCGAGGAGCACGGCCGCCGTCATTTCATGACCCGCCGCTTCGACCGGCTCGACGACGGCAGCAAGCTGCACATGCAGTCGCTCGGCGGCCTGGCCCACTTCAACTACAACCAGGCCGGCGCGTACGCCTACGAGCAGGCGTTCCT
>JBFXBH010000132.1:0-7905 GCA_050183355.1 Vicinamibacterales bacterium | reverse complement strand
TCGGCGGCGACGGGTTCGGCTTCGCGAAGCGGGCCGATGGCTCCCACGAGAAGATCGTGCAGTCGGGCGTGACCGTCATCGAGGACGACGTCGAGATTCAGACGCTGTCGTCCATCGACCGGGCGACGCTCGGGGAGACGCGCGTCCGGCGCGGCGCGAAGATCGACAGCCTGGTGCAGGTGGGCCACGCGTGCGTGGTCGGTGAGGACAACATCATCTGCGCGCAGACGGGACTGGCGGGCAGCAGCGTCCTCGGCCGGAACGTTCTGCTGGCCGGCCAGGTCGGCGTGTCGGGCCACCTGACGATCCACGACAACACCGTCGTCTACGCGCAGAGCGGCGTCGGCGGCGACGTCGAGGCCGGTTCCGTCATCTCGGGCAGCCCGGCGTACGACGCGAAGACCTGGCTCCGCACGGTATCGGTGCTGCCGCGGCTGTCGGAGATGCTCCGGGATCTGCGCGCGCTCAAGGCGCGGCTGGCGGCGCTCGACCCGCAGGCGCCCGGCGCGAAGAAGTAGCCGCGCGTGTCCGGACGCGCTACGGCGCGGCCCCGTCGGCAGGCTTCGGCGGCGGAAATGCCGAGGCCAGGTAGGCCGCGACGTCGACCATGTCATCCGGCGTCAGCTTCGTGACGACCAGGCGCATGAGCTGCACCGCCGGACCGTTCCGCGTGCCCTGCTGAATGTCAAAGAGCTGCCGCGCGATGTAGCTGGGCGACCGGCCGGCGATGGGCGGCACGTCCGCCAGGCCCATCAGGTCGAGACCGTGGCACGCGGTGCACGCGGTCGTCTTGCCCTGCACGATCTCTCCGTTCACGATCGACATCCCGCCGAACAGCACGAGGTTCCGGCCGCGCGCCAGGCTGCCCGGCGGCACCCATGCGACGAAGCCGGCTCGCGGGTCGCGGAGCTTTTCCGCGCGCTCCTCGTTCTCGGGGGTCTCGATGATCCGCGGACCGATCGGTTCGGTCGGCGTCCGCTCGACGGCCAGGAAGAGATTGCCGGCGATGCGCGTCTTCGGCACCAGCGCGCTCTCGACCACCCGCACGCGCCGGGTCCACGGGATCGCCGCGAAGTAGTCAACGGCCTGTGCGATCTCTTCCTCCGTCATCGCCTTCGCGAGTTCGATCATCGTGTTCGTGTTCGGCTTGCGGGGGTCGGCGCTCCGCCGCAGCCCGCTGCGGAAGTCGCGGATCTGCCGGATGAAGTACTCCTTCGGCAGCGCGGCCGGCGCCGCGTTCTCGGGCCGTCCCATACCGTTCGGCAGGTGGCACGACCCGCAGCCGCGCGTCTTCTCGCCGAGGGCCGCCGGGCCGCGCCGGATGATCTCGGGCATCGGGGGGTGGTCGCCCGGGTGCCAGTCGATGACGTGCTGGCCGTCCCGGATATCCACGAGCGAATACTGGGCGTAGCTGTAGGCGAGCCCGCGCTTCCGCGTCTGCTCTTCCTCCGGCTCGTTGGGCCGCAGCGTGCGGCTGGGCGGCGCCTGCGGCCGGGCCTGCTCGCCCGGCTCCGGACGCCGCTCGAATCCGTACGCCCAGAGCGGCTCGTTGGTGAAGTCCACGGTCGCCGGAGGCGGCGGCACGTCCACGCCCGCCAGACCGGCGGGCACGGCCGGCGCCGCCTCGGGAGCCGCCGGTGCGCGACGCTCGCCGCGAAACCGGTCGACGTTGCCCATGACGACCATGCCGAGGATGAAGCAGGTCAGCCCGAAGATCAGATCTCCCACCGTCGAACGCATCACACCTCCCGCGACGCGGGTGCCGCGTCTCGGGACGATAGCGGACCCGCCCCCGGAAACACAAACGGCGGGACCGGACGCCAGGTCCGATCCCGCCGCGGGATGTCAGCCGCCCGTGCGGGCGGGCCTAGTCCAGCACCTCGACGCGCGACACGCGGGCGGTCCGCATGTTGGTGAACCAGAGCACGGGCCTGTCCGAGTTCTCGGTGCCCGGCTGATAGTTGATCTTCTTCGTGTCGAACTCGGTCGGCCACTGGTAAGCGATGATGTCGTTCGTGTTCTGGTCGACGCGATAGAGCCGCTCGGCCATGTTGCTCGGCGCGTAGACGCGGCCCTTCTTGTCCGGGTGCGACGAGGTGTACGGCCCGGCGTAGGCGTCCAGTCTCCACCTCCGGAACTCCCCGGTCTTCGTATCAACCCTCACGACCGAATCGCCCCGGTACTCGCCATACCAGAGCCTGTCCTCGTGGTCGATCGCGCCGCGGCGGCCCATGCCGTTTTCCACCGGCCACCAGATCCCCTTCTTGCTGGCGATGTCGTAGCCCATCGCCCCGCCGGGGCCGGCCTGGGTGAACATCCAGGGGTTGCCCTTCGAGTCGATCTCCGTGTTGCCGGCATATCCGACCGCGCCCTTCGGCACCACGCCGGTTGAGTACGGGCTGAAGGAGCCGTCAGCCTTGAGCGTCACCGGATCCACCCGGGTGAAGCCCGCCCAGACCTTGCCGTCGGGCCCGAGCGAGATGAACTGCGCCTGCACACCCTGCACCCAGTCGTACTTCAGGGTCTTCGGGTCGAAGCGCAGGAGCTGCGAGGCGCCCTTCTCCGTGCGCGTCGGCATCCAGACCATGCCGTCCTTGCCGACGATGACGTCGCGCGTCCCGGGAATGACCCCCTTCGGGACGTCCGGAATCGTCGGCGGCTTGTACTCGGTGAAGGTCTTGGTCTTCGTGTCGAACTTGCCGAGGTACTGCGCGCTCTCGTCGGTGAACCAGAGCACGCCGTCCTGACCAATGGCACTGTCGTGCGTGGCGGTGGAGGCCGTCGGGATGTCCCATTCGGTGATGATGACCTTCGTGGCGGCGCCCTTCGGGCGCGGCAGGGTCTGCTTCAGTTCGAACGGATACGTCGTCCGGCCGCCGCTCAGATTCACCGCGGCCCAGAAGTCCGCGACTTCCGTGCGCGGCATGCCCGGCGAGGCGCCCCAGTTCGGGGACTCCTCGAGCATCTTCACGCGACCGGGTTCCTGGACGCGGGCCGCACGGCCGCGCTTGTTGTCATCCGAGATGGCCGTGCCGTCCGCGTAGTACTTGACCATGCGGTGGATCACCGGCATGAACTGCTCGGCGGTGTACTTCGTGGTGAAGATCCGGCGGTACGTGTGGCAGTAGTTGCAGGACAGGAGCTGATGGACCATCCGGTCCTTCTGCTCGGGGGTCCGGTTGGTCACGTTCAGCAACCACTCGACGTTGCTGAGCTGCTGTCCGAGGTTCTTCGCCTTGCCGAGCTTCAGATCCGCCGTCACCGTCTTGCCGGCCGCCACGGTGATGGTGCCGGGATCCGTCAGGTCGTACCCCACGGCGCGCGCCTTGAGGGTGTAGGCGCCCGGCTCCAGGTGCGTCCGGGGGAAGGCGTATTTCCCGTCCTTGCCGCTGACCACCGACACCTGCGAGTTGCCGCCTTCCTTGCGGGCCGTCACGACGACGCCCTCCATCTTGCCCTCTTCCTTCGAGGTCACCACGCCAGAGATAGCCGTGCCCCCTTGTGCTTCCACCACGGCTGGCGCGAAGCGCAGTCCGGCCAGCAGGGCGGCAACCGCCAGGGTGCCTGCCACGAGTCCACTTGTTCTCATCAACTTCGTCCTCCCACGGGCCGGACAACGCCGCCCAAGCCCGTCTACTTTACTGCGCCAGCGGAGCGCCGCGCCGGACATATCCGAAACGCGGGACGGCCGGCCCCGGACGTCACGGGCCGTACCGGCTCCCTGGCGCGCTCCCCCGGGCGCCCGGCTACTGCGGGGGGTTGATCCGGGACTGGAGGGCATCCCGGTACCCGCGGCTCAGCGTCAACCGGCTGCCGTCGCGCAGCTTGACGATGAACTCGCCACCGATCGTCGACTGGATCTCCTGGATCCGCTCGACGTTCACGATCGTGGACCGGTGAATCCGGACGAAGACCTCGGCATCCAGGCGGGCTTCCAGACTGTTCATCGTTTCCCGGATCAGATGCGTCCGGCCACCGGTGTGCAGGCAGGCGTAGTTGCCGGCCGCTTCGCAGTAGTCGATGTCGTCGGCATCGACGAAGTAGACACGGCCGCCCCCCTTGACCGCGAGACGCTGCGGCCGTCGCGGGACCGGCCTCGCGGGGATCCCGGCAAAGCCGACGTCCGGCATCAGCTCCAGAATCTCCTGGCCGAGCGTCGCGGCGCGCGTGTGCCGCAGGTGGCGGCGCACGTGCGCCAGCGACTCGCGGAAGCGCTCCTCACTGAACGGCTTCAGCAGGTAGTCCAGCGCGTGAATCTCGAACGCCGGCAGCGCGTACTGGTCGTGGGCGGTGATGAACACCACGGCCGGGCGCCGCTCGCCGCAGAGCGTACGGGCCAGGCTGAGGCCGTCGAGCTCCGGCAACTGAATGTCCAGCAGCACCAGGTCGGGTTCCGCGGCGGCGATCGTCTCCGCCGCCGAACGGCCATCGGCGCAGGTGGCCACCACCGCAACCTCGGGCTCATCGGCCAGCAGCGCGACGAGCCGCTCACGGGCGACCGGCTCGTCCTCGACGACGACGGTCCGGATCGCCGTCATGCCGCGCCAGCCCGCCCGCCGGTGCGGGCATCGGCCGCGACCGGCCGCGCCAGCTGGAACGGCAGGTCCACGGTCACGGCGAATCCGTCGGCGGTCGTACCCAGCGCCAGCTTGTGGTCTCCCGGGTAGAGATGCTCCAGCCGCGCGCGTGTATTCGAGAGGCCCACGCCGCCGGCCGCGGCGGACAGGCTTCCTTCGTCAACGCCGTCCCCGCTGTCCCGCACCGTCACGCGCAGCCGGGACCCCGCACGGACCGCCTGCACTTCGACCCACCCCTGCCGGCTGTGCGGCGCCACGCCGTGGCGGATCGCGTTCTCGACCAGCGGCTGCAGCAGCAGGCTGGGCACCTCCGCGTGCAGGGCCTCGTCGGCGATAGCGAGCCTGACCTGCAGGCGCGTACCGAGGCGCGTCTGCTCGATCGCCAGGTACGTCCGCAGCGCCTCCAGCTCCATCTCGAGCGAGACCACGGGGCGGTCCCCGACGCGCAGCGTCAGCCGCAGCAACGCGCCGAGCTGCTCGATCATGCGGTCCGCGGCCGGTGCGTTCGACCGGATCAGGGCCGCGATCGTGTTGAGGGTGTTGAACAGGAAGTGCGGGTGGAGCTGACGCTGCAGCGCCTGCAGGCGCGCTTCGACCAGTCGGGTCTCGAGCTGCGACGACGCCAGCGCGTGGCGCTCCGACTGCCCGCGATAGTCGAGCGCGTGAGCCAGGCCGACGAGGAACAGGTACGTCATCATCATCCAGTCGAACTGCCGGACGTACTCCGTCGTCGTGAACGTCCAGAAGCCCGCCTTCATCATCGTGTGGCTCGAGAGCGTGTCCATCGCGGACCGCGCACCCGCCATGGCGACGGTGTGCGTGAGGCCATACGTCAGCACCCCCAGCACGTGCACGCCCGCCTGCTGCCAGACGGGCGTGCTCTCGAGCGGGAACCGCCTCGCCACGCGCATGACGAGCGGGGCCAGCAGCGCCGGCACGTACCAGTACCAGAGGTTCAGCAGCGCCAGGTGCAGCCAGCCGAGCCAGTCCCAGTCGCCCATGTGCGCGCGGTCCAGGAACGCCGCCTGGATCGTGGACGACACACCGAAGATCGTCGCGATGAGGAAGAGGACCCGCGGGGAGAACACGGGCGGACGGGCCTGCGGCTGCACGTCCAGCACTATCAGGTGAATCCGGCCGTCGATCAAGCGTCGACGCACACGCACCGGTCGTTCATCACAGCCAGACCACCGTTCGTCACAGGAAGCCGCCGTCCCGGCCTCCGCGAGGCGCGTCGAACTCTGATAGAAGGGGGCATGGACCAGGACGCCCTTCTCGCCTGGGCTGCCGAGCGCGGCATCCGCTATCGCGAAGCCGTCGGCGCCGCGCCCATCGCACCCACCGCGTCCGCCGCGCACCTGCGGGAGTCGCTCGGCGGCCCGCTGCCGGACGGACCCGCGGACCCCTTTGCCGTCGTGCACCATCTCGCCGACACCCTGGAAGGCGGCGGCCTGATGGCCATGGCCTCCGGCCGCTTCTTCGGCTTCGTGATCGGCGGCGCGGTGCCCGCCGCGCTCGGCGCCGACTGGCTGGTCGGCGCGTGGGACCAGAACACCGGGCTCCATGCGCCCACGCCGGGCACCGCGGTCGTCGAGGACGTCGCGGGCCACTGGCTGCTGGAACTCCTCGGGTTGCCGGCCACGTGCTCGTTCGCCTTCGTCACCGGCGGGCAGATGGCCAACACGACGGCCCTCGCGGCGGCCCGGCATCACGTGCTCGCCAGGGCGGGATGGGACGTCGAAACGCGCGGACTGGCCGGCGCGCCGCCGGTCCGCATCATCGTCGGCGACGAGGTGCACGTCACGGTGCCGCGCGCCGCACGGTTGCTCGGCTTCGGCACGGCGTGCATCGAGCACGTCCCGACGGACGCCAACGGCGCCATGCGCCCGGAGGCGCTCGCCGCCGCGCTGGATGCCGGACGGCCCGGCCCGCTGATCGTCTGTTGCCAGACAGGCAACGTGAACACGGGCGCCATCGACCCCGTCGGGGCGATCGCGGATATCACGCACGCCCACGGAGGCTGGCTCCACGTGGACGGCGCCGTCGGGCTCTGGGCGGCCGCCGCGGGGCCGGATCGGATTCCCGGCCTCGACCGGGCGGACTCCTGGTCCACCGACGCGCACAAGTGGCTGAACGTCCCCTACGACTGCGGCATCACCATCTGCCGCCACCCCGCGCCGCATCGCGCGTCGATGACGGTCTCGGCGTCGTATCTGCTGCAGGCCGAACCCGGAACCGACCGGGACCCGGTGGACTGGAATCCGGAGTTCTCACGGCGGGCGCGTGGCGTGCCCGTGTACGCGGCGCTGGCCTCGCTCGGCCGCTCCGGCGTCGTCGGGATCGTCGATCGCTGCTGCGCCCACGCCCGCCGGTTTGCGTCGCTGCTCACCGCCGAGTCCGGCGTCGCGGTGCTCAACGACGTCGTGCTGAACCAGGTGCTTGTCCGCTTCCTCGCACCGGGCGGCACGGACGCCGACCACGATGCACGGACGCGAGCGGTCATCGCCGCCGTCCAGGCCGGCGGGACCTGCTGGATGGGGAGTTCCGTCTGGCGGGGGCAGACGGTGATGCGGATTTCCGTCAGCAACCACGCGACAACGGACGCCGACGTGACGGCCTCGGTGGCCGCGATCCGGCAGGCCATGCGCGGCCAGCCCGGGCGGCCGTAGCCCCTCCCCCAGCCGGCACGGCCTGCGCGCGACAGGCTACAATCCGGGCGTGACTCAGCCCATCCGTGCCGCCCTCGTCGTTCTGAGCCTGACCGCGACCGCCCTGGCCTTCGGCCTCGCCGGCTGCAGTTCCTCCAGCAGCAGCCCGACGTCGCCGTCACCGTCACCGTCCCCGAGCCCGGCACCAACGCCGGCCCCGACGCCGACGCCAACCCCGACGCCGACGCCAACCCCGACACCGACGCCAACGCCAACGCCAACGCCAACGCCGACCCCAACGCCGACGCCTACCCCGGCGCCCGTCGTGACCGTCACGTTGAGCGGGTTCGTGCGGAACGCGGCGGGCAGCGGCGAGTTCCTCCCGAACGCGCTCGTCGAGGTGAAGACTGGCCCTGACACAGGGCGCGGCGTCCGTACCGACGCGTCGGGCGCTTTCACGCTGTCAGGGCTGACGCGGGGCGCGGCGCGCTTCGAGGCCTCCGTCACCGGCTTCATCAACGACGGCGCCAACCTGGACATGCTGACGGACACCGTCTTCACGTTCCAGCTCCGGCCGGTGGAGTAGCCGGCCGGTCGATGTCCGACGGCGCGCCTGCTGCTCCAAGGCTGGATCCCTGGTACCTGGAGCATCTCGTCTGCCCGCGGGATCACTCCGGGCT
>JBFXBH010000131.1:5920-7938 GCA_050183355.1 Vicinamibacterales bacterium | reverse complement strand
CCCTGTCCAGCACGATGGTCGTGCTGAAGACGCTGACGGCCACCAACACGCTCTCGACGCTGGCCAGCCGCGTGATGCTGGGGCTGCTCGTCGTCCAGGACCTCGCGGTCGTGCCGATTCTCATCATTCTGCCGCAGGTCGGCAGCGGCGAGGGCCTGGCGGGCCGGGCCGCGCAGGCCACGCTCGTCGCCGGCGTCATCCTTACGCTGATCGTCGTCGTGGGCACGCGGCTCCTGCCGGCGCTGCTCCGCCGCGTCGCGCAGTGGGGGTCGCGCGAACTGTTTCTCGTCTCCGTGGTCGCCTCGGGCGTCGGGCTCGGCTTCCTCGCGTTCCAGGCCGGCCTCTCGTTCGCGATCGGCGCGTTCGTCGCCGGCCTCGTGCTGAGCGAGTCCGAGCTCAGCCACCAGGCACTCAGCGAGGTTGTGCCGCTCCGGGACGTGTTCGGCCTGCTCTTCTTCGTCGCCGTCGGCATGCTGTTCGACCCCCGCTACGTCGTCACGCACGCGGGCAGTGTGGCGCTGCTCGTCGGCGCGATCGTCGTCGGCAAGGCGATCATCTGCGGCGGCATCACGCGGCTGTTCGGCTTCCGCAACCTCGCGCCGTGGATCGTCGGCCTCGGCCTCTCGCAGGTCGGCGAGTTCAGCTTCGTGCTGGCCCGCGTGGGCCACACCGGCGGCTTCATCAGCAAGGACACCTACGACCTGGCCCTCAGCTGCACGGTGCTCTCGATGGCGATCTCGCCGCTGATGTTCCCGGGGCTGCTGCCCGCGGCGCGCCGCCTCGCGCGCCGGTGGTCCGCGCCGGTCGCGGGCTTCGAGCTCCCGCCCGTCGAGGCGCAGGAGAACCACGTCATCGTGGCCGGCTTCGGGCGCACCGGCCGGGCCATCGTCGGCGTGCTGCAGGGCGCGGGCCTGCCGCACGTGGTCGTCGAGCTGCACCACGCCACCGCGATGCGCGCACGGGAGGAAGGCGTACCCGTCGTGTGGGGCGACATCGCGAGCGAGGAGATCCTTCGGGCCGCCGGCGCCGCGTCGGCCCGGATGCTGGTCATGGCCGCACCGGAATGGCAGGCGCTGCGGCTCGGCATCGCGCGGGCCCGGCAGGTCAATCCGCGCCTGCTGATCGTCTGCCGCGCCACGACGGCCACGCACGTGGAGGACCTGCGGGCGCTCGGCGTCGACGGCGTCGTCCAGCCGGAGTTCGAAGGCGGGATCGAGCTCGTCCGGCGGGCCCTCGTCCTCTGCGAGCGGTCCGAGGACGACATCGACGGGCTCACGCGGCAGATGCGCCAGAGCCTCTACGGGGTGTAGACGGATACCGGCGTCACGCCGGCGCACGGGTTACTCGGCGTACACGCCGCGGATGATGGGCTCGACCTCGTTCGGGATCGCCGACTCCCAGGTGGGATAGCGCGCCCGGAACTCCGCGGCCACCGTCTTCGTGACGGCGTCGAGCGGCTGGCCCTGCCCCTTCAGTGAGGCGACACGGGCCGCGATCTCGTCGAGCACCTTCCGCTGTTCGGCGAAGATCGAGTTGTCGCCCCAGGGGCCGTGGCTCGGCACGATCACCCGTCCGTTCAGTGCCTCGACGCGGCCCATCGCCTTGACGAACTCCACGCGCTTCGCGTCCCCGTAGAGGCTCGGAAAGCGCTGGCGCGGCGCGATGTCGCCGGCAAAGATCACGCCCTCGCCTTCGACGACCGTCACCGTGTCACCCTTCGAGTGCGCCGGCCCCATCCAGATCACGCGGGCCTTCACGCCACCGAGATCCAGCACGTGCTCCTGCTCGAAGACGATGCCCGGCTTGCGCAGCTTCGCGCCCTGCAGCATCGTGGCGATGGCCGGTGAGAGCTTCGCCATGCCGGCGAAGGCGCGGTCGCCGGCCGCATCCATCTCCGCCTGCTGCGCGCGGGCCACGACGAACGTCATGTCCTCGGGGAAGGCGTCCATGCCGGATGTGTGCTCGGCGTGCGCGTGCGTTGTGACGAGATAGATCTTCTTGTTCCGGCTGACCTTGGC
>JBFXBH010000131.1:0-5820 GCA_050183355.1 Vicinamibacterales bacterium | reverse complement strand
ATCACGAAGTGGGTGTTCGGCTGGCGGACGCGCGGCTGGAAGACGGCAACGGGCCAGGACGTCCTGAACCGGGACCTGTGGGAACGGCTGTCCGCCCTCGTGCAGGCCCGGGGCCGCGGCGGCGTCGACTGGCACTGGGTGCGCGGCCACGTGGGCACGCCGGGCAACGAGCGCGCGGACGCGATTTCCGTAGCCTTCGCGACCGCGCGGCCGGCGGACCTGTACGACGGCCCGCTCGACGGCTACGGCGTCGACGTGCGGCGGGTGCCCGCCGGCGACGGAAAGCCCGTCTCCGCCGGCAAGGGCTCGGCCGGCCCAGGCACGAGCAAGGCTGCCGCGTACTCGTACGTCAGCGTCGTCGACGGCGTGCCCATGCGCCATGCGACGTGGCCGGAATGCGAGCGGCGCGTGAAGGGCCGCTCCAGCGCCCGCTTCAAGAAGAGCGTCAGCGCGGAGGACGAAGCCGCGATCCTCCGCGGCTGGGGCGTGGACCCGACGGCGCTGTAGAAACCCGGCGGGCTCGTACGGCCCGAACGCGGGGACTACCTGAGCACAGCTGTCAGGTCAGCCCGCATCAGGCCGAAGGCCACGCGATGACCGTCGGCGTTCCAGTGGTCGTCCCGCTCCAGATACAGCTCGCGGCGTTCCGCGCGAAGCGCCGGCAGCCAATCGCGACAGTCGAGCCCTTCGGCACCGCAGAACTCCCGCAGCAACCGCTGCGGACGATCGGCGGTCGTCCACCCGTCGTCCACACGGAAGCCGAGGGCCCGGTAGAACGACGCGTGGCTGGCGTTGACCTGAAGCGTCGACGGCCAGATGTGGACGCGCAGGGCCACGCCCGCCTCGCGGCAGCGGTCGCGCACCTCGGTCAGCAGGCGCTGGTTCTGCTGCCAGGCGGCCTGCGCGTCCGGCCCCTCGGCGTCGAGGTTCCAGGCGAGGTAGGCCGGCTCGCGCTGCCCGAGGTCGACCAGGAAGGGGTTCAGGGCACCCGTCGCGTCTGCAGCCGCCGTCACGTCTCTCATCCGCCACCACTGGCGGGCGGCCCCGGCCGCGTCCAGCGCGAGCGCCGCCACGTACGAGCGCCGCAGCACCGGCCCGGCCCGCGCGCGCCAGTCCGGGACGTCACGCCGGTCGCGCATCGTGTCGGAGACGTCGTTGCCCACGTAGTAGTTGAGGATGGCCACGTCGGGCCGATGCGACGCGAGCGCCTCGTTCAGGCTGTCGCGATAGTTCCGCGGCCCGAACCCCGGCTGCGCGAGCGAGACGAGCGTGACGCCCCGCACCGCCAGGTCCGCCTTGAGCAGGCCGACGGCCATGCCGTCGAGGTCCAGGCTGAACGAATCGCCGAGCACGAGTACGCGCGCGCCGCGCACCTCCCGGTCCTGCCGCGCCCGGACGTTCGGCGGAACGCCGGCCCGGAGCAGCACCTCGACGGCCAGCGCCGCCGCGATCAGAAGGCCCGCCGCGCGCACGCCCGGGCTGCTACTGCGGCGGCAGGTTGATCTTCGGCCCCATGACTTCGATGGTGAAGCCGAGCTGTGGCGTCAGGTCCACGTAGCCGAAGTTGTACTGCTCGACACCCTGGACCCACTTCCCGCCCTTCGACTCGAGGAACTTGATGGCGGGCGCCCACTCCGGCACGGCGAACGCGAGATGGTGCACCGTCTCGCCGTACTTCTCGAGGTGGTCGCGCCACGGGCTCGGGCCGTCGAGCGGTTGAATCAGCTCCAGATTGACGCCCGATGCGGTGATCATCGTCGTCTTCGTGCCCATCGTCCTGCCGGGACCATAGGACGGCGGGAACGGGATGTTCTTCACGATCCGCGCGGGGGGCGGCGTCACGCCGAAGATCTCGCCGTAGGTCTTCGCCGCCTTGTCGACGTCCTTCACGACAATCGCCACGTGGCTGAACTTGCCGTCGATCTTCGTCGCGGGAGCCTGCCCCTTCACGAGCCCGGTGGTCAGCATCGCGCCCAGCGCAAACCCGGCGACGCCCGTGGCAACGCTTCGATTCAATCCGCTCATGGCACCTCCTCAGAGGCCCCAGCCTAGCGCGAAACCGTCACCGTCGTCCCGGCTGGTCGAGCGGTGCCGGCCCGGCCGCCGACGGATCTAGAAGGCGTAGGTCCAGCCGATCCGCACGGACCGCGGCAGCGCCGGGTGGGTGTGGACGTCATCGATGCCCTCCGCCGGCTCGCCGGGGAGGCGCGAGGTGTAGAAGTAGTCGATGTCCGCCACCTGCGCATCGAACAGGTTGAAGACCTCGACGATGAGGCGGGCCTTCGGGGAGAGGCGGTAACCCGCCTCGGCGTTCCACAGCGTCGTGCCCGCCGACCGGACGCTGCGGTCCTCGACGAGCGCGCGCGGTCCGAAGTGACGGAGGCGCAGGCTCCCGAACAGCGACTGGCGCGGCTCGGCGGTCACGCCGGCCGAGATCACCCGGGCCAGGGCACCCGGGATGGCATGGCCGACCGGGTCGTCGTCCACGAACCGGGCCTGCGCGAACGACACGTCCGCATCCGCCGTCAGCCAGGGGCGCAGCCGCCAGTAGTTCGCCCATTCGATGCCCATGCGGCGGCTGGGACGGCCCGCCTCCGTCGTGCCCGCGTCGCCCACGAAGAGCAGCTCGGACGCCAGGCCGAGGTACCAGACCGAGACCGTCGACTGCAGGCCGCGCACGGCGACCGTCCGCACGCCCACCTCCGCGCCGCGGGCGCGCACCAGCGGCGTGACCGGATCCGCCGGGTCCCCGGTCTTCGGATCCACCGCGATCACCGCGCCCCGGGCGTCGTTGCTGTGATAGCCCAGGCCCGCGTTCACGTAGAACTCCGTCCCCTTCCACGGACCGATGGCGACGGCGAGCTTCGGGCTGATGAGGCCGGCGGACCCGGTCCCCGAGTTGACGGGAATGTGGGACGCCACATCGAAGGCGTAGAGGTCACCCCGGAGCCCGAGCGTCGTCCGCAGCGTCCGCGTCCACGCGACCTCCGTCTGCGCGTACACGCCGGTCATCGTCTGGGAGACGCGATCCTCCCGTGTCGTGCTGAGGCGCTGGCGCCTGGCCGTGTGGTAGAGGCCCACCGGTGCCAGGCGATCGAACCGGAACTGCGTGCCGACCGCGCTCTCGGTGTGGCGCCCTCCGAGCTGGCCGAGGCGGCGATACGTCACCCGGCCGCCGGCCGCCGTGCGCCGCTCGGCCTGCTCGAACTGGTCGCCGTGTTCGGGATCGTCGAGGAAGTACGTGAAGTTCGAGAACAGGTTCAGCTCGTTCCGCAGGGCAAAGGCGTTGACCCGCCACGCCGAGAGGCCCTGCGTGCGCTGGGCGTCCACGGCGAACGTCGCCCGGCGGGCACGACCGCGGTCACTCGGGTCCACCAGTCCAAACCGGCTGATCAGGCCGCGCTCGACGGCCCGCACCGGCACCTGGTCCGTGGAATCCCAGTCGGCACCATACGCGGTGCCGGTCAGCATGAGTCCGTTCCGGGCGTCGCCGCGGCTGTAGCGGAGCACCGCGTTGGTCTTCTGGTAGTTGTCGGGGCGCTCCCACGGCCCGTCGCTGTGGTTCAACTCGAGCGCCGCCAGCAGGTGCCCCCCGGCGAGCCTCGGCGAGGCCGCGGCGAGCACCCGGCCCCACCCGAAGCGGCCGCCCGTCAGGCGCACCATCGGCGCGTCGAGCACGTTCGCGTAGTTGACGTTCGCGGCGCCCGCGGCCGAGAAGTCGCCCTCGTCGGCGAAGTACGGCCCCTTCTTGAACTGCACGCCGCTCACCAGCTCCGGAATCAGGAATCCGACGTCCGCGTAGCCATGCGCGTGCGCCCCGGTGGGCGTGTTCACCGGCACGCCGGCCACCGTCATCGAGAAGTCCGTCCCGTGGTCCAGGTTGAACCCGCGCAGGTAGTACTGGTTGGCCTTGCCCTCGCCGCTGTGCTGGCTGACCACCATGCCCGGCACCGTCTCCAGCACCTCGCCGACGCGCATGACGGGTCGCGCCTCAAGCTGGACGGCGGTGATCGCGCCCTGGCTGGCCGCCGACGCGATGCCCACCAGGTTCTCCGCCGGCGCCTCCACGTCCGCGACATTCCGAAACGTCGAGGTGCCCGTGACGACGACGTCGGCGTTCAGGGCCAGGGCCAGTTGCACGTCGACGGTGACGGTCGCGCCCGCGGGCACCGTGACGGTCCGGCGTGCCAGGCCGAAGTTGATGAGCCGGAACGTCAGTTCGGCCGCCTCCGGAGCCACGCCGTCGAAGCGGTATCGTCCCGCGCCGTCGCTGACGGTGGATGTCGTGCCCCGGACGGTCACCAGGTCCACGGTCACACCCGGCAGCACGCCGCCGGTCTGATCGATGACCCGGCCGGTGATGACGCCGGGCGACTGCGACCAGGCGGGCGAGGCAAGCACCGCGGTCGCCACACCGGCGCAGAGGAGGATTCGAACGAACACCGACCCGAGGGATGTCGACGACACAGCTGGTCTCCGGCGATCACGACCCGCGTCCGGCATGCCCTGGGATCGCGGACAGGCCTCCGGAGCGCTCTACGGCCGCTGGCGCGGCCGCCATCGAGACGCGGGTGGCTCGAACAGATTCTACACGTGTGCGTCGGTCACGGAGGCCAGCAGCCGCTCGAGATAGAGCGCGGACAGCTTCTCCTGCACCGTGTTCTGCTTCAGCCGCGCGTTGAGGTTCGTGAAGTCGACGCGGTCCATGAGCTGGTCCTGGTTGAAGCAGGTGAAGACGAACCGCTCCGCGCCGGTCGCGGGATCCACATGGCGCTGGAGGCACTGGGCGCAGACCTCCTTCATCATGCACTGCATCGGCGAGTTGACGCTGGCGACGGCGACGTGCTCCGCCTTGAGGAACGGCGCCAGCACGGCGGACCGCGCGGCCTTCACGGCGGCCATCATGCGGTCCGAGCCGATGGCGATGATGCGGTCGACGGACGGCAGCGGCACGCGCGGCTCACCAAGCGCGCCGGTCGCATAGGCCACCATCGCCTGCACGATGTTGCCGCGGAAGTGCGCGTCCTGCGGCCGGCCCGGCGCGATCGCGGCGCCTGTGTCCGTGCTCCAGATCACCTGGTCGGTGGCGCCTTCGATCTCCTCGCGCTTGAAGAGGTCCTCCCCCTTCTTGTAGCCGGCGAAGTAGATCACGCGATTGCCGGCGCTCGTCAGCGCCTTCGCGATCGAGAACAGCACGGCGTTCCCGAGGCCACCGCCGGCCAGCAGCACGGACTCGCCACGCGGGATCTCGGTCGGCGCACCGGTCGGCCCCATCACGACGACCGGCTCTCCGGGCTGCAGGTACGCGACGAGGCGACTGGACACGCCCATCTCGAGCGCGATCAGCGAGAGCAGCCCCCGCTCGCGGTCCACCCAGGCCCCGGTCAGCGCGATGCCTTCCATCAGCAGCGGCGTGGTGCGGCCGGCCCAGGTGGCCTGGCGCGCCAGCACCTCGAAGTTCTGCAGGCGATAGAACTGCCCCGGCTCGAAGCGGCGGGCGGCGGCGGGCGCGTGGACGACCACCTCGACGATCGTCTCCGTGAGCCGCCGCACCTCGTGCACGCGTCCGACGAGGTCGGCGTCGAGCCGCCGCGTCAGGTCGTGCCAGGCGGCCTCCCGGGCGGGCTGGCCTGCCGGGTCCGGCGAGGACAGCGCGTCGGCGAACAGCGCGACGACGGCCGGGTAACCGTCCTTCGCGGACGCCATCGCCTTCACGACGTTGCCGGCATACACCGGGTGGTTGTCCCCGTAGTAGGAGACGAGCCGGCCGCCGGTGTTGTGGGACGTGAAGAAGCCACGGTCGTCGGCCACGAGGCGCCA
>JBFXBH010000130.1:0-8015 GCA_050183355.1 Vicinamibacterales bacterium | reverse complement strand
GCCCTCCCCCACCATCCGGCTGACGGCGTCCTCCGTGAGGGGCGCGCCCCCGTGCTCGACGATCAGGGCGTTGGCGGCATCGGTGAGGTCACGGCGCGAGTCGATCAGCGTGCCGTCGAGGTCGAAGACGATCAGGCGCGGTAGCTGGCCCACGATGTCGGCGTTTCCCAGAGCGTGACGCGCACGACCGGCAGGCCCAGCTCACGGCACGTCTCGAAGAGGAGCTGCGCGATGCGCTCGGCGGTCGGGTTGGAGTCGAGCACGAAGTGCGGTTCCCCGGACGCCGTCAGGTGCGCGATCATCGGGTCGTCGTGCCGCAGGATCATCCGGTGGTCGAGGTGGTCGTCGATCCACGCCTTGACGATGCGCTTGATGTCGCGGAAGTCGACGACCATGCCGCGCCCGTCGAGCGCCGGGGTTTCGACTTCGATCTCGGCCACGGCGTTATGGCCGTGCAGGTGCCGGCAGACGCCGTCGTAGTCGAGCAGGCGGTGGCCGTAGCAGAAGTCGATGCGCTTGGCGACGGAGAACATTCGGCTGGGTTCTAGGTTAATCGAAGTAGAGCGCTACAATCCCGGTGTGACTGCGAGCGGCATTCGCGACTTCGTGAACCGCGACTGGGCAGCGCTCCGGGCATCCAAGGACGCGTACTGGGCGGACCGCATTCGCCGCCTCGGTCCATCCGAAGCCTTGCGAATCGCGGACGAACTGCGGCGGCAGATGCTGCAGCGTGATTCGTCCTGGCCTGACGCCGACGCACGGCGGGACGACATCGCCTCGCACGCCCGCCTCAGCGCACTCCTCCGCCGTGCCGGTTCAACCCGCCGCGGCTGAACTCCTCGGTGCCCTCGCGCCCGTCCTCGGGCGGTGGGGACGGTGGTACCTGTTTGGCGCGCAAGCCGTCGTGATCCATGGCGTTCCCCGTATGAGCGCGGACGTGGACATCACCCTCTCGCTCACGCCTGATGCACCCGAACGGTTCGCCGCCGACATGACGTCTGCCGGATTCTCTCTCAGGGTCGACGATCCGGACTTCGTCCGCCGTACCAGGGTGATGCCCTTCGTGCATACCGCCACGGGCATGCCCCTCGACGTCGTCCTGGCGAGCTCGGGCCTCGAGGACGAGTTCCTGGACCGCGCGCGAGCGGTGGAGATCGGCGGAACGAGCGTTCCCGTCATCGACCCGACCGATCTCGTGATCGCGAAGGTCCTGGCGGGACGAAACAAGGACATCGACGACGCCGCGACCCTGTGGCGGATCCACCGCGGCGACCTGGACGCCGGACGCATCGTGGCCGTGCTCCGCCTGCTCGAGGAGGCGCTGGGCCAGAGCGACCTCGTGTCAGCGTTCGAGCGGATCCGGACGTAGGCCGCGCGACCGCTGCGGCGCCCACTCGGCGGTCAGGTGCTGCGTGCGTCCCTCGAGCGGCACGGGGACGGTCCGGCGGTCCCCGGCATCCTCGGCGCCGGGGCGGAACACGCGCGCGTCGACTTCGAGCAGCATCTGCCGGTAGCGGCTGTCGTCCGGGGCGGAGAGGACCAGTACGCCGCCGCTCTCGGCCGGCGGGAACAGCCGGTCGTCGAGGAAGTCGTGGTCGAACGTGATGAGCGTGCGCCGCAGCTGCCGTGCCATGCGGAAGTGCTCCACGTCGCTGGCGCGGCGCAGGTCGTCCTGTTCCATCACGTAGAGCACGTCCCAGCCGAGGCGCTGGCGCATGTAGGTCACCAGCGTCGCGGACACGTTGGCATCCACGTAGACCCGCGGCTGGTCCGACCCCGAATCCGCGCGCCCGGCGAGTTCCGAGGCGAGCGTGCCCATGTCCGTTCCCGGTGCTGGCAGCTCTCCGCTACGCCTCGGCCTCGGCCTCGGCCTTCCGCGCCTCGATGGCCTGCGCGTGGAGCGCCTGCACGAGTGCGTCGCGCTTCTCGATCAGCCGCTTCAGCGGGCGGCGCCCGCTCGGCGCCCCCACGACGTACTCGCTGAAGATCGGGAACGCGATCGTCGAGTCGCAGTAGGCCACGCAGGTGTCCGGCAGCACGCCGGGGTTCACCTTGCCCCAGCTCACGGCCTCGGCCGGCGTCGCACCCGACAGGCCGCCCCAGACAACCTGGTCGGTCGTGATCTGGATGAAGTAGTCGTTGCCGCCCTTCGGGATGCCGTAGACCTCCCAGAGCGTGGGCTGTCCCTGCAGGTAGAAGTTCTTCGGGGAGCCGCCGCCGAGGATCACGCAGCCGTTCTTCTTCCCCGCGAGGATGAACGCGCAGACCTCGTTCACGTCCCGGTTCGGGTCGATCATCAGGCGGCTGCCGTTCATCAGCTCGTGGTACGCGACGTTCATGCCGATGGAGCTGTCGCCCGGGGACGACGTGTAGATCGGCACGCCGGCCTTCGCCGCCGCGGCGAGGACCGAGTGTTCCTCGCAACCGGGGTGCTGCTCGAGCAGGTCGAGGCCGAGCCGGTAGTGCAGTTCGGACGTCGGAATCGGGCCGTCGAGGCCGGAGCGGACGAGGAAATCGCGCACGTAGGCGTCCGTCTCGAGTAGCACCGTGGCCGGGAACAGCACGTCGTAGATGCGGATGACGCCCTCGTCGTAGAGCTCGACGTCGTTGACGAACGGCGACCCGCGGTGGAGCGTGAAGTTCAGCGCGTAATGCAGGTCGTGATAGAGGTTCGCGCCCGTGCTGATCATGAAGTCGATCAGTCCCCGGTTCATCAGCTCGACGACGCAGCCGCCCAGCCCGGCCGGCGTCAGCGCGCCGGCGACGGTCAGCGCGATCGTCGTGTCGTGCTCCGGCAGCAGCATCTTGTCGGTGAAGATGCGGCACGCCTCGCCGAGCCGCGCGGCGTTGAAGGCCTGGAACCCCTCATCCACCAGATGCCGGATCTCCGGGCTGCCCTTCGGCCGGTAGTAGCGGATGGGTTTGCCGGCGAGATGCTTCGGACGGGATGTGCCCGGCGAACCGGGGGAACGATAGGGCATTTGCGTAGCTTACCCCGCTCGGATGACACCCGGACAACGGGCGCGGCGTGCAGCCGGGGTACACTCGTTCAGTGCCGGCAACGCTGAGCGCCACGCTGCGGCAGGTCGACGCGATCACGCCCCGTTCCCGTCTGCTGACGATCGACCTCGGCGGTCAGCCGCTGGCGTTCCATGCCGGTCAGGCCGTGATGGCGGGACCGCCCGGGGGCGCGCGCCGTCCCTATTCGATCGCCTCGTCGCCGGAGGCGTCGGCTCGCACGGGCACGCTGGAATTTCTGGTCGGTGTCGGGGGCTCGCCGGGGCAGGAGCATCCGCTGGCCTCGCTCGCGCCCGGCTCCGCCGTCGAGATCGAAGGGCCGCTGGGCTCGTTCCTCTTTCCTCCGAACCCGCACGCATCCCACCTGCTGTTCATCGCGGGTGGCACGGGCATCGCCCCGCTGCGGGCCATGCTGGGGCACGCGCGGCTGGCGCACCCGGCGCTGCGCGCATCGTTGATGTACAGCGCGCGTCGCGCCGACGAGTTCGCGTTTCTCCCCGAGTTCGAGGCGCTCGCGGCCACCGGCCAGCTCGAGCTGCACCGGACGGTCACGCGCGACGACGGCGACTGGGGCGGCCAGCGAGGCCGGATCGGCCGCGCGCACTTCGAGGCGGTGATGCACGACCCGGGTCACACGCTGTGCTTCGTGTGCGGACCGCCCCAGATGGTCGGCGAATCCGTCGCGACCCTGACGGCGCTCGGCGTGCCGGACGCGGCGATCCTCCGCGAGGAGTGGGGACGGAAGTAGCGTCGCGCTAGATGCCGACGATGTGATAGCCGGCGTCGACCATCAACACTTCGCCGGTCACGGCGCGGGCCGCCGGGCTCAGCAGGAACAGCGCCGCGTCGGCGATCTCGGCCAGCTCCATGCCGCGCCTGAGCGGCGCGCGCTCCCGCTGCGCCTGCAGCATGACCGAGAGCCCGGGGATCCCGGCCGAGGCCAGCGTCTTGATCGGCCCGGCGGACACCGCGTTCACGCGGATGTTCTGGGGGCCGAGGTCCGCCGCGAGATAGCGGACGCTCGCCTCGAGCGCGGCCTTCGCCACGCCCATCACGTTGTAGTTCGGGAACACGCGGTCGGCGCCGAGGTGGGTCAGCGTGACGACGCTGCCGCCACCCCGCTTCTCCAGCAACGGCAGGCAGGCGTTGGTCAGGGCCACGAGCGAGTACGCGCTGACGTCGAGCGCCGTGCGGAACCCGTCGCGCGACGTCTGCACGAACCGGTTGGACAGTTCGGCGGCCGGGGCGAACGCGGCGCCGTGCAGCACGAAGTCGAGCCCGCCGAACGCCTGATCGAGCGAGCCGGTCAGCGCCGCGATCTGCTCGTCGCTCGTGAGATCGCACGGCAGCACGACGGCGCCGTCGAGCGTGGCCGCCAGTTCGCGGACGTTTTCTTCGAGTCGCGGGTTGGGATAGGTAAGTGCGAGCTTCGCGCCCGCCTGTGCGGCGGCCTGCGCGATGGCCCACGAAATCGAGCGCTTGTTGGCGACGCCGACGATCAGGCCGTGTTTACCGGTGAGATCCATGCGGTGATGGTGTCCCGAACGCTAGCGCCCGCGCCGGCGGCGGCGGCGCCCGCCGCCCCCTTCGCCCTGGCCGCCCTGGCCCGGTTGGCCCTGCCCTCCGCCTCCGGGACGGCCCCCGCCGCCCTGCCAGTGGCCGCCCGACCGATTGCCGTCGCCCCTGGGCTGGCCGCCCCCTGACGGCTGAAACGGCCCCCGGCCGCCCCCGCTGCGCCGCGGGTGCCCGGCGCGGTTGCCGTTCGGCTCGCCCTGCCCGCCCCCCGGCCCGAACCGGCCGCGACGGTGCGTGGGCTGACGGTTCGTGAACTCCGGTTCCTTCCACTCCGGCGGCTGACCTTCGGGGCGCGGGAACGTGGCGCGGATCAGACGGCGGTGCACCGGCCAGTTGTCGTCCTCGCGGTTGCCGGCGTTGTCACCGTCGGCCTCCGCGCCGCCCGCAGCCTCGGGCTCGTCGACCACGAGGCTCACGCTGACGCTCTCCAGCGCGGCCAGCACGGCGGCCTCTTCCTCGGGCGCCGTGTGCGGGACGATACGCCCGCCGGGCGGCTGCGACGAGGGCGCGTCCTCGCGCTTCCGGCGCGGGACCCGGGCCTCCTTGTACTCGTGGTCGGCCTCGCAGGCCGTGCACCGCGTATGGGTGATCTGCTCTTCAACCATCGCCACAATCGCGTGGTTGGTCACACGTCGTTCCCGCGGACAGTAGTCGTCCACGGTGTCACCGAGCCGAAGCCGGCGCTGCTGCATGCACTCCCCCAGGAGTCAGGACTTCCGTACGGTCAGATGGAGACGGGTCGCGCGAGGGTCGCGCGCAGGGGTCGTCAGAGTGTAGCACCTTCAGCGGGCCTTGGCGGCGGCAAGCCACTGCCGGCTCTCGGCCAGGGCGGTGGCCACGGCGTCGGGCGCGGTCGATTGCGGTGTGCGCTTGGCCCGCACGGAGGCCAGCGGCGTGGCGGCGTCGGGGGCGTCCTCCCCGAAGGCGTCGCTCGCCGCGCGCCACTCCTCCCGGGAGAGCTGCGAGAAGTCCCGCCCTTCGGCCAGCAGGTTCCGGACCATCGTGCCGACGATCTCGTGGGCACGCCTGAACGGGAGGCCCTTCCGGACCAGGTAGTCCGCCACGTCGGTGGCCAGCAGCAGGCCCGAGGCCGCCTGGCCCGATCGCGGCGCGTTGAGGCCGAGGCGCGAAACCACGGCGCGCGTGGCGGCCAGCGACACCAGCACGGTCTGCTCGGCGTCGAAGGTGGCTTCCTTGTCCTCCTGCAGATCCTTGTTGTACCCGGTCGGCAGTGCCTTCATCGTCGTCAGCCATCCTGAAAGCCGGCCCAGCGCGCGGCCACTCTTGCCGCGCACCAGCTCCAGCGGGTCCGGGTTCTTCTTCTGCGGCATCATGCTGCTGCCGGTCGCCGACGCGTCCGACAGCTCGAAGAACTGGTGCTCCTCGCCGGTGAAGATGATGAAGTCCTCGGCGATCCGGCTGAGGTGCACCATCGTCAACGCGACCGCGTAGAGGAACGAGGCGACGAAGTCGCGGTCGGAGGAGGCGTCCATGCTGTTCAGCACGACGCGGGAGAAGCCGAGCCGCGTCGCGAGCGCGGCCGTATCGACGCCGTAGCTGGTACCGGCGATGGCGCCGCTGCCGAGCGTCAGCGCATCGGCCTCGGCCGACGCACGGGCCAGGCGCTCGTAGTCCCGGCGCAGCGGAGCGGCGTGCGAGAGGAGGAAGTGCGCCACGAGCACCGGCTGCGCCTTGCGGAGGTGCGTGTAGGACGGCATCACCGCGTCGCCCGCGGACTCCGCCAGCGTCACCAGTGCGTCGACGAGGGCGGCCACGGCGTCCTGGATCGCCGGAATCCGGCGGCGGAGGTAGAGCCGCAGATCGAGCGACACCTGCTCGTTCCTGGAACGCCCGGTATGCAGGCGCCGTCCGGCGTCGCCGACGCGCTCCACGAGCTGCCGCTCGACAAAGCTGTGGACGTCCTCGTCCGGTCCGTTGACGAAGTCAGGGTCGGCCCGTGCGGCGGCCAGAATCTCCAGCATCGCCGCCTGAAGTGCGTCGTGGTCGGCGGCCGTCAGCACACCCGCGTCCCGGAGCGCGGTGGCCCAGGCCTGGCTTCCGGTGACATCGTCCTCGAACAGACGGCGGTCGAACGGGAACGACACGCCGAAGTCGAAGGCTTCCGGGTCCGGAGCGGTGTCGAAACGGCCCGACCAGAGCCGGTCGGCCGGCTCCTTCGGCGAACCCGGTGTGCGTGAATCCATCTACTGTGTCCCCCGAACGTGGTGCTGCAGTCTCTTGACGAGCGCGGTGGCGCGACGCGCGTCCGGCGCGATCGCGAGAATCGTGTCATCCCCGGCCAGCGTGCCGACCACCTCGGGCAGCCGCGCCCGGTCGAGCGCCACGCCGAGCACGCCGGCCTGTCCGGGCCCCGTGCGGAGCAGCACCATCTGCTCCACGCGGTCCACGCGGACGAGATACTCCGCCGCGGCCCGGTCGAGCGTCGTGGCGGGGCCGGGCGCCGGCGCCGGCTCGGCTCCGGGCACGAGATACGCGCCGTCCGTGCCGCCCTTCATCAGCCCGAGCTCCCGGACGTCACGCGAGAGCGTGGCCTGCGTCACGTCGAACCCGCGCGCCTTCACGCGCCGCCGGAGCTGCTCCTGGCTGCGGATGGGCTCGTGCCCCACGGCGTCGAGGATCGCGCGCTGGCGCTGGACCTTGTCGGACTTCATAACTATGCAAACGCGGCTCGACAGCATACCACCGTTGCTGTATAAATATGCCTTTCCCTGAATAGAGATAGTCTTGTCCATGGCCACCACGTCCGTCGCCACCACCCGCGTCGCCATCGTCGGCGCCACCGGATACGCGGGACAGGAACTCGTCCGGATCCTCGCCCGGCACCCCGCCGTCACGCTGACCGCCGCCATGTCCTCCGGCGCCACGAGCGCGCCGCGTCCGCTGCCAGCCCTCGCGCGCATCTGGGACGACCCGGTCGTCCCGCTGGACATCGACCGTCTGATCGCGGACACCGACATCGTGTTCCTCGCGCTGCCGGAGGCGGCGTCCGCCGAGGTCGCGCCGAAGCTGCTGGCCGGCGGCAAGCGCGTGATCGACCTGTCGGGTGCCTTCCGCATCCGCGACGACGCCCACCGCGCGAAGTGGTATCCGGCGACCGGCGCGCTGCCGGACGGCACGGTCTACGGCCTCGCGGAGAAGGACGCCGTCTCGATGAAGACCGCGCGCCTCATCTCGTGCCCGGGCTGTTATCCCACGGCCGCGCTGATCGCGCTCTCGCCGCTGGCCGACGCCGGCCTGCTGACCGGCGACGTGATCGTGGACGCCAAGAGCGGCGTGTCCGGCGCGGGCAAGGCGCCGTCGGACCGCACGCACTTCTCCGAGAACCACGGGTCGGTGGCCGCCTACGGCCTGTTCTCGCACCGGCACGGCCCCGAGATCGAGCAGGAGCTCGGCCGGAGCGT
>JBFXBH010000129.1:0-8020 GCA_050183355.1 Vicinamibacterales bacterium | reverse complement strand
CCGCCACCGAGCAGCGCGCTCTTGAGCGTGGAGAACTGCCGGCGCTGGCTGAAGCGCCGGTAGACCTTGCGGACGTCGCGGACGTCGATGGCGGGCGTCACACGGACTCCGGCAGGGCGTCGCGCAGCCGGTCGAACAGGCCGTAGCCGACGAAGAAGACCACAAGTGACGCGCCGCCGAGCAGCAGCAGGTGGGGCCACGCCGTGTAGGGCCCGGGCGTGAACAGGATGTCCTGGTAGGCGCGGGCCAGATGCGTGAACGGGTTCGCGGCGAGATACGGCCGCACGGACTCGGGCGCCTGCGTGTACGGGTAGATGATCGGCGTCGCGAAGAACCAGACGGTCACGAGGTTCGTCAGCAGGTCGCGGACGTCACGGAAGATCGCCGTTAGCGCGGAGAAGATCAGCGCGAGGCCGAGCGAGAGGACGAGCTGCACGAGGATCACGACCGGCAGCCAGAGCAGGTCCGGCGTCAGAAACGGCGCGCGGTAGTAGAGCAGGAACGCGGCGAGGATGGGCAGGCCCAGGCAGAAGTGCGCGAGGTTGGCCAGCACGGTCGTGATGGGCAGCACCTCGGCCGGAAAGAGCACCTTGCGGATGAGATTTCCGCCCGCGATGAGCGCGTTCGACGATTCGAGCAGCGAGGTCGAGAACCACGTCCACGGCAGGATGCCGCAGAACATGAAGAGCGCGTACGGCTCGTAGGCCTCGGGCCGCGTGCCCGGCATCACCACCGTGAAGACGAAGGTGTAGATGAGGAGCAGCAGCAGCGGGTTGACGAACGACCAGAGGAACCCGAGGGCAGATCCCCGGTAGCGGGCCGTGAGCTCGCGGGCGGCGAGCCCCTGGATCAGGGCTCTGTAGCGGAACAGCTGTGCGAGGTTGCTGAACACCGTGTGCGCACTGGGCCGGAGCGCGTCAGGCCCAGGCGATCATCATGTGCGGGATCGAATCCGGTGGGCAATCTGCAGGCGGATCAGCGACTTCATCATCGCCACCCGGGCCCGCTCGAAGTCGATCCCCTGGCCCTGGGTCGCCATGGCGAGACGTTCCTCGGCCCGCCGCTTCGCGGCTTCGGCCCGCGCGATGTCGATGTCCTCGGCGCGCTCGGCCACCTGCGCCAGCACGGTCACGCGATCCGGCAGCACCTCGACGAACCCGAATGCGACGTGCATCACGGTCGTCTGCTGCCCGGTACGGTAGGAGAGCTGGCCGACCTGCAGCGTGGCCAGCAGCGGCGTGTGCCCGGGCAGGATGCCCATGTACCCGTCAGCCGCGGGCACCTGCACCTCGTCGACGGTCTCGCGAGCGAGCGCCCGGTCGGGCGTCACGATCTCGAGCGTCAGTTGGCTCATCCCTTCATACCCCGGGCCTTCTCGATGGCCTCTTCGATCGTGCCGACCATGTAGAACGCCTGCTCCGGCAGGTCGTCGTGCTTGCCTTCCACGACCTCCTTGAAGCCGCGGATCGTGTCGGCGACCGAGACGTACTTGCCCTTGAGGCCGGTGAACTGCTCGCCGACGAAGAAGGGCTGCGAGAGGAACTTCTGAAGCTTCCTCGCGCGGCTCACGGTGAGCTTGTCCTCTTCGGACAGTTCGTCGATGCCGAGAATCGCGATGATGTCCTGCAGGTCCTTGTAGCGCTGCAGCACCTGCTTCACCGACTTGGCGACGTTGTAGTGCTCGTCGCCGAGGACGCGCGGGTCGAGAATGCGTGAGGTCGAGGCCAGCGGGTCGACGGCCGGGTAGATGCCGAGCTCGGCGATCTGCCGCGAGAGGTTCGTGGTCGCGTCGAGGTGCGCGAAGGCCGTCGCCGGAGCCGGGTCGGTGTAGTCGTCGGCGGGCACGTAGATGGCCTGCACGGACGTGATCGAGCCCTTCTTCGTCGACGTGATGCGCTCCTGCATCTGGCCCATTTCGGAGGCCAGCGTCGGCTGGTAGCCGACGGCGGACGGCATGCGGCCGAGGAGCGCCGACACTTCCGAGCCCGCCTGCGTGAAGCGGAACACGTTGTCGATGAACAGCAGCACGTCCTTGCCTTCGGCGTCGCGGAAGTACTCGGCGACGGTCAGCGCGGAGAGGCCGACGCGCAGACGCGCACCCGGCGGTTCCGTCATCTGGCCGTAGACAAGCGCCGCGCGCGACTTCGTGAGGTCGTCCGCATTGATGACGCCCGACTCCTGGAACTCGAGCCAGAGGTCGTTGCCCTCACGCGTGCGTTCGCCGACGCCGCCGAACACCGACACACCGCCGTGCTTCATGGCGATGTTGTTGATGAGCTCCATGATGATGACGGTCTTGCCGACGCCGGCGCCGCCGAACAGCCCGATCTTGCCGCCCTGCAGGTACGGTTCGAGCAGGTCGATGACCTTGATGCCCGTCTCGAACATCTTGAGCTCGGTGGACTGCTGCTCGAGCGTCGGCGCGGCACGGTGGATCGGCCAGCGCTCCTTCGAATTCACCGGGCGGTCCGGGAAGTCGACCGGCTCGCCGAGCACGTTCAGCACGCGACCGAGCGTCTCGGGGCCGACGGGCACCGAGATCGGCGCGGTCGTGTCGATGACCGTCATGCCGCGGGTCATGCCGTCGGTCGGCTTCATGGCGACGGCGCGGACGCGGTTCTCGCCGAGGTGCTGCTGCACCTCCGCGACGACGTCGATCTTCTCGCTGCCGTCCTTGCCGTCCGAAACCACGCGGACGGCGTTGTAGATCTCGGGCAGACCCTCGGGGAATTCGACGTCGATGACGGGTCCGATGACCTGGACCACCCTGCCCGTGCGCTGAGCCGTTGCTGTCTGTGCCATATCTCTCGTGTGTCGTGTGGCGGTCGCTGTGCGGACGCGGCTAGGTGGCCGAGGCGCCCGACACTACTTCGATGATTTCGCGGGTAATGGCGGCCTGGCGCACCTTGTTCATGTAGAGCGTCAGGTCGTCGATCATCTCGGTCGAGTTGCGCGTCGCGGCGTCCATGGCCGTCATCTGCGCGGCGAAGAACGCGGCGTTCGATTCGAGCAGCGCGCGGTAGACCTGCACCTGCACGTAGCGGGGCAGCAGGTCCTTGAAGATCTGTTCGGGCGCCGGTTCGTAGAGGTATTCGCCCCTCGACTCGCTTCGCTCGCTCGGGGCAAGCCCCCCCTGGGTCGTGTCGATCTCGGCCCGCGGAATGGGCAGGAGCTGTTCGATGACGACCTTCTGGGTCATCACGGACTTGAACTCGTTGAACACGATGTCCACGCGCGAGGCGCGGCCGGACGTGAATTCGTCGATGACGACGTTTGCGAGTTCCACGGCGTCGTCGAACGAGAGCTTCTGGAACACGTTGATGCGGTCGTAGACGACCTCGAGGCCCCGGCGGCCGAAGAACTCGCGGCCCTTCCGGCCCACGAGCCCGAGCGCGATCGGCGCGGCCGCGGTGCCGGCCTGGAGGATGTGCTGGCTGGCCGCCTTGGCGATGTTCGAGTTGAAGCCGCCGCACAGACCGCGGTCCGCCGTCACGATGATCAGCAGCGGGCGTCCCTCGCCCTCGGCCGGCACGCGGAGGAGCGGATGCGTGGCGCTGTCGACCCGGGTGACCAGGCCGTTCAGGACACCCCGGATGTGCTGCGCGAAGGGACGGGCTCCGACGACGCGGTCCTGCGCGCGCTTCAGGCGCGAGGCCGCAATCATCTTCATCGCCTTGGTGATCTGCCGCGTCGACTTGACCGCGCGGATCCGGCGACGGAGGTCAATCAGTGACGGCATCGACTAGGCAACCGCGGCCCTGGACCCGACGAAGCCCTTCGCGAAGTCCGTCAACGCGGCCTTCAGCGCGGCCTTGATCTCGTCGTCCAGCACCTTCTTCTCGGCGATGCTGGTCAGCACGGCCGGGTGACGGGACTCGAGGAAGCGGTAGAGCTCGTCCTCGTACTTCCGCAGATCCTCGACCGCGATCGGGTCGAGATAACCATTGGTCGCCGCGAAGATCATGACGACCTGCTTCTCGACGGCGAGCGGCTGATACTGCGGCTGCTTCAGGATCTCGACGAGCCGCTTGCCGCGGTTGAGCTGCGCCTGCGTGGCCTTGTCGAGGTCCGAGCCGAACTGCGCGAAGGCCGCGAGCTCGCGGTACTGCGCGAGGTCGAGCCGCAGCGTGCCGGCCACGGCGCGCATCGCCTTGACCTGCGCGGAGCCGCCGACGCGCGACACCGAGTTGCCGACGTTGATGGCGGGGCGGATGCCCTGGTGGAAGAGGTCGCTCTCGAGGAAGATCTGCCCGTCCGTGATCGAGATCACGTTCGTCGGGATGTAAGCCGAGAGGTCGCCGGCCTGCGTTTCGATGATCGGGAGCGCCGTCAGCGAACCGCCGCCGAGTTCGTTCTTCAGCTTGGCCGCGCGCTCCAGCAGGCGCGAATGCAGGTAGAAGACGTCGCCGGGATACGCCTCGCGGCCCGGGGGGCGGCGGAGGAGCAGCGAGATCTCGCGGTAGGCCTGCGCGTGCTTGGAAAGGTCGTCGTAGACCACCAGCGCGTGACGGCCGCTGTCGCGGAAGTACTCGCCGATCGCGCAGGCCGAGTACGGGCTGATGTAGAGCATCGACGCCGGGTCGGAGGCCGAAGCCGCGACGACCACGGTGTAGCTCATCGCGTCGTTCTCTTCGAGCGTGCGGACGACCTGCGCCACCGTCGACTGCTTCTGGCCGATGGCGTTGTAGACGCAGATGACGCCTTTGCCCTTCTGGTTGATGATCGCGTCGAGGGCGACGGCGGTCTTGCCCGTCTGGCGGTCGCCGATGATGAGCTCGCGCTGACCACGGCCGACCGGCACCATGCCGTCGATGGCCTTGAGGCCGGTCTGGAGCGGCTCCTTCACCGGCTGACGGTCGGTCACACCCGGGGCGATGCGTTCGATCGGGAAGAACTGCTTGGTCGCGATCGGACCCTTGCCGTCGATCGGCTGGCCGAGCGCGTTGACCACGCGACCGAGCAGTTCGTCGCCGACGGGCACCGAGATGATGCGGCCCGTGCGCTTGACGACATCGCCCTCCTTGATTTCGCGGAACTCGCCGAGCAACACCGCACCGACGCTGTCCTCTTCGAGGTTCAGCGCGATGCCGAACACGCCGTGCGTGAACTCCAGCATCTCACCGGCCATGGCGCGTTCCAGGCCATGGACCTGCGCGATGCCGTCACCGATCGACACGACCGTGCCGACCTCGGCCACGTCCACCTGGACGGAGAAGCTGCCGATCTGGTCGCGGATGATCTTGGAAATCTCTTCTGCTCGAATGTCCATTGCCACCTGTCTCTGCTACAGACGATCCACCAGGCCGCTCCGGAGACGCACGAGCTGCGTCGCGAGGCTGCCGTCATACACGGTGCTGCCGATCCGGGCGCGCACGCCGCCGAGGAGCGAGGGGTCGACGCGGGTCGTGACGTTGACCGTGCGCCCGGTCGCCACCGACAGGCGCTGCTGCCACGCCGCGGCCTGCGAGGTCTCGAGCGGCTCGGCCGTCTGGATCTCGGCCAGCACGATTCCGCGGTGCGCGTTCAGCCGGCTCGTGAACGCGGCGTGCAGGCCGGCGATGTTGTCGAGCCGGTCGCGGTCGGCCATCAGGCCGAGCAGCTTCTCGACGGGCTTGGCGAGCGTGAGGCGATCGGCGACGGCCTGAACGATCTTGCGCTTCAGATGCGCGGGGAGTGCCGGGTTGCCGAACGTCCGGCGCAGCTCGTCGTTGCCGGCGACGAGATCCGCCACGCGGGCGAGATCGGTCGCGACCTGATCGAGCTGCTGCTCCTGCAGCGCGACGTCGAAGAGGGCCCTTGCGTAACGGCCGGCCGAAGCCCGGTTGCTCATGCGAATTCAGTCGTCCAGCGTGCCGAAGCCAGCCAGCGGCGGCCGGGTCCGAAACCTTTGCGTTCAGGGAGTTGAACGAGTCCGCGTCCGGGTCCCGCTGTGGGGCCGGCCGGGCGGTTCACAAACATGCTTTTATACCACGAGACCCGCCGTGGCCCGTAGTGCTGGAGGGCCGAAACCACGGTCTGCCGGCCCCGGCGGCATCACTGCCCGCGGTCGCCCCGGTGCTGCGGCCGCGGCGTGGTGCGCCGCTGGCTCAGGGGGCATCGGGGTGGCCGCGCCGTCCCACCGGAAATGCGGCGCGGAGCGCGACTGAAGTGTACGAGCCGGGCGCCCTTCACAGGCGCGCAGGGAGCGCGAGCACCGCATTTCCGGTGGGGCGGCGTGGCCACCCCGTCCCCGTGGCGCCAGCGGAGCGCCCCGCTGTCGGCGTGGCTACGTCGACGTCAGGCGGTCGTACAGGCGGTTCAGTTCGTCTTCGTCCGTGAAGTCGATCCGGATCTGCCCGCCCGCCCCTTTTCTCGCAATGTGGACGCGCGTGCCCAGCACGAAGCGCATGCGGTCTTCGGCGGCGCGTGTATGCACGTCCGCCCGGGGCGGCTCGGCGGGCGTCGCCTGGGACGGCGTGTGGTGCGCCGGGCCGGCCATCTCCTTGCGGACCATGGCCTCCGTTTCCCGGACAGAGAGCGCGCGGCTGACCACCTCGCGCGCGGCATTGCGCTGCGCCTGCTCGGTGGGCAGGGCCAGCAGGGCTTTGGCGTGGCCCATCGAGAGGGCCCCACCGGCCAGGTCGGCCCGCACCTCGTCCGGCAGCTTGAGCAGCCGGAGGTGGTTGGCCACGGTCGCCCGGTCTTTGCCGACCGCCGTGGCGACCTGCTCCTGCGTGAGGTGGAACTCCTCGACCAGCCGGCGGTAGGCCTGCGCTTCGTCGATGCAGTTCAGCTCCTCGCGCTGGATGTTCTCGATGAGCGCGAGCTGCAGGTTGTTCTTGTCGGCGTCCTCGCCGAGCTCCCGGAGCACGACCGGTACCTTCAGGAGTCCGGCGCGCTGCGCGGCGCGCCACCGCCGCTCACCGGCGATGATCCGGTAGGTGCTACCGACCTTGCGGGCGACGATCGGCTGGATGATGCCGTTCTCGCGGATGGAGGCGGCGAGGTCGTCGAGCCGGGCGTCGTCCATCTGGCCGCGGGGCTGCGCGTCGTTCGGGCTCAGCAGGTCGATATCGAGCTCGAGGCCGCCCGGCCGGGCGGGTGGCGGCGCCTCGGGTGGCGTGTGTGGCTGCGCGTCGGGAATCAGCGCGCTCAGGCCCTTGCCCAGGGCGGGCTTGCGGTCGGCCATGATGACGGTCTCAGTGAATGGCGGCGGATGACGGGGCCGATCCGCCGGGCTGCCGGGCGAGGAACTCGCCGGCGAGTTGCGTATAGGCGTCGGCGCCGCGCGACTTCGGGTCGTAGGTCACCGCGGGAATGCCGTGGCTCGGCGCTTCAGCCAGCCGCACGTTGCGCGGGATGACGGTGCGGTAGACCTTGTCGCCGAAGAACCCGCGGACGTCGCTGGCCACCTGCTGGCCGAGGTTCGTGCGGTCGTCGTACATCGTCAGCAGCACGCCTTCGACGTCGAGCTGCGGGTTCAGGCTGGCCTTCACGCGCTTCAGCGTGCCGAGCAGTTCCGCGAGTCCCTCGAGCGCGAAGTACTCGCAGTGCAGCGGAATCAGCACGGTGTCCGACGCGACCAGGCCATTCAGCGTCAGCAGGCCGAGTGACGGCGGGCAGTCGAGCAGGATGTAGTCGAAGCGCGTGCGCAACGGGTCGAGGATTGCCTTCAGGCGCCGGTCGCGGTCCGGCAGCGCCACGAGCTCGAGCTCCGCTCCGGTGAGGTTGCGGTCCGCCGGCATCAGGAACAGGTGCTCGTACGCGGTCGGCAGGATGAACTGCTCCGGGTCGGTCGTGGTGTCGGACGTCAGCGCCTCATACGTGCCGCCAGCCGCGGCGCGCTGATTCTTCTGGCCGACGCCGCTCGTCAGGTTGCCTTGCGGGTCGACGTCCACGAGCAGGGTGCGCTGGCCCTGCGCGGCGAGGGCCGCGGCCAGATTGATGGCGGTCGTGGTCTTGGCGACGCCGCCCTTCTGGTTGGCCACGGCGACGACTTTGGCCGACTTGTTTTGGTCCATTGGCCGAATAGTGTTCTTGC
>JBFXBH010000128.1:0-8023 GCA_050183355.1 Vicinamibacterales bacterium | reverse complement strand
GGTGCCGTAGTTGCCGATCTGCGGCGCCGTCATCGTGACGATCTGTCCCGCATAGGACGGATCCGTCAGGATCTCCTGGTAGCCCGTCATGCTCGTGTTGAACACGACTTCGCCCGAGGCTTCGCCAGCGGCGCCGGCGGCGACACCTTTGTAGAAGGTGCCGTCTTCGAGGGCGAGCACGGCGTTCATCGGCGCGGAAACTGTATGCAGGAAAGGAGCGTGGTGGCGCGGTTCACTAAAAGTGGATCGTAACACGTACAATCCGCATCAGACGATGACCACCGGCACTGCCGCACCGGATGTGACGCGGACGTTTCTGGACATCCGGTCGCTGCCCTCCACCTCGGCCCTCGCGCGCGACTACGCGTTCGCCTTCGAGCGGGTCGCGCCGTTCTACGCGGGCGACCCGGCCGACACGGCCGCCTGGCGCGCGGCCATCAGGGCCACGCTTGCCCATCCGGCGCACGCCGACGCGCCACGCGGCGCGATGGCCGCGGTGATTCGGGCACAGCAGGCCCGGCGCCACGCACCGGCCGCGGCGACCGACGCGCTGGAGCGTCTCGCCCGCGCAGGCACCGTGGCGGTCGTCACGGGCCAGCAGGCCGGCCTGTTCGGAGGCCCCGTCTACACGCTGTTCAAGGCCGTCTCCGCCATCGCGCTCGCCGCCCGGGTCGAGGCCGACACCGGCACGCCCGCGGTGCCGGTGTTCTGGGCGGACGGCGAGGACCACGACTGGGAGGAGGTCCGGCACTGCACGGTGCTGGCCGCCGACGACGCCACCGTCGCCCTCGACGCGCCGCACCTGCCGGGCGCCGGCACCCGGCCGGTCGGGGCGCGCGTGTTCGACGACGCCATCCGCGACACGCTGGCCGCGCTGGAGCGGTCGCTTCCCCCGTCGCCGTTCACCGCGGACCTGCTGGCCCTGCTGAGCCGCGCCTACGCGCCCGGCGCGGGCATGACGCGGGCGTTCGCGACGCTCGTCGAACAGGTCCTCGGCCCGCGGGGACTGGTAGTCTTCGAATCCAACGACCCTGCGGCCAAGCCACTGGTCGCGGAGCTCTTCGCGGCGGAAGTCGCCAGCGCGCCGCGCTCGGCCGCGCTGGCGCTTGGGGCCGGCGAGACGCTCCAGGCCCTCGGCTATCACGCGCAGCTTCAGCCGGCGGTCGACGCCGCCGGCCTGTTCGACCTCCGCGACGCGCGGACGCCGATCCGCGTCGATGGCGGGACCTGCCGCATCGGGGCGGCGCTGGAAGACCGGCATGCCCTCGCCGCGCGTGTCCGGCAGGCCCCGGACGGCGTCGGGCCGAGCGTGCTGCTGCGCCCGCTCGTGCAGGACACGCTCTTTCCGACCGTCTGCTACGTCGCCGGCCCGAGCGAACTGGCCTACTTCGCCCAGCTGAAGCCGGTCTACGCGGCCCACGGTATCCCGATGCCGCTGGTCCAGGCGCGGACGTCCGGCACGATCCTCGACGGCAACGCCAGCCGGTTTCTCGGGCGGTCCGACGTGCCGTTCGAGGCGCTGGCGGCGCGGGACGAGCGCGCCCTCAATGCGCTCCTCGCCGCGCAGATGCCGGCCGCGGTGGACGCCGCCGGCCAGGCGGCGCTCGATGCCGTGTCCCGGTCCATGGACACCCTTGCGGCGGCCGTGACCGCCGTGGATGCCACCCTGGAGGGCGCCGTGAAATCGGCCGCCAGCCGGATGCAGGATGACCTGAAGAAGCTCCAGGGCAAGATTCTCCAGGCCGCGAAGAAGAAGGACGACACGCTCCGCCGCCAGTTCCGGCACGCGCAGGTCCAGGCCTTTCCGGACGGCGCGCCGCAGGAGCGGCAGATCGGGTGGATTTCGTTGATGAACCGCGTCGGTCCGGGCCTCGTGGACCGGATCTTGAGCGACATGCCGCCCTCGCCGGGGCGCCACTGGATCGTCACGCTGTAGCACCCGAGCCTGAGCCGTGCCGAAGGACACCCCGCCCCGCCGCCCAGCCGCGCCGGCAGGCCCACGCCGCGAGCCGCGCCCGGCCGGGTCCCGGCAGCCGGCCCGCCGGTCGTGGCTGCGCCTGGTCGCCGGCGGGCTCATCGCCGCGGTCGTCGTCGTGCTCGTCGTCATCGGGTACCTCTGGGTCAGCACCGCCCGCGAGGTCGATGCGCGGCTCCATGGGGAGCGGACCCGCAGCCTCCCGAAGGTCTTCGCCCGGGCCGTCGAACTGCGCCGCGGCCAGACGATTTCGCTGCCGGATCTCGTGGTCCGGCTGAACGACCTTGGCTACACGCAGACGCCGAAGGTCGAGGCGCCGGCGCAGTTCGCGGTTGAGAAGGCGTCCGTGGTGCTCACGCCCCGGACCGGCGGCCTCAAGGGCCGGCCCGTCCGCGTGACGTTCAACACCCCCGCGCCGCCCCGCGGAAGGGGGAAGGCACCCGCGCCCGCGAAACCACCCGCCGGCATCGCCGCGATCGACATCGCGGGCACGGGCAGGACCGACACCGTGGAGCTCGACACGCCGCTGTTGACCGCGCTGATGAGCGGCGAGCGCGAGAAGCGGCGGCGCGTGCCGCTGTCGGCGATTCCGCTGAAGATGCAGCAGGCCGTGCTGGCCATCGAAGACCAGAACTTCTACCTGCACCCGGGCGTGAACCCGATCACCACGGTGGCGGCCGTCCTGACCAACATGTTCGGCGACAAGCCGTACCTGGTCGGCGGCAGCACGATCACGCAGCAGATCGCGCGGAACTTCTTCCTGACCGAGGAACTCGCCGCCGAGCAGGCGGCCCGGCGCCGCTCCTACGCGCGCAAGGTGCAGGAGTGGTTCATCTCGATCGTCCTCGAACGGCGGGCGTCGAAGGACGAGATCCTCGAGCTGTACCTGAACGACGTGTACCTCGGGCAGCGCGGGTCCTTCGCCATCCACGGCGTGGCGCAGGCCGCGCGCCTGTTCTTCGGCAAGGACGTCTCGAACCTCTCACTGGGCGAGGCCGCGCTCATCGCCGGCACCATCCAGTCGCCGTCCTCCCTCTCGCCGTTCAACCACGCGAAGCGTGCACGGGAGCGGCGCAACGTCGTGCTGCGGGCCATGGCCACCGTCGGCTTCGTCCCGGCGCCCGAATCCGAGGCCGCGATCCGGGAACCGCTGACCGTGGTCACCCGGGGCGTGGACAACGAGGCCCCGTACTTCGTGGACCAGGTCGGCCAGTATCTGGCCGAGCACTTCCCCGGCGTGACGGCGCAGGGGGTGCCGGTGGAGATCTTCTCGACCCTGGACCTCAGCCTCCAGCGTTTCGCGCTTGACGCCGTCCGCGACGGCCTGGCCAGCGTGGACAAGGCCCTGTCGCGGCGACGGAAGAAGCCGGGTCCCGCCCAGGCGGCGCTGATTGCCATCGACCCGCGCACGGGCGAAATCCTGGCGATGGTCGGCGGCCGGTCCTACAACTCGTCACAGCTCAACCGGGCCGTCGTGTCGCGACGACAGCCCGGGTCCGTCTTCAAGCCGTTCGTCTATCTCGCGGCGCTGGAGTTCGCCGCCGAGGAAGGCCGCGCCGACCTGACGCCGGCGGCCATGGTCGTCGACGAGCCGGCCACGTTCGCCTTCGACGACAAGGAGTGGTCGCCCGCCAACTACGGCGACGAGTACGACGGCGCCATCACGTGGCGCCGCGCGCTGGCGCACTCCCGCAACGTCGCCACCATCCGCGTCGGTGAGCTGGCCGGCTTCGACCGCGTCGCGGCGCTGTGGCGCAAGGTGGGCGTCGGCACGCCACCGCAGGCGTACCCGTCGATTGCGCTCGGTGTGTTCGAGCTGACGCCCATCGAAGTCGCGAAAGCCTACACGCTGTTCACGAACGGGGGCCGCGTGCGACCGCTGACGCCCATTCGGCAGGTCAACGCGGGCACGAAGTACCTGAAGCCGCCCGCGGCGAAGCTGACCGACGTGGCACGGGCGGACACGACCTACCTTGTGACGAACATGATGCGGTCGGTGCTCAACGAGGGCACGGCGGCCGGCGCCCGGGGCCAGGGCTTCTATCTGGACGCCGCGGGCAAGACGGGCACGACCAACGACCTGCGCGACGCGTGGTTCGCCGGCTTCACGCCGGAACTGCTGACGGTCGTCTGGGTCGGTTTCGACGACAACCAGCCGCTGGGCCTGTCCGGCGCGCAGGCGGCCCTCCCGATCTGGACGGCCTTCATGAAGCAGGCGCTGGCCGGTCACGAGAACGTCGGCTTCCCGGTCCCGGACGGCGTGTCCTTCGCGGACATCGACCCGGAATCGGGCAAGCTCGCGCGGCCGGAGTGTCCCAAGGTGATCACGGAGTCGTTCCTGGCCGGCAGCGAGCCGACCGAGGAGTGTCCGCTGCACAAGGGCGGCGGACTGACGGCGATCTGGCCGTTCTCCCTGTTCGGGAAGAACTGAGACGGCGGACCGCCGTCAGCGGGCCGTCGCGTGGGCGGGCACGGCGCCGTCCCAGCGGAGGCTGCGGATCGTCTGGCCCGGTGCGGTGAGCCGTCCGTGCCGGACGGCGATCAGCTCGGCCAGGATGCTGACGGCAATCTCCTGCGGCGTCACGCCGCCGAGGTCCAGGCCGATCGGGGCGTGGACGGCCGCCAGCGTCTCCGGCGCCACGCCGTCCTCGATCAGCGCGTCGTACACGCGGCGCACCTTGGCCTTGCTGCCGATCAGCCCGACGTAGCGCAGCCGCTTGCCGGTCAGCGCGCGCAGCGTCGACAGGTCGTGGCGGTGCCCGCGCGTGACGATCACCGCGTACGCCGTCGGCGGGATGTGATTGGCCGCAATCCAGACCGGCGGCTCCTCCACGACGGCGACCACGCCGTCCGGAAACCGCTCGGCCGCGGCGAACTTCTCGCGGTCATCGATGACATGCACACGGAAGCCGGCTTCGTGCGCCATCGTGACCAGGCTGCAGCCCACGTGTCCCGCGCCGAACACGTAGACGTCGGGCGCCGGCTCCAGCGGCTCGATGAACACGTCCATCTGGCCGCCGCAGATCAGGCCGGACTCCTCGGCAAAGTCGTCGCTGAGCTCGTAGTGGACGGTCTGCGGCCGGCGGGCGGCAATCGCCTCCTTCGCCTTCCAGAACGCGTCGTTCTCGTAGCAGCCGCCGCCAATCGTGCCGACCGTCCGGCCGTCGGCGTAGACGAGCATCTTCGCGCCGACACGCTGCGGCGTGGAACCGGTCGACGCGGTAATGGTCACCAGCGCGACCTCCTCGCCCTGCCGGAGCGCCTCGTGCAGCGCCGCGAACACCTCCTGGTTCATGGGCGGATTATATGGGGTCTGAGCCGTTCGGTATAATCCGACAAGGTCTTTCCCTACAGTGGCTTCGCAGGCACTCACCGATCGCGCGCGGCGGATTCTGACGGCCCTCGTCCGGGAGTACATCGAGACGGGCGAGGCCGTCTCGTCCCAGGTGCTGGCCGAGCAGGCCGGCCTCGGGGTGTCGTCCGCCACGATCCGGAACGTGCTCGCGCAGCTGGAAGCCGACGGCTATCTGATGCAGCCCCACACGTCGGCCGGCCGCGTGCCCACCGACAAGGCGTACCGGGTCTTCGTCGACCTGCTGATCGACACCGGGCGCCGGACGAAGGCCCCCGCGGCGCTCGAGCAGGCCCTGCAGGGACAGGTCGGACGCTCCCCGCTCGTCCGGGACCTGATGGCGGCGCTGGCGCACGAAGTCACGCTCGCGACGCAGCACGTCGGCTTCACCATCTCCGAAAGCCCGGCGCCGATTCTCCAGCACATCGAGTTCGTCCCGCTGGGCGGGTCGCGGGTGCTGGTGGTGGTCGTAGCCCGCGGCGGCGAGGTCACGCAGAAGGTCGTCGACGCCGGCGAGCCGATGCGTCCGTCGGAGTTGAGCCAGGCGTCGAACTACCTGAACTGCGAGTTCGCGGGGCTGCCGCTGCCCGACGTGCGGGCCGCCGTCGTCGCCCGCCTGCTGCAGGAGCAGACGCTCTACAACGAGCTGCTGAACCGCGCACTCCGACTCGCGAACTCCACGCTCGACGGCCTCCCGGTGGCCCAGGAGTTCCACGTCGAGGGCGCGGCGTCCTTGTTCGGGGTCGCCGGCGACGGCGAGGGCGTGCCCCTCGCCACGCTCCGCTCGATCGTCGGCATGATGGAGGAGAAGCAGCGCCTGCTCCACCTGCTGACGGAGTACATCGAGGGCCCGGGGCTGACCGTGGTCATCGGCGCCGAACATCTGACGCCGGACCTCCGGCCCTTCAGCCTGGTGGCCTCGACCTCCGACGACGGCGGTTCGCTCCGCACGGTCGGCGTCATCGGCCCGACACGCATGCACTACTCGCGCGCGATTGGCGTCGTCGACGCCGCCGCCCGCACCATGACCCAGGCGCTGCGCAACGGCCAGTAGCCGGCGCGCGCCGCTTTCGCTCAGTGACCCATACCCATGTCTGACGATCCGATCGATCCGAACGAGGCCGGCCCCGACGCCGGCAGCCACGACGACCCGCAGGACGCGGGCGCGGCTCCCGCCGGGCTCGACGCCGTGCTGAAGGAACGCGACGCGCTCCGCGATCAGCTCCTGCGCGCCGCCGCCGACTTCGACAACTACCGCAAGCGGGTGGACCGCGAGCGCCGCGACCTCGTGGACTACGCCGCCACCGAGCTCATTGCCGAGGTGCTGCCCGTGCTCGATGACCTCGAACGGGCGCTCGACCAGCCGTCCTCGCCGGAGGTGGCCGCCTACCGCCAGGGCGTCGAACTCGTGCACCGCAAGATGCTCGACCTGCTGAAGAAGCGCGGCGTGACCCCGATCGCCGCGGCCGGCGAGATGTTCGACCCGAACGTGCACGAGGCCGTCGTGCACGAGGTCAGCGACGTCCATGAGGAGGGCACGATCACCGGCGAACTCCGCCGCGGGTACCGCCTGAAGGAACGCCTGCTGCGCCCGGCCATGGTCAAGGTGGCCAAGTCGTCGTGAGCAGGCGCGACTACTACGACGTGCTGGGCGTCGGGCAGAACGCCAGCGACCAGGACATCAAGAGCGCGTATCGGAAGCTGGCCCTCAAGTTCCACCCGGATCGGAATCCCGGGGACAAGGCCGCCGAGGAGAAGTTCAAGGAGGCGGCCGAGGCGTACGCCGTGCTGGCGGACGCCGAGAAGCGCCAGCGCTACGACCGCTTCGGACACGCCGGCGTCAGCGGCGCCGCGCAGGGCGGCCCGGGAGGGTTCGACCCCAGCGTCTTTACGGGCTTCGAGGACATCCTCGGCGGGCTCGGCGACATCTTCGGCTTCGGCGACGCGTTCGGCGGGGGCCGGCGCCGCGGCGGACCGGCGCGTGGCGCGGACCTCCGGTACGACCTCGAGATCTCCTTCGATGAGTCCGCCCGGGGCACCGAAACCAGCATCCAGATTCCGCGGCAGGAAACGTGCGAGACGTGCGGCGGCACCGGCGCCGCCGCCGGCACGAAGCCGGTGACGTGCCCCGGCTGTCACGGCCGTGGCCAGGTCCGCTTCCAGCAGGGCTTCTTCACCATGGCCCGCACCTGCGGGCAGTGCCGCGGCACGGGGCAGTTCATCGCCACGCCGTGCGGCACCTGCCACGGCATCGGCACCGTGGAGCAGCAGCGCAAGCTGACCGTGAAGATCCCCCCCGGCATCGCCACCGGGCAGCGCATGCGCCTGTCCGGCGAGGGCGAGTCCGGCGCCGCCGGAGGCCCGGCGGGCGACCTCTACGTGGTGATCCACGTGCAGGAGCACGAGTTCTTCACGCGCGACGGCAACGACCTCCACTGCGAGGTCCCCGTCAGCTTTCCCACCGCGGCGCTCGGCGGCACGATCACCGTGCCCGGCCCGTTCGAGGAGCAGAACCTGAACGTGCCCGAGGGCACGCAGACCGGCACGACGTTCCGCCTCCGGGGGCACGGGATGCCGGATGTCTCCGGCCGCGGCAAGGGCGATCTGCTCGTCACGGTGCGCGTCCGGACGCCCGCGAAGCTCACAAAGGAGCAGAAGAAGCTGCTCGAACAGTTCGCCGCGGCGCTGCCCGAACA
>JBFXBH010000127.1:0-8042 GCA_050183355.1 Vicinamibacterales bacterium | reverse complement strand
GCGCGCGTCGATCTGGACGAGCCGGATGCGCCCGGCGCGTGCGGTCCGGACGGCGGAGGCGAGCGTGCGCAGGCGCCGGGGGCGGATGTCGCAGGCCACGAGCAGGCCGGCGTCGCCGAGCCGCGGCGCGATGGCCGTGCTCTTTCCGCCCGGCGCGGCGCAGACGTCGAGCACGCGGTCGCCCGGGGCGGCCTCGACCAGCGCCGCTACCAGTTGCGAGGCCTCGTCCTGCAGCATCGCGAGCCCCGACGCGACAACCGCCTGCGGGTCGCCGTGTTCGACGACGAAGGCGCCGGGTGCCCACGCACCCGGGTGCACGGCGACGTCCTCGCGCCGGAGGGCTTCCTGCAGCGCGTCGACGGACCCGGCCAGCGCGTTGTGCCGGAGCACGGGCACCGGGGTGTCCGTGTTGAAGCGGAGCCACGCTTCGGCGTCCTCCACGCCCATCCGATCGACCCAGCGCTCGACGAGCCAGTCGGGATGCGCGTAGGTGAGCCCGAGCCACGCGACGACCTCCGCCCGTGGCGCGGATGGCCCGGGACGGGCCGGCAGCGGCAGGTGGCCGCGCTGGCGTGACAGCGAGCGGAGCACGCCGTTGACGAAGCCGGCGGCGGAGGTCTTGCGCGCGCCGCGCGTGAGCGTCACGGCGTCGTCGACGACGGCGGAGGCGGGCACCCGCGTCAGGTGCAGCAGTTGATAGGCGGAGAGTTCGAGGATCGTCAGGACCTCCGCGTCGAGACGCGCGGTGTCCCGGTTGGCCACGTGCGCGATCAGGAAGTCCAGCCGCCGCTGCCAGCGGAGCGTGCCGGTCACGATCTCGCGGAGCAGGCCACGGTCGCGCGCGTCGGACAGCGCCGCGTCCTCCTCGGCACAGGCCGAGGCCGGGTCCCGCTGGCCGGACTGGACGGCGCGCAGCGCGCGGTAGGCGGCGCGTCTGGCCGGTGCGACCATCAGCCGAGCACGGCGCCGACCGGCACGGGCCGGCCGGCGAGGAACGCGCGGGCGTCCATGGGCCGCCGCCCCTCGGGCTGCAGGCGGTCGACGAGCAGCGACGTGCCGCCACCGGCCGCCACCAGCAGGCCGCCGGCGTCGGCCTGGATCACGGTGCCCGCGGGTGCGGCCGTTGCCGGGCCGGGCGTCGCGTGCAGCAGGATCAGCCGCGCGCCGTCGAGGAACGTGTAGGCGTGCGGCCACGGGTACAGGCCCCGGATGCGGTTCCGCAGCACCGGCGCGGGCAGCGTCCAGTCCACGCGGCCTTCGTCCTTCGTGAGCCGTTCGGCGTAGGTCGACCGCGAGGCGTCCTGTTCGACTTCGACCGCCGTGCCGGCCGCCAGCTGATCGACGACCCGGACGAGCAGGTCCGCGCCGAGCACGGCCAGGTCCCGCTCGACGACGTCGCTGGTCTCGTCCTCGCCGATGGGACGGGTGGCCGTGGCGAACATCGCGCCGGCGTCGAGCGCCGGCACGACGCGCATGATCGTGACGCCCGTCTCGGCGTCGCCGTTGATGACGGCCCGGTGGATGGGCGCGGCGCCGCGGTAGCGGGGCAGCAGCGACGCGTGGACGTTGATCATGCCGAGGCGTGGCAGCGTGATGAGCCGCGCCGGGATGATGCGGCCGTATGCGGCGACGACGCCCAGGTCGGGCGCCAGCGCGCGCAGGGCCGGCTCGATGTCGGGGTCCTTGAGCGTGGCGGGCTGGAAGACGGGGATGCCGTGCGGCAGCGCCGTGGCCTTCACGGGCGTCGGCGACGTCTGGTGGCCGCGCCCCGAGGGCCGATCGGGCTGCGTCACGACCCCGACGACGGCGTGCGGGGAGGCGATCAGCCGCTCGAGCGTCGGGACGGCGAACTGCGGCGTGCCGAAGTAGACGAGACGCAGCGGCGTGACCGGCGCCGCTACCATTGCCCGGCCTTCGCCAGCTTCCGGATCTTGCGCGCGATCAGGTCCTTCTGCAGCCCGCGGAGCCGGTCGACGAACACCGTGCCGTCGAGATGGTCCATCTCGTGCTGGAAGGCGCGGGCGAGCAGGCCCGTGCCTTCGACCTCCCGGCTGGTGCCGTCGCGATCGAGGCCGCGCACGACGGCGCGCGCGGGCCGTGCGACGGTCGCGTTGAAGCCGGGCACGCTGAGGCAGCCCTCCTCTTCGAGCTGCATCCCGTCGCGGGCGACCCAGTCCGGATTGATGAAGACCATCAGGTCCTCGATCCGGCGCCCGACGGACAGGTCCACGACGAAGATCCGGAGGCCGACGCCGATCTGCGGCGCCGCGAGGCCGATGCCCGGCGCGGCGTACATCGTCGCGATCATGTCGTCGACGAGCGAGAGCACCTCCGGCGTGATGGCCTCGACGGGCGCGGCGGGCGTGTGCAGCGCGCTCGCACCGTAGCGGAGGATCGGCCGGATCACGCGGTCACCGAATCTCCGGGCCGGGGCACTACGCGACGGGCGCAGGCGCGGTGCGGTGGAAGCGCTCGGCGAGCGCGGCCTTCGAGGCGGCCATGTTGCGGGCAATCTCCGCGACGGAGTCCGCGCCGAACTTCTCGAGCAGCGCGTCCGCCATCACGATGGCGACCATGGCCTCGCCGACGACGGCCGCCGCCGGCACCGCGCAGACGTCGCTGCGTTCGATCGCCGCCGGCTCCTCGGTCAGCGTATTGAGGTCCACCGAGCGCAGCGGTGTCATCAACGTCGAAATCGGCTTCATGTAGCCGGTGACACGCAGGTCCTCGCCGTTGGTCACGCCGCCTTCGAGGCCGCCCGCCCGATTGGTCGGCCGGCGGACGGGCAGCGGCGCATCGGCCGCCGCCCGGAGGATCTCGTCGTGGACGCCCGAGCCGGGGCGCACCGCGACCTCGGGCCCGATGCCGAGGCCGACGGCCTTCACGGCGTGGATGCTCATGACGGCCTGCGCGAGCCGGCCGTCGAGCTTGCGGTCCCACTGCACGTAGGAGCCGAGGCCGACCGGCAGGCCGGTCACGATGACCTCGAAGGCGCCGCCGAGCGTGTCGCCGGCCTTGCCCGCCACGTCGATGGCGGTCTTCATGCGCTCTTCCACCGCGGCGTCCACGCAGTGGAGCGGGCCGTCGTCGGGCAGGGCCTCCGCCTCCGCGAAGCCCACGACACGGTCGGCCGGGATCGCCACGTCTCCGATCGTCGTCACGTGGCTGGCGATGCGGATGCCGAACTGCGCGAGCAGCTGGCGGGCGATCGCGCCGACGGCGACGCGCATCGTCGTCTCACGCGCGCTGGCGCGTTCGAGGACGTCGCGGATGTCGTCGTGGCCGTACTTGATGGCACCGGCCAGGTCCGCGTGTCCCGGCCTCGGCCGGGTGACCGCCGGCTTCACGACGCCGGTGGAGCCTTCCGGCATCGACGGCTCGACGAACATCGTCTGCTGCCAGTTCACCCAGTCCTTGTTGCGGACGAGGAGGGCGATCGGCGCGCCGGTCGTGACACCGTGACGCACGCCCGAGATCCACTCGGCCCGGTCGGATTCGATCGCCATGCGCCGGCCGCGGCCGTAGCCACCCTGGCGGCGCTTGAGCTGACGGTTGATGGCGTCGGGGTCGAGGGCCAGTCCGGCGGGGCAGCCGTCCAGCGTCGCGACCAGGGCCTGGCCGTGCGATTCGCCGGCCGTGAGAAAACGCAGCATTGAGCGTCGATTGTATATGAAGAACCGCGCGCTTCCGGCTCCGCAGGCCTGTTGAATCAACGACTTGCGGACGGTCATCGCGATTGCAGACGCCCCGGGCCGACGGCCGGACAGCGGGGAGGACGCATGCAGAGGCACGCGGATCACGGACACGACGCGCGATGGGACGGCGTGGCGCAGGAGGCCTGGCGGGCGGCGCGGCGCGGGCGCCACGCGCAGGCGTTGCGGATGTGCCGGGCTGCCGCGGCCGCACTGGAGCGGCGGGGCGACTGGGCGGCGGCCGCGCGGGCGCGCCTGATGCTCGCCCGTCTGCATCTGGAACGCGGCGACACCGCGCGGGCACTGACCGCCTGCGCCGAGGCGGAGTCGGTGGCCGGCCGTGCGCCGGATCTCGAGGCGGCTGCCGGCGCGGCGCTCTGGCGTTCGTGGGCGCAGGCGGACGCAGGAGAGGGCAGCGGGGCGGTGCCGTCGCCGTTGCCGGAGGGCGCGGGCTGGGCGGCCGCCGCGTGGGGTGTCGCTGCCGCGGTCGCGGTCCGCGCGGGGGACCCGTCGCCGATCGTCCGGCCCGAACCCGACGTGTGGGTCCGCCCCGTGTCCGAGGTGCTCGCGCCGCTGGTCGTCGCGGCCTGGGCCGCGCGCGTCGAGTGGCTCGTCGCGGCAGGCCAGATCTTCCGCGCCGGGTGCGCGGTGGCGGCGTTGCGCGAGTCGGTGCCCGAGGGCGACGGCGCGGCCGGGGCCGAGGCCGCGCTGGCGCACCTGCGCGTCGTGGCGGCGACGGGCGACGCGCAACTCGTCGCGCCCGCGGTGACGGCCGCCCTGCGTGCGGCCGACGCCGCGCACCTGCCGTGGGTCCGCCTGCGGGCGCTGGCGGTCTGGCGCGATGTGGCCGTGGCGACGGCGGCGCCTGAGGCGGGCGTGCTGCGCACGCGGGCACGACGGATCGGCGCGCGGGCCCCGGCCGGCTGGCAGGCGGCGGTCGCCGAGCGGACAGCCCGGCGCCCCGACCACGCCGGCCGGTCCGCGGCGGGGCGGCCCCGTCCCCTGGACGCGGGCGGCCGCCCGATCGCGGGGCTGGTCGGGGAGAGTGACGTGATCCGGGCGCTGCGGCAGGAGATCGTCCGGGCCGCGCGGACGGCCTTTCCGGTGCTGATCGAAGGCGAGTCCGGGACCGGCAAGGAACTGGTGGCGCGCGGCCTGCACGCGCTGAGCCCGCGATCGGGCGCGGCGTTCCGCGGCGTGAACTGCGCCGCGCTGGCGGACGAACTGGTCGACGCGGAACTGTTCGGGCACGCGAAGGGCGCGTTCACGGGCGCGCTGGCCGCGCGGGCGGGTCTCATCGAGGAGGCCTCCGGCGGCACGCTGTTTCTGGACGAGATCGCCGACCTGTCCCTGAGAGCGCAGGCCAAGCTGCTGCGCGCGTTCCAGGAGCAGGAGGTCCGCCGGGTGGGGGAAGGGCAGACGCGCCGGGTGGACGTGCGGTGGATCGCGGCCTGCAACCGGTCGCTGGACGCGGAGGCGGCGGCCGGCACCTTCCGCGCGGACCTGCTGTACCGCCTGGCCGTGATTCGCATCCGCGTGCCGCCGCTGCGTACGCGGCCGGGCGACGTGCTGCGCATCGTCGACGCGTGTTGGCCGTCGCTGGCCGCGCAGGCGGGGACGAAGGCCGTCCTGACTCCCGAGGTCCTCGCGGCGCTCGAGCGGTACGCGTGGCCGGGCAACGTACGCGAGCTGCAGCACGTGCTGGCGACGCTCGCGGTGCACGCGCCGGCCGGCGGGGCGATCGGTCTGGCGCTGCTGCCGGAGCACGTCCGGTCCGAACCGGGCACGCTGCTGCCGTTCGCCGAGGCGCGGGGCCGCTTCGAGCGGGAGTACGTCCAGGTGGCGCTGGCCCGCCACGGGGCGTCGCCGACGCGGGCCGCCCGGGCCATCGGCCTGTCGCGGCAGGGGCTGCGCAAGGTGCTGGCGAGGACGGACGAGGCGCCCGAACGCGACGCGGAGCCCAGATAGAATGACGCCCGGATGCGGTACCTGCTGCGCCGGCTGCTGTTGACGGTCCCCGTGCTCATCGGCGTGCTCACGCTGGTCTTCGCGCTGATTCACCTGATCCCGGGAGACCCGGTGCAGGCCATGCTGGGCGAGACCGCCGCCCCGCAGGATGTGGAGGACCTGCGCCACCGGCTCGGCCTCGACGCGCCGCTGGTGACGCAGTACGCCCGCTTCATGCGCGGCGTCGCCCGGGGGGACCTCGGCCGGTCGCTCAGGACGGGACAGCCCGTGGCGGCGTCGATCGCGGAGCGCATGCCCGCGACCGTCGAGCTGGCGCTGGCCGCGGTGGCGCTTGCCGTCGTGATCGCGATCCCGCTCGGCGTGATCGCGGCCGTGCGGCGGGGGACCTGGGTGGATCACGGGGCGATGGCCGCCGCGCTGGCCGGCGTGTCGGTGCCCGGGTTCTGGCTCGGGCCGCTGCTGGCGCTGTTCTTCGCGGTCGAACTCGGCTGGCTGCCGGTCTCGGGCCGCGGCACCTGGGCGCACCTCGTGCTCCCGGCCCTCTCGCTGGGCGCCGCGCTGGCCGCGGTGCTTGCGCGGATGACGCGGACGGCGCTGCTCGAGGAGCTCTCACAGCCGTACGTGCAGGCGGTGCGCGCCAAGGGCGCGTCGCCGTTCCGCGTGGTGGTTCGCCACGCGCTCAGGAACAGCCTGATTCCGGTCGTGACGCTGCTCGGGCTGCAGTTCGGCGCGGTGCTGACCGGCACGGTCGTGACCGAAACGGTCTTCGCGTGGCCCGGCATCGGACGCCTGCTGATTCAGTCCATCGGCTTCCGCGACTACCCGATGGTGCAGGGCTGCATCCTGTTCATCGCCGTGACGTACGTGACGGTGAACCTCGTCACCGACCTGGCCTACGGTGCGCTCGACCCGCGGATTCGCTATGAGTAGCCGGCGATGATGCGCGCGGGCCTCGCGCTGGTGGGGCTGGTGGTCGTGGCCGGCGTGCTCGGGCCGCTGGTGCTCCCGCTCGATCCGGTCACGCAGGATCTGGCCCTGCGTCTCGCGGGCCCGTCGTGGGGACACCCGTTCGGCCTCGACGAACTCGGCCGCGACATCCTCGCGCGGCTGGTGACGGGCGCGCGCGTGTCGCTGCTGGTCGGCGGCGTGGTCGTCGGGGTCTCGGCGCTGGCCGGCGTGGCGCTGGGCGCGATCGCGGGGTACGCGGGCGGCCTGGTGGATGACGCGATCAGCCGCGTCATGGACGTCCTGCTGGCCTTCCCGGGGTTGCTGCTCGCGATTGCGCTGGTCGCCGTGCTCGGTCCCAGCCTGGGGCACGTCGTGCTCGCGTTGTCGCTGATCGGCTGGGTCGGCTACGCACGCCTCGTGCGCGGTCACGTGCTGCGGGCGCGGGAGTGGGATTTCGTGCAGGCCGCCCGCGCGCTCGGCGCCTCCACGCCGCGGATCCTCGTGCGGCACATCCTGCCCAGCGCCCTGCCGGCGATCACGGTGCAGGCCACGCTCGGCATGGGCGCCGCGATTCTCTCGGAGGCCTCGCTGAGTTTCCTCGGCCTCGGCGTGCAGCCGCCGGCGCCGTCGTGGGGCACGATGCTGAACAACGGCCGCGTGCACCTGCTGGACGCGCCGCACCTGACCGTCGTGCCCGGGCTGGCCATCGCGGTGCTCGTGCTCGGCTTCAACTTTCTCGGCGACGGCCTGCGCGACCGGATCGACCCCTACACCACGAACCGCCGTTCGGGTTGAAGACCGCTCGCTGGGGACCGCAGCACGCGCCCGTCAGCGACCCACGCATCGCGCGGTGCTCGCGCTCCCTGGGCGCGTGGGGACTGCACCCGGCTTGAGAACCAGTCGCGCTCCGCGCCGCGCGCTGCGTGAATCGCCGTCGCGCGCATAGGCCTGTTCTTGCGTCGCGAGTCGACAGCCGTTGACCTCTCCAGGTGGAGAACGTGCCCATGCGCAGGTCGCTGACGTTCGCGTTCAGCGTTCTTGTCTTACAGCGCGCGCGTGCGGCGCCGGACGGCTTCCGCGAGCGCGGCCACGTCGGCGTCGTCCTGCGCCTGGCGCTCGGCGCGCCGGAGCCATGCCTCCGCTGCCGGCAGGTCACCCGTCTGGAGCGCCGCTTCGACGATGCGCTTGGCGTGCGGCAGCGCCCACGCGGTCCCCGGTGCGATCGCTTCGTGGCGGACGAGCGCGGACATCGTGCGGCGGGCGTCGCCGGCTTCGGCCGCGGCGCGGGCCAGCAGCCGCAGGGCGGAGACGTCCACCGGAAGGTTCGCCGTGGCGCGCTCCAGCCAGCGGACCGCGCCGTGCGGGTCGCCGGCGAGCAGCCGGGCGCGCCCCATTCCCAGCAGCACGGCGGGTGACGGACGGTCGCGGGCGGCC
>JBFXBH010000126.1:5808-8084 GCA_050183355.1 Vicinamibacterales bacterium | reverse complement strand
ATCGCCGCCTCCAGCCTTGGCATCGCCCTGTGGCTGATGCCCCACCCCACGGCCCAGGTCCGGCCGGTCTACAACCTGGGCGTCATGGGCCTGGCGCAACTGCTGCAACGCCTGCAGACGACGGCCAGCGTGCTGCACACGGGCGCGCATCCCGACGACGAGGACTCGTTCTTCATCGCCCGCACCGTGCGCGGCGACCACGCCCGCGCCGCGTATCTCTCGCTCAACCGCGGTGAAGGCGGGCAGAACATCATCGGGCCCGAGCTGTTCGACGCCCTCGGCGTCATCCGCACCGAGGAACTGCTCCAGGCGCGCCGGCTCGACGGCGCGGACCAGTTCTTCACGCGCACGTTCGACTACGGCTTCTCGAAGTCGCTCGAGGAGGCGAAGGCGAAGTGGGACGAGCGCGACGTGCTCGGTGACGCCGTCCGCGTGATCCGGACGTACAGGCCGCTCGTGATCTACTCGCGCTTCAGCGGCACGCCGGCCGACGGCCACGGGCACCACTCGTTCGCCGGCTACATCACGCCACTCGCGTTCAAGGCCGCCGCCGACCCGGCCGAGTTTCCCGAACAGATGGCCGAGGGCCTGCGGCCGTGGCAGGCGAAGAAGCTCTATCGCGGTCAGCGCTTTCCGGCCGCCGCCAGCGACCCGCCGAGCGTGACCGTGCAGGCGGGCGCGTTCGACCCGGTGATCGGCCGCTCGTATGCCGAGATCGCGTCGGAGGGCCGGAGCCAGCACAAGTCGCAGTCGATGGGCGGCATCGAGGTGCGCGGTCCGATGACGACCGGCCTGAAGCTGCTGACGAGCCTCGTGCCGCCGGCCGCCACGGAAGGCGGCGTGTTCGACGGCATCGACACGTCGCTCGCCGGCATCGCCGCGACGAGCGGCCTGCCCGCGGGCACGCTGGCCGGCGAGCTGGGCGCGCTGCAGACCGCGGCCGCGCGCGCGCTCGCCGAGTTCAACGCGCTGCAGCCGTCGAGGAGCGTGCCCGCCATCGCCGCCACGCTGAAGGCCGTCCGCGCGGCCCGCGCGGTGCTGCAGGCCGCCGCCGGGTCCGAGCTGGCGAAGGCCGACGCCGACTTCCTGCTCGCGCTCAAGGAGGACGACGCCGCCGAGGCGCTGGTCCGCGCGGCGGGGATCACGCTCGACCCGCTCGCCGACCGCGAGACCGTCGTCCCCGGCCGGTCGCTGACGGTCAGCGCGCGGCTGTTCGGACCGACGGACGCCGCGCAGGAGATCGCCGTCACCGTGCAGGCGCCGCAGGGCTGGACGGTGGCGAAAGCGGAAGGCGAGGCCCAGGACGACACCGGCAACCCGTTCATCCGGCGCGAGTCGCCCGCGTTCACCACGCGCGTCAGCGTCACGGCGCCGGCCGGCGCGCCGGCGACGCAGCCGTACTTCCTCGAGCGCCAGCGGCGCAGCGAGAGCTACACCTGGACGGCGCCCTCGCGCGGCCTGCCGTTCGACCCGCCGCTGCTGCAGGCCCGCTACACGATGACCGTCGGCGGCGAACGCGTCACGCTGACCGCACCCGTCCAGTTCCGGATGGCCGATCAGGTCCGCGGGGAGCTGCGGCGCAACGTGAACGTGGTGCCGGCCGTGACCGTCGGCGTCGACTCGCGCCTGCTCATCGTGCCGTCAGGCACGACGGCCGTCAGCCAGCGGCTCGTCGTGCAGGCCCGCAACCACGGCACCGAGCCGCTGACGGGCACGCTCGCGCTGAAACTGCCGGCCGGCTGGCGCTCGACGCCGGCCGACGCGGCCGTGTCGCTCAAGCCGGGCGAGCAGACCTCCGCGCCGTTCGTCGTGCAGCCGCCGGCGGCGCGCAAACCGGGCAGCTTCCCGATCACGGCCGAGGCCGTCATCGGCGGTGTGTCGTACACGAACGACGTGCAGGTGATCGCCTACCCGCACATCCAGACCCACCGGCTCTACACACCGGCGACGGTGACGGCGCAGGTGATCGACCTGAAGGTCGCGAAGGTGAAGGTCGGCTACGTGATGGGGACCGGCGACGACGTGCCCGACGCGCTGCGCCGGATGGGCGTCGACGTCACGATGCTCGAGAAGGACGCGCTCGCGACCGGCGACCTGTCCGTCTACGACACGATCGTCGTCGGCATCCGCGCGTCCCAGGCGCGGCCGGACTTCATCGCGAACCACGGGCGGCTGCTGCAGTACGTGGAGCGCGGCGGCACGCTCGTCGTCCAGTACCAGCAGCCCGACTACATCGCGAAGAAGGTGCTGCCGTTCCCCGCCGAGATGGCGTCGCG
>JBFXBH010000126.1:0-5708 GCA_050183355.1 Vicinamibacterales bacterium | reverse complement strand
AAGAACTCGCGCCGCGGGCCCGCCGCCGTGGTGAACTGCGTGGCGGCCTGGTCGAGCTGGCCCTTCACGTAGAAGTCCAGCCCCTTGAGAAACGCCGCCACCGTCTGCTCCCCGGCCGTCAGCGCGTCGAGTGCCGCCGTGCCGTAGCGCCCGGCCCTCGCCTCGGCCAGCGCGTCGGCGAGCACGGCCGACCGGCCCACGGCCAGCGTCAGCATCTCGGTCACGACGGCGGGCGCCAGCACGCTGTCGCGCGTGAAGGCCGGCACCCACGCCGTCAGGTGGGCGGGCGGCAGCGGGCCGCTGCCCGCCGGCTGCACGATGAACGGCCGCAGCAGCAGACCGGCCGGCTTCCCGCCCCGTTCGATCCGCGCGCGCGCCACGTAACGGCCCGGGGGCAGTGCGTCGGTGCCGACCTCGGCCGCGGCGATGACCGTTGTCGGCTGGGCGCCTCGGAAGAAGCGCACCGGCGTGGTGGTCAGCGCCGGCTCGTCGACGTCGTCGGCGACCTCGAGCGAGACGCTCGTACCGTCGAGCGCCGCCTGCGTCGCGCCGTAGATCTCGAGGTAGGCGTTCATCCGGCGCTGGTGCACGCGCGGCTCGACCTGCGGCCGCGACAGTTCGCCCGGCGCCGACGGCACGTTGCCCACGAGCAGGTCACCGGCCGTGAACTCCACGCCGTCGATCTTCCAGGCACGGATGTCGCGCACGACGGACCCGCGGCGGCCCTGCGCGTCCACCACGCCGAACCGCAGCGTGTAGACGCCCGGGTCGACGACGGTCGCGAACTGATACTCGAGCGGGGCGTCGGGCTGGCCGTCGACCGGGGTCAGCATCTCCTTGCGCGTCGTGCTCGCCACGGCACGCCCGTCCGGGCCGAACATCACGAAGCCGACGGTGTACTCGCCGGCCGCCGTGCCGGCCTGGCCCACTTCCGCGGAGACGAGCACCCGTACGCGCGCCGGGTCCTGCGCGTCCTGGAACGAGAAGTTCGTCACGCGCAGCGGCAGGTCCGACACGGCGAACGGCGAGCCGAGCGCCTCGACCAGCCGGTCCTGCGGCGACGCGCCACGTGCGTCCGTGCTGGCCGTGACGAACGCCCGGTGCGAGCGCAGCGTGAGCCCGCGGCGCCGGATCGAAACGTCGAGGCGATGCCGCTTGCCATCCAGGTCACCGGCCGCCTGCTCGATGCCGAGCACGTAGTGGCCGGAGAGCTCGGATGAGAGCCGGTTGAACGCCTGCTCGCCCTGGCCGAAGACGCGCGTGAGGACGCCCCGCGCCGAGGTCGCCAGTGCCTCGAGGCCGGAGGTCTGGAGCGCGCGATCCTGCGACGGCGTCGGCGGCAGTTCGATCGTCGAGACGTCGTTCTGCGTGACGTCCATCAGCAGCACGTTCATGCTGGTCCGCGCCATGGCCGCCAGCCGCGCCACTTCCTCGCTGGACCCGCCGAGGTCGTCGAGCACCAGGCCCTCGGAGATCAGCACCATCGCCTTGGTGCCGTCGAGCACGGCGAGCCGCCGGAGCAGGTTGTTCAGCGCGCTGAGCGCCTGATTGGCCTCCTGTCGCGCGAACCGCGCGCGCCCGCCGGCCTCGTTGCGCACCTCGCGCTGGCACTCCTGGAGTTCCGCTCCGCGGACCGAGGCGCATTCCCGGTCGGCGACCTGCCTGAGCACGATCTCGTCGAACCGTTCGGCGATCGCGATCGCCTCGAAGAGGCCGATATTGAAGCGGCCCGAGAAGTCCTGCTGATTGCCGACCACCTGCTCCATCGCGGCCTTCAGGCGCACGCGGTCGGTCGTGAAGTTCACCTCGGGCCCCGGCGGCGGGAACGCGACGAACGCCACCTGATCCGCGGGCCCCAGCCGGTCGACGAAGGCGGCCGCCGTGCGCAGGAGCTGCCGGACGGCGCCGGGGCGGATGTTGGACTGGTCGACCGCCAGGATGATCATCCGGCCCTCGGGCGGCCCGATGTTGGACGTGAAGAACGTCTCCTCGCCGGCCTGCTGCACCGCCGCCTTCCGGGCGGCGTCGACGTCGAAGTGCACGTGCTGCGCCGACACGACGCGCCGCAGCTTCCCGTCCACCTTCACCGTGAAGTCGGCCGCCAGCAGATCACGGACGGGCTGCCCGTTCCTGTCCGAGACGGACACGTCGACGGTGACGAGCTCGACGCCGGCCTTGAACGTGGCCGCCGGCTGGTCCGTCTGCGCCTGTGCCGCCACGAGCGCCGCGCAGGCCACCGCCACCGCCGCACCGGCGACACCGACCCTCGCGAGCCTCGCTGACGTGCGCACGCGTGACGTCCCGGCTGCTACGGCCTCCGCTTCGTGAACTGCCGCAGCTGCACGAGATAGCCCTGCGCCAGCCCGTGGTCCGGCTTGATCGCCAGCGCCTTCTCCAGGTGGACGATCGCCGCCCGGTCGTCGAAGCGCCGCGTCTCCGCCTGGGCCATCATCACGTAGCTGTCCGCCGAGGCCGGGTGGAACTCGAGGTTCATCTGCATCAGCGCCAGCGCGGCCTCCGGCTCCCGCTCGACCAGCTTCTGCGCGACCGTCAGCAGCGTCCGTTCGGAGAAGTCGTAGGCGTCGCGCCCGAAGTAGCGGGTCCGCAGCTCGCGGTACCGGTGCACGGTTGCATCGATCCCCTCCTGCTCGACGGTGCGCGTCAGGATCTCGGCCAGCGGGCGCGGGTCCGGCACGCCGCGGTGGCACGTCGCGCACGTCACGACCGTCGCATCCTCGGTGGACTTCAGCACCGCGGCCGGGATCGACGCGTTGATGTCGGCCGTCATCGCGACCATCATCCGGGCGACGCGCTTCCTCGGGTTGGCCTCGGACCGGTAGTCGAGATCGTCGGGCCGGGTCCCGCCGGGCCGGGACGCGAGGGGCGCGTGGCAGTAGGCGCACGTCACGCCGAGCGCCTCGTTCATCGCCTGCATATTCGGCCGCGGCGTCCGCGGCCGTGCCGGCGCCGACTGCGCGGGGGCCGCCTGTTCCGGTGCCACACCTGCCGTCGATGGCCGCTGCTGCGCCCACACGACAGCGCCCGTGCCCAGGAGCAGCAGGGCGGCGAGGGCGGGCGACGGCCGGGCGTGACGGAAGCGGCGGACGCGCATGGCCGGATCATAGGCCAGTGCGCACTAGAATTCCTGTCAGTGCGGATTCTCTCGATCACGGCCGGCGCCGCCGACATGTACTGCGGCAGCTGCCTGCGGGACAACGCCCTGGCACGCGGGCTGATGGCCCTCGGCCACGACGTGACGCTCGCGCCGGTCTACACGCCGACGCGCGTCGACGTGGAGAACGTCAGCCAGTCGAAGGTGCTCTTCGGCGGCGTCAGCGTCTACCTCCAGCAGGCCTCGGCCCTGTTCCGCCACACGCCGTGGGTGCTCGACCGCCTGTGGGATTCGACCGCGTTCCTGAGCCTCGTGTCGAAACGGTCGATTTCGGTGAACGCCGCCAGCCTCGGCTCCATGACGGTCTCGACGCTCCTCGGCGAGCGGGGGAACCAGCGGAAAGAGATCGACAAGCTCCTGCACTGGATCGCGTCGGAGCCGCCGTACGACGTCATCAACATCCCGAACGCCCTGCTGATCGCGATGGCCGGGCCGATCCGCCGCGCCACGGGGCGCCCCGTCTGCGTGACGCTGCAGGGCGAGGACCTCTTCCTGGACGGGCTGCCCGAGGCGGACCGCGTGCGCGCCGAGGAGCTGATCCGCGAGCACGCGCGCGACGTCGACCTGTTCCTGTCGGTCAGCGCGTACTACAAGGACGTCGCCGGCCCGCGCTTCCGGATCGACGCGGACCGGATTGCCGTGACGCCGCTCGGCGTCTCCACGGACGACCTGACACCCGGCGGACGGACGCGCCTGCAGTCCGACCCGTTCGTCGTCGGCTACTTCGCGCGCATCGCGCCCGAGAAGAGCCTGCACCTGCTGGCCGAGGCCTACCGCATCGCGCGGCGCGAGCGCGGCCTGCCGCCCTCGCGGCTGGAGGCGGCCGGGTATCTGTCCGCCGAGCACCAGCCGTACCTGGCGCGCATCCAGCGCGACCTCGCCGACTGGGGCCTCGCCGACGAGTTCCGCTATCACGGCACGCTCGACCGCGCGGGCAAGGTCGCGTTCCTGCGCGACCTCGACGCCTTCTCCGTGCCCAGCACCTACGTGGAGCCGAAGGGGCTCTACCTGCTCGAAGCGATGGCCTGCGGCATTCCCGTCGTGGCCCCGAACCACGGATCGATGCGCGAGATGGTCGGCGCCACGGGCGGCGGCCTGCTCGTGACGCCGGACGATCCGGCGTCGTTCGCCGACGGCCTGATGGCGCTCCGCGAACACCCGGGGCAGGCGCGCGAGATGGGCCTGCGCGGCGCGACGGGCGTCCGCGAGCACTACACCGAACAGCAGATGGCCGAGCGCGTGCTGGCCGCCTACGCCGCCGCCGTGGAACGCCACGCCCGCACCGCCACCGTCCGCGCCTGACCCATGCTCGTCATCAGCCACGTCTCCAAGGACTACGAGAGCCCCGCAGGGCCCGTCGCCATCCTCAACGACGCCAGCCTCGCGCTCGGCCCCGGCGAGTCGGCGGCGATCACCGGTCCGTCCGGCAGCGGCAAGAGCACGCTGCTCTACATCGCGGGCGGACTCGAACCGCCGACCACCGGCACGGTCCTCGTCAACGACGTCAATCCGTACGCGCTGACCGAGGACGAGGCGGCGACGTTCCGTGGTGCCACCGTGGGGTTCGTGTTCCAGGACCACTGCCTGCTGCCGCAGTGCACCGTGCTCGAGAACGTCCTCGCGCCGACGCTCGTCGACGACGCCCGGCACGCGCCCGTGTATCTGGACCGCGCCCGCACGCTGCTGTCGCAGGTCGGGCTCGAGCACCGCCTGACACACCGGCCGTCGCAGCTCTCCGGCGGCGAGAAGCAGCGCGTCGCCATCGCCCGCGCGCTGATCCGGCGGCCGGCGGTGCTGCTGTGCGACGAACCGACGGGCAACCTGGACCAGCGCAACGCCAGCCTGGTGGCGGACCTGCTGCTCTCGCTCCACGCGTCGACGGGCACGGTGCTGCTGCTGGTCACGCACAGCGACGCCGTCGCCAGCCGGTTCACGCGCCGCTACACCATCGCCGGCGGGCGCGTGGTCGGCACGGCATGACCCTCCTCACCTACGCCTCGGCGAGCCTGCGCTACTACTGGCGCACGAATCTGGCCGCGGCGGCCGGCGTGGCCGTCGCCGTCGCCACGCTCGGCGGCTCGCTGCTGGTCGGCGTCTCCGTGCGCGCCAGCCTGCGCGACCTCGCGCTCGCGCGCCTCGGGCAGGTGCACGCCGTGGTCACCGCCGACGCCCTGTTCACCGAGGGCCTCGCGGCACGGGTCGGCGGCGTGCCCGTCCTCGCGCTGGACGGCATGGTCGTCCACGAGGAGAGCGGACGCCGCGCGACCGGCGTGCAGGTGTTCGGCGTGGACGACCGCTTCTGGGCACTCCAGCAGGTGGCCGGCGTCTCCGGACCGGAGAACCGCACGGCGTTCCTGAGCCCGGCGCTCGCCGCCGAGTTCGGCGCGCAGGCGGACGACACGCTGCAGGTGCGCATCCAGAAGCCGTCGGCGATCCCGGCCGGCGTGCTGCAGGGCCGCCGCGACGAGCCGGGACGCGCCGTCCGTGTGTCGGTCGGCCGCGTGCTGACGCGCGCGGAGTCCGGCGAGTTCCTGCC
>JBFXBH010000125.1:0-8126 GCA_050183355.1 Vicinamibacterales bacterium | reverse complement strand
TCCGGCGGCTCGCCGGCCGGCAGCAGGCGCAGCACCACGGTGCGGCCGCGCCGCGTGTCACGGGCGCGGTACAGCTCGCCGGGTCCGGACGGCTCCAGCAGCTCGAGCAGCGTGTAGTCGCCGACGCTTCCCAGGGCGTCCGGGACGGCTGCGTTCACGAGACAGGGCCCCGGGCGGCGCCGTCCCGGCCAGTGCTCTCCAGCACGCTCTGGAGCAGCTCCTTGGCGTCGCGAATCTGCTCGAGCACGAGTGCGATGTCCATGCGCGGGCCACCCCCGAGCCTGGCGCTCTGGCAGTACACGCCGTGCTGGCCGACCAGCGCCTGCGCGTCGGTGAGCAGATCCAGCGCCACGGCCAGCCGCCCGTTCGACGCACCCAGCATCGTTTCGTGCACTTCCAGCGTGTCGCGGTGCTTGTCGAAGACGGACATGGCGGTGACGCCCATTACAATACCTCCCTCTGTCCTCGGCCATGTCCACGGTTGCCATCCTCGGCGCGGGAGAACTCGGTGCGGCCTGCGCGCACGCGCTCGCAGCGGCCGACCGCGTCCGGCGCGTCGTGCTCGTGGACGACGTCGCCGCCGCGGGCAAGGCGCTCGACATCCAGCAGTCAGGCCCGATCGACCTCTTCCACACCACGCTCGAGGGCACGGCGGACCTCGCGGCCGTGATCGGCGTGGACGTCTGCGTGATCGCGGACCGCATGGGTGCGCCCGCCGGCGAATGGACGGGCGACGCCGCGCTGCAGCTCGTGCGCCGGTTGACGGAGATGAGCGCGCAGGCGCCGTTCGTCTTTGCCGGCGCGAAGGCCCCTGAGCTGATGCGTCAGGCCGCGGTCGAGCTGCACGTGCCGCGCGTCCGGATGCTGGGCTCGGCTCCCGCCGCGCTGGCCTCGGCCGCCCGCGCCATCACCGCGCTGGACGCCGGCTGCTCGGCGACCGACGTGGCGCTGAGCGTCGTCGGCGCGCCGGGGGCGTTCGTCATCCCGTGGAGTCAGGCGTCGATCGCCGGCTTCGCCGCCACGTCGGTGCTGTCGCAGGCGGACCTGGCCCGCGTGGAGGCCCGCGTGGCCCGTCTGTGGCCGCCCGGCCCGGAGACGCTCGGCGTGGTCGCGGCGCGGCTGGTGGAGGGGATCCTCGAGGGCAGCCGGCGCACGTTCCCGGCGTTCACGGTGCTCGACGGCGAGCTCGGGGTCCGGCAGGTGGTGGCTGCCCTCCCCGTCCTGGTCTCCCGCCGGGGGCTCGGCGAGGTGCGGATGCCTCGCCTGACGGGCCGCGAGCAGGTCCAACTCGAGTCCGCGATCGGACGTTGACGGGGCACTAAGATCAGCGCATGCGTCGATACGCGGTTGCGCTCGTTCTCCTTGCCGCGCTGGGCATGGCTGCCTGGCCGGTCGTCCGCGGCGCCGAACGGGACCTCACGCCCCAGGACGCCTTCGTCCGCCACGTCCGGTACCTGGCGTCCGACGACCTCAAGGGTCGTGGCAACGGCTCCCGTGAGCTGGAGAAGGCCGCGGACTACATCGCGGCGGAATTCAAGGCGGCGGGCCTCAAGCCGGGAGGCTCCGGCGGCAGCTGGTTCCAGCCGTTCGACATCGTGACGGGCCTGACCGTCGGCGGCGGCAACCGGCTCACCCTGCACGACGGGAAGCAGGCCGTCACCCTCGACCTCGGCACCGGCTACTACCCGATGGCGGCCACGGCCGGCGACGGCGGCTCGCCGACGCGCCCGCTCAAGCAGGTACCGCTGGTGTTCGCCGGCTACGGCATCTCGGCCCGGGCCCTGAAGTACGACGACTACGGCAACGTCGACCTGCACGGCAAAGCGGCGCTCATCTTCAGCCATGAGCCGCAGGAGCACGTGGCCGACAGCAAGTTCAACGGCACGCGGCCCTCGAACTACGCGATGCTGCTCGAAAAGGCCATGGCGGCGAAGAACCATGGCGCGGTGGCACTGGTCATCGTGGGCGACCCCACGCACGAGCAGGACCCGGCCAACATGAGTTCCTTCCTGAAGGACCCGCAGGCCGAAAACTTCGGGATCCCCGTGCTGCGCGTGGACCGGGCCCGCGTGCTGCCACTGCTCGCCGCGTGGGGCCTCGACGCGCTGGCGCGGGAGATCGACAAGGACCTGCAGCCGAGATCACGCGCGCTCGCCGGCGCCACACTGGACTACACCGAGAAGCTGAGCCGGACACGGCGCCGGGTGCGCAACGTGATCGGCGTGCTGCCCGGCAGCGACCCTGTGCGGGCGAAGGAAGCCGTCGTCGTCGGCGCGCACTACGACCACCTCGGCCTGGGCGGCGCGCACTCGCTGAATCCGGAGATGGCCGGGCAGATTCACAACGGCGCGGACGACAACGCGTCGGGCACGGCGGCCGTGATTGAGATCGGGCGGCGCGCGGTCGGGTCGAAGGCGCGGTTCCCGCGCACGGCGATCTTCATGGCCTTCGCGGGTGAGGAGCTCGGCCTGCTGGGCTCGACGCACTGGGTGAACCACCCGACGGTGCCGCTCGACGGCGTGACGGCGATGGTGAACCTCGACATGGTGGGCCGCGCGAAGGAGAGCGTGCTGGTCAGCGGCCTGGACAGCTCGCCGTCGGTCCGCGCCGACATCGACGCGGCGGCCGAGGCCGGACGCGGCGTGGAGGTGCGGCGCTTCCAGGAGGGCGCCGGTGTCGGCGCGAGCGATGACACGTCGTTCATCCTGAAGAAGATTCCGGCGTTCGGCTTCTTCTCCGGCTTCCACAGCGACTACCACCGGCCCTCCGACGACTGGGAGAAGATCGACGCCGCCGGTGGCGTGAAGGTGCTGAACATCGCGTTTGAGCTGGCCGCGCGGCTTGCCTCGCGCGACACGCGTCCGGAGTACATCCCGCAGCAGCCGGTCTCGCATGGAACCTCCTCCGGCGAGACGTCGCAGAGCGGCGGCTACGGCGCCTACTTCGGGTCCGTGCCGGACTTCGGCCAGCAGGACAAAGGCGTGAAGTTCGCGGAGGTACGCGAGAACGGCCCGGCGGGCAAGGCCGGCCTGAGGGGCGGCGACGTCCTCGTGGAGTTCGGGGGCAAGGCCATCGCGACCCTCGCGGACTTCACGTTCGCCCTGCGCGAGCACAGCCCCGGCCAGACCGTGCAGGTGAAGGTCCTGCGCGCCGGACAACCGATCACGGTGTCCGTGCTGCTGACCGCGCGGCCCTGACCTCCATGGTGTGGGCGAGCCTCGGGCTCGCGGCAGGCCTGATCCTCGTCAACGCCGTCTACGTCGCGGCGGAGTTCGGGGTCGTCGGCGTCAGGCGAAGCCGCGTCAGGCAGCTCAGCAGCGAAGGGTCACGCCTCGCGCGCTGGCTCCTGCCGGCGATCGACACGCCCCGCGACCTCGACCGCGCGATCTCCGCCTGCCAGATCGGCATCACGCTCTCGGGCCTGCTGCTCGGCAGCGTCGCCCAGTCGCGGCTGGCGCCGCCGCTGGCGTGGGCCCTGCAGGCAGGTCCCGTGTCGCCGTCCCTCGCGGAGGGCCTCGCCACGGCGATCGTCCTGCTCGCCGTCACCGGCGCGAGCACGGTCTTCGCCGAGCTGGTGCCGAAGGCCGTCGCGCTGCGGTATCCCACCGAGACGGCGCTCTACACCGCGATTCCGCTCATGCCCTCTCGCTGGGTCTACCGGCCGTTCATCGCGTTCCTGAACGGCACGGCGGCGCTGCTGCTGCGCGCGGTCGGCGCGCGGCACCTGCCGAGCCGACACGTGCACTCCCCGCAGGAGATCGCGCTGCTCGTGGCGGAGAGCCGCGACGGCGGCGCGCTGGAGCCCGACGAGTTCCGGCGGCTGCAACGCGCGCTTCGCCTGACGCAGAAGACGGCGCGGCACCTGATGGTGCCGCGGACGCAGATCGAGAGCGTGGACGCCGCCACGCCGGCCGCCCGCCTGCTGGACATCGTGACGGCCAGCCCGTACTCGCGGCTGCCCGTGCACCGGGGCAACGTGGACAACATCGTCGGGTTGCTCCGCACCCGGGACGTTGCGCGGGCATTCGCCGGCAGCGGTGTGGCCCCCGCCATCGATGCCCTGATCCGCCCGGTGGCCACGGTACCCGAAAGCGCGACCGTCGACGCGTTGCTGCGCGTGCTGCGCGGCCAGCGGGCTCACGTCGCGATCGTCGTGGACGAGCACGGCGGCACCGAGGGGCTCGTGACGCTCGACGACGTGCTCGTGGAGCTGCTCGGCGAGGTGGGCGACGAGTTCAAGACCGCCGATCCCGCGCCCGAGGAGCTGGGTGACGGCCGGTGGCGCCTGGCGGGTTCGGTCAGCGTGACGGACGCCGCCGTGCTGCTGGACACGGAGCTGGAGTCGGAGGCCGCAACGGTCGGCGGGCTGGTCGTGGAAGCGCTGGGACACCTGCCGGTGCCCGGTGAAACGGTCGAGACCGCCGGCTACCGGTGGCGCGTCGAGCGGCTGTCCGGCCGGGCCGTCGACTCGGTCGTGGCGTCGCGACTCGCGCCACCGGACGGGGACGTCCGGTGACCGTCGCCCTGGTCGTGCTCGCGCTGCTCGTGGCAAACGCGTTCTTCGTGGCCGCCGAGTTCGCGCTCGTCGGCACGCCGCGCGCGTCGCTGGAGCACGCCGCCGCCCGCGGCAGCGACGCGGCCGCGCGCGTGCTGGCCCTGCTGGAGGACCCCGACCGGCAGGACCGGTTCATCGCCACGTCGCAGATCGGGATCTCGCTGGCGAGCATCGGGCTCGGCATGTACGGCGAGCACCAGATGGCGATGGCCGTCGAAGCCCGGGTCCACGGCTGGCAGTACGCCTGGCTCACCGCCCACGGCCTGGCCAGCCTGGTCGCGCTGACGGTGCTGACGTATCTGCACATCGTCATCGGCGAGATCGTGCCCAAGGCGCTGGCGCTGCAGCAGCCGGCCGGGATGATTCTGGCCATCGTGCCGGTGATGCGCACCGTCGAGACGGCGCTCGGCCCGCTGGTGCGGCTGCTGACCGGCATGGGTCACAGCGTGCTGCGCGCCGCCGGGATCTCCCGCGAGGGCGAACGGTCGGACCGGCACCACTCCGCCGAGGAGCTGCAGTTCGTGATCGAGGAAAGCGAGCGCGGCGGCCTGCTGGAGGGCGAATCGGGTCAGGTGCTGCGCGACCTGTTCACGTTCGGCGATCTGACCGTTGCGCACGTGATGGTGCCGCTCGCGTCCGTGACCGGGCTGGACGCCGGTGAGGATGCCGGGGCGCTCCGCGCGCTGGTGACAGCCCGCCCGCACACCCGGTACCTCGTCTACGACGGCGGCCGGATCGCCGGCAGCGTGCACATCAAGACGCTGCTGCGGCTGATGCGCGCCGGCCGCGGCGTCGGCGTGCGGGATGCCAGGCCCCTCCCGTCCCTGCCGGCCACGGCCACGCTGGAGGCCGTGCTGGGCGCGATGCGCGCGCACCGCGCGCAACTCGCCATCGCGACCGGTGACGACGGACAGCCCGTCGGCCTGGTGACGATGGAGGACCTGTGCGAAGAGGTCCTCGGCACGATCGACGAAACGCGCTAGCTGCCGGGTCTCCGAAGCAGCGTCGCGGCTATCCGACGGGCACCTCCGCGCCGTGCGTCAGATCTGGTCCACCCTCGGCAGCCTCGCGCACGACGTCCAGCAGCCCGTTCACCAGCACGTGTGCCCCGGAGCCCACCCCGAGGGTCCAGTAGCGGCGGAACCAGCGCCGGGCGTGGTCGTCGGTGGTTGCCGTGCGCATCACGCCGCTCAGCAGCGTCCGGCCGCCGGGGACGGACGCGACCGACAGGGCGTACACCGTCTTCGCGAAGCCCGGCTCTTCGAAAGCGCGGAACGCCGCGGCCGTCGTGACCGGGGCGTACTCGATCACAGGCTTCCAGAAACGGCCGACGAGCCCGAGGGCGATCTCCTCGCGCTCGCGCCGGCCCAGCAGAACCCAGCCGCCGTGATTCATCGGCAGCGTGATCAGATCCTCGAACCGCATCCGCGCGGGCGAACCACCCAACGGTTCTCCGTGTGCCAGGTGGCTCACGAGGTCCGGCAGGACGCGAAGTGCGCCGAGCACCGCCACGAGGGGCCGCTTGCGGCCGACCTCCAGGAGGTCCACGTCCATCAGCGCCGACCAGGTGGCCTCGGGCGTGGCGTTCACCACGGTGGCCACGGTGTCCGACACATCGAACACCGGGAGAAAGTCGTCAGCGAACATGGTGCCCTCCTCTCACGCGCCCTCGACGGCGCGCTCGAACACCGCGGCGAGGTGCCGCGCCAGTGCCGTTTCCACCTCGTCGATGGCTACATCGCGGCCCAGCAGCATTGCGAGCGACGTCACCCCGCGGTCGGCGATGCCACACGGAACAATCAGCCGGAAGTGGTCGAGGTTGGTGTTCACGTTGAAGGCGAACCCGTGGCTCGTGATCCAGCGGGAGATGCGCACGCCGATGGCGCCGATCTTCTCGCCGCGCACCCAGGTACCGGAACACCCCGGAATGCGTCCCGCCTCGACGCCGTAGTCCGCGCAGACGCGGAGCATCACCTCTTCGAGATCGCGCACGTACTTGTGCACGTCCTGGCGATCGGGTTTGAGGTCGAGAATCGGGTAGCCGACGATCTGCCCCGGTCCGTGGTACGTCACATCGCCGCCGCGCCCCGTCTCGTGCACGTCGATCCCGAGGCCCGCGAGGTGCTCGGCCGACGCCACGATGTGCGATCGGCCACCGTCGCCCCGGTTGCCCACCGTGATGACGGCCGGATGTTGCAGCAGGAGCAGCGTGTCCGGAATGCGCTCGTGCCGCCGCTCCTCGGCGAGCTCCCGTTGCAGCGCCAGCGCCTCCGCGTACGGCACAACGCCGAGCCGCCGAACCTCGAGTGGCCTCACGGATCTAGTCTAGTCGTGTGTCCACAGTCGCGATGCGCTGACGCGAACAGGCGGAGCACTCCGTTCGCGGGTGGCGCCGGATGGGGCCGCCCCGCCCGCCGCGCAGGCGCCTCTCCCGTTGCCGTGCGTTTGGCGCCGAGGACGGGTGGGGCAATCCGGCGACAGGCCCTGCGAACGTCGTTGCGACGTTCCGGCGCCGGGCTTCAGAGAGTAGCCGGGTCGAAGTGCTCGATGCCGTGCTTGATCTCGGCCATGAACGCATCCGCCACCGCGCCGTCCACGAGCCGGTGGTCGAAGCCCAGCGTCAGATACGACATCGTGCGGATCACCAGCTCGTCCTTCACGACCACCGGGCGCTTCTCGACCGTCCCCATGCAGAGGATGCCGACCTGCGGCTGGTTGATGATCGGCAGGCCGAACTGCGCGCCGTACTGGCCCGGATTCGTCAGCGTGAACGTGCCGCCGTTCACCTCCGTCGGCGCGAGCTTCTTCGTGCGGGCACGATTCGCCACGTCCGAGATCGCCGTCGCCAGCTCCTTCACCGACTTCTTCTCGGCGTTCGGAATCACCGGCACGATCAGGCCGTTGTCGAGCGCCACGGCGACGCCGAGGTGCACGTCGCGGCGATAGACCACGTTGTTGGCGTCCAGCGAGGCGTTCAGCACCGGGTGGTTCTTCAGCGCGTCGAGCGTCGCCTTCGCAACAAACGACATCAGCGTCAGCTTCACGCCGGCCTTCTCGTACTCCGCCTTCTTCTTCGCGCGCAGCTCCGAGGCATGCGTGAAGTCCACCTGAAACACGGTGTGCGCGTGCGCCGACGTCCGCCGGCTCAGGATCATGTGCTCCGCGATCTTCTTGCGCATCACGGAGAGTGTTTCGACCCGATCGTCCGGACCGATGTTCGCGATCGCCGGGACGGCCGGGACCGCAGGGGCGGACGCCGTGGCCTTCGCGCCGCCGCCGGCCAGCGCCTTCAGGAAGTCGGCCTTGGTCACCCGGCCCTCGAGGCCCGAACCGGGGATGCCGCCGATGTCGAGCTGGTGCTCCTTCGCCAGGCGCCGCACGAGCGGGGAGGACCGCTTGCGGCCGCCGGCCGGTGCGGCGGCGCGGGGCGCGGCCGCGGCCGGCGCGCTCGCGGCGGCCACAGGCGCGGCCGCGGCGGCGGGAACGTCACCAGCCGACTCGCCCGCCTGACCGATCACGGCCACGACGCCGTTGACGGCCGCCATCTCGCCTTCCTTGACGTGAATGGCGA
>JBFXBH010000124.1:4606-8171 GCA_050183355.1 Vicinamibacterales bacterium | reverse complement strand
CGCGAGACGGATCTGTGTCGCGTCGCGCTCCATGCGGGCCGCGCGCTCGAAGACGGTCTGCTGCGCATCCGCGAGTCGCTGCACCGACTGCTGGAGCGCGCGCAGGTCGCGCTGGATCTGTTCCTGCCCGCGGCTGAGTCGTCCTGTTGCGATGTCGCGAAGTGTTCCCGCCAGGCTGCGTAGCATCCGGTCCGCGCTCCAGGGACATTCTCTCATTGTTGGCGCACGGTACCGGGGAGGCGGGATAATCGAGGGCGTTGTCACGGCTCTTCCGCGGTATTCCCGTCCTCGGTCCGGTTGCCTTCACCGCGTTTCGCGTCTCGCTTGCGGTGATGCTGGGCGCGCTGCTGCTGTTCACCTGGGAAGGCGACCTGCCACTCGACAGCCACCGCGATGTCCCGATTGCGGCGGTGCCGTGGCTCCGCGCGATGGCCGCCCAGCCGGGCGTCATCGAGTGGCTGCAGCGGGGGGTGCTGGCCGGCCTGGTTCTCTTTGCCGCGGGCGTCCGACCGCGGCTGAGCTTCCTGTTCGTCGCGCTCGGGTTCAACCTGTGGTTCTGCCTGCTTTCGCTTCGCGGCAACATCCACTTTCTCGGCCCGCTGCCGCTCGCGCTGCTGTTGCTGATTCCGACTCCGTGGCACGAGGGCAGCGGTATCGGAAGCCGGGGGGCCGTGGCCGGCCGGACGCCGCGTGTTCCGCCGGGTTATGGGCCCTGGGTGCTCTGTCTGGCATTTGCCGTGGCGTTTGCCGCGGCCGGCTACGCCAAGGGTGCCCAGTGGGCGATGAACGGCACGGTGCGCTACCACTTCATGGCCGACGCGGACGTGGCCTGGGTTTCGATTGGACCGTGGATCGCGGCCAGACCGGCCCTGGCCGTGGGGCTCTCGGCGGTCGTCGTGATCGTGGAGCAGTTCGCAGTCGTGACGCCCTTCCTCACCCCGGGCCTGCGCGCCGTGGCGGGTGTGCCGGTGGCGTTGATGATCGCGGGCTTCGTCGTGATGCACGACGCGCTCTGGCCCGCGTGGTGGACGCTGCTGCTCGGCTTCGTGCCGTGGCATCTGATCGGCCGCCGGCATCCAGGGCCCCGCGTCGTCGCGGCGACGGTGGGGGCGCCGCTCGTCGTGCTCGTGCCGCTGGTCGTGTTGCCGCTCCAGCAGGTGGCCGCGTCGGTGTTCGAGATCGAGGCTGGCCCTTACCTGTCGGCCTACGACATGTACTCGACCACGTTCGAGTCCCCAGAGGCCTTCGAGCGGGAGGACGGCCGCCCGCGTTTCCGGATGCGGGCCGTGACGGCGGATGGCGACGTCGACATCGGGGCGTGCGTGCGGGAGGACGAGCAGGCGTTCCTGGAGATGGAGGCCGCGGTGTCCGCCGGTCCCGGACGGGAGCTGCCACATCGAGCCGTGTCGCGCAGCCTCGAGTGCGGCCGGCAGGCCGGGGGCACCCGCGTTCGCATCGAGGCCGACCAGCGATTCTTCGACTGGCAGCGCGGCGCGACGGGCTGGAAGTTCCGGGACCGCATCGTCGGGGACTGGCCGCTGTGAGGGCGATTCCCCGCGGGCGCCGCAGGCGCCGGCCCGGTGGTGACGTACCCGGGCGTGCGGCCCGTCAGGCGCGCAGGTCGTAGCAGGCGAGCCGCGGCTCGGCGCGGTTCAGCACGTCGCGGGTGTTCTGGCACACGTACAGCAGGCCGCGGCTGAGCACGGGGAGCGTCCACGACTCCCGCGCGGCGAACAGCCACGTACGGCCGATTTGGCGGACGCCCTTCGGCGAGAGGTCCAGCCACAGCAGGTGCCCCATCTCGCCGAGGCAGAGAAACTGGCCGTCCACGGCGAGCAGGGACCCCCGATACGGTCCCATCGCCGTGGTCCGGCCGCCGATGGACTCTTCCCACTCCAGCACTTCGCGCCACACCACGTCGCCGCTGCGGACGTCGATGCAGACGAGCGAGGCGTCGGGCTCGTTGCGGCCGTCGAACGCGTACAGGTATCCGTCCTGGTGAACCGCCGTGTTGAAGTGCAGGCCGATGTCGCGCGCGGTCCACGCCACCGCGTGTGTGAAGTCCCGCCGGACCTCGATGAGCGCGCTGCCGGTCCGGTAGGTGGCCGAGATGAAGACCCTGTTGTCGATGACCACCGGGCACGAGGCGTTGACGGACTCGTACGTGCGGCTGCGCCACGGGAACGTGAAGTCCACCTTCCCGGTGGCGGGGTCGAGGCAGACGAGACCGCCGCTGGGCGGCTGCGACTCGCCACCGGCGAACACGAGCACCCGTCGCCGGCCGTGGATGACGGCGGGGGTGGGTGAGGCGTAGCCCGCGCCCCAGTCCTTCCCGGCCCGCCAGATCTCCCGGCCGGTGTCCGTGTCGAACGCGACGACCGTGGCGCCGGGCGCACCGACCACGACGATGAGCCGGCCGTCGTCGACGAGCGGCGTCGCCCCGGTGCCGAAGAACTCCTGCTTGAGCCGGTAGTCCACGCGGAGGTCGCGCTTCCAGACCATCCGGCCGGTCATCAGGTCCAGGCAGTGGAGCGTGCCTTCCGCGCCCACCGTGAACACGCGGCCCCCGTGGATGACGGGGCTCGACCGCGGCCCGTTGTTGTAGCCGTAGCGGTCTTCGTAGGCCGTGCCGTAGGGAAACTGCCAGTGGCGCGCGCCGGTCTCCGCGTGCACGCACTCGACGATCTCCTGGTCGCCCATCCGATGCAGATGGACCAGCCGGCTGCCGGCGACCGCGGGGGAGGCGTAGCTGTCGCCCTTCGGGAGGTCCCAGACGAGCGGCGGCGGCAGCGCGCGGCTCAGCCTCGTCTCCGTGGATCGCGCGTCGTGCGTGGGGCCGAGAAATGACGCCCAGTCATGCGTGCGGGCATCAGGCGCGAGGGGTTTCGGCGCGCGCAGGACCCTGGCCTGGGCGCCGGCGGGCACGGCGCGCGCCACCGCACCGGCGGTCAGGCCGGCCAGCAGTGTCCTGCGTGTCAGCATCCGCGCATTGTAGTGAGCCCGCGCCTGCCCTGGGGTATCCTTGCGCCGGCCCTGGCGACCCACGCCCGGGCGTGCGACGAGGAGTTCACGACATGAAGGGTATGAGCAAAGTGATGGTGGCGCTGGCCGCCGGCGTGATGATCGGCTGGTTCACCAACGCGCAGATCGTCAAGGGTCAGGGCAAGCAGGCACAGACGCCCGTGCTGGGTGGGCTGAGCCACGTCAGCTTCGCCGTGAAGGACGCCGAGAAGGCCGGGCAGGCGTTCGCGGCCGTGTTCGGCGTGACCGAGGTCCCCAAGACGATGGACTTCAAGGACATCAAGTGGGGGCCGACCTTCCCGGGCCGCACGATGAACGTCCGCCGCGCCGGCATGACGATCAACGGCGTCAGCTTCGAGATCCTGCAGCCGCTCCCGCCGAACGACAGCCCGTGGGACGACTTCATGAAGGCCACCGGCGGGGAAGGCCTGCACCACCTCGGCATCTCGGTGCCGGACGTGGCCAAGGCGCGCGACTACCTCGTCTCGAAGGGCGGCGTGCAGACGCAGCAGTTCGAGCAGGGCGGCAAGATGTTCGCGGCCTA
>JBFXBH010000124.1:0-4506 GCA_050183355.1 Vicinamibacterales bacterium | reverse complement strand
CGGAAGTCCGACAGCTTGTACGTCTTCCCGTCCGATGCGCCGAGCGTGAAGTCGGGGGCCATGTCGCCCACCTTGAGTTCCGCCTGCTGTGCCTGGGCCGTGCCCGCAAGCACCGCCGCCAATCCGATCGCCATCAATACCCGCATTCCAGCCTCCTCGTCGTCAAAGCCCGACTCCCGAGTATAGGAGATACCGGGACAGTGCGCCCGGGGCCCGGTGCGTAGTACGATGCCCGGCTTACCAGACCGCCGACACCCGCTGCCGTATGCCGGACCGAAAGCCGACGCGCGCTCCGCTGGTCATCAAGGGGGCCCGCACCCACAACCTGAAGAACATCGACCTGACGATCCCGTCCGGCAGGCTGGTCATCGTCACCGGTGTGTCCGGATCCGGCAAGTCCTCGCTGGCCTTCGACACGATCTACGCCGAGGGGCAGCGGCGCTACGTGGAGTCGCTCTCGGCCTACGCCCGCCAGTTTCTGGAGCGGATGGAGAAGCCGGACGTCGACCGCATCGAGGGCATCTGCCCGGCGATTGCCATCCGGCAGAAGAACAGCATCCGGAACCCCCGGTCGACGGTCGGCACGACCACCGAAATCCACGACTACATGCGCCTGCTGTTCGCGCGCGTCGGCCGGACGTACTGCCGCAACTGCGGCACGGAGGTCATCCGGGAGACGCCGGAGGTGGTCGCGGCCCGGCTCGGGGCCCTCGGCGACGGCGTGCGCCTGCTGATTGGTTTCGAGATGCCGCTGGTCACGGTGCCGGTGCCGGCCGCCGCCGACGCGGAGGACGCCGACGACCGGGTCACCGACGAGCCGGCGGCGCCGAAGGCCGCCCGCGTGGCCGCCGCGGACCCCGTGACCGAGACGCTCAACCTGCTGCGGCGACGCGGTTTTGCCCGCGTGCTGGTCGACGGTGTGGCGGTCGCCCTCGAGGATGTCGACCCCGCCGCCCTCCGGGCCCGCAATGCCGTCGAGATCGTCGTCGACCGCCTGCGGCTCGACGGGGACCTCCGGAGCCGGCTGACCGACTCCATCGAGACCTGCTACCGCGAGGGTGCGGGCGCGGCGTTCGCGATCGTGCTCGGCGGCCCCGAGGGGGCGGCCACCGGCGCGTCGTCGCGGCTGGTCTTCTCCGAGCGCTTCGAGTGCCGGCCGTGCGGGATCGTCTACGAGGTCCCGCAGCCGCGGCTGTTCTCGTTCAACAACCCGTTCGGCGCGTGCCCGACGTGCAACGGCTTCGGCAACATCGTCGAACTGGATCCGGGCCTCGTGGTGCCGGACCCCTCGAAGTCGCTGAACGACGGGGCCATCGAACCGTGGACGCGCCCGCTGTACAAGGCGCACATGGCGGACCTGAAGCGGGCGGCCCGCAAGGCGCACGTGCGGCTGGATGTGCCGTGGTCGCACCTGACGGCCGACGAGCGTGCGTTCGTCATGGACGGGGGCGAGGACTTCGAGGGGGTCAGGGCCTTTTTCCGCGGGCTGGAGCGGAAGAAGTACAAGGTCCACGTCCGCGTGTTCCTGAGCCGGTATCGCGGCTACCAGACGTGTCCCGAGTGCCACGGGGCGCGACTGCGGCGCGAGGCGCGTGACGTCCGCGTCGGCGACCGGACGATCGACGCGGTCTCGGCGCTCACCGTCCGCGACGCGCAGGCGTTCTTCGCCGGCCTGGCGCTCTCCGAGAAGGACGCCGCCGTGGCCGACAAGCTGCTGCGCGAGATCCGGCGCCGGCTGGGCTTCCTGACGGACGTCGGCCTGGACTACCTGACGCTCGACCGGCTCTCGTCGACGCTGTCGGGCGGGGAATCCCAGCGCATCAACCTCGCCACGTCGCTGGGCTCGGCGCTCGTGGGCACGCTCTACGTGCTCGACGAGCCATCGATCGGACTGCACCCGCGCGACAACCTGCGGCTCATCAACATCCTGAAGCAGCTCCGCGACCAGGGCAACACCGTGCTCGTCGTCGAGCACGACGAGGACATGATTCGCGTGGCGGACCACGTCGTCGACATCGGCCTCGGCGCGGGCGAGCAGGGCGGCCGCGTGATCTTCTCGGGACCGCTGTCCGACCTGTTGACGGACACCCGGTCGCTGACGGCCCGCTACCTGCGCGGCGAGCTGTCGATTCCGCTGCCGCCGACACGCCGGCGCGGCGTGGGCCAGAGGATCCGCCTCCGGGGTGCCAGCGAGCACAACCTGCAGGACGTCGACGTCGACATCCCGCTGAACATGCTGACCTGCGTGACCGGCGTCAGCGGGTCCGGGAAGTCCACCCTCGTGCACGACGTGCTCTACGCGGCCATCAAGCGGGCGAAGGGCGACTGGGACCGGCGCGTCGGCACGCACCGGTCGCTCGAGGGGCTGGAGTACATCACCGACGTCGTCCTCGTGGACCAGACGCCGATCGGCCGGACACCCCGCTCGAATCCGGTCACCTACCTGAAGGCGTTCGACCCGATCCGCGAGCTGTTCGCCACGACGAAGGACGCCAAGGCCAAGGGCCTGACCGCGAGCCACTTCTCGTTCAACGTGCCCGGCGGCCGCTGCGAGGCGTGCCAGGGCGAGGGCGAGGTGCGCGTCGAGATGCAGTTCCTGGCCGACGTGTTCGTGCCGTGCGACGAGTGCGACGGCATGCGCTTCAAGCCCCAGGTGCTCGACGTCCGCTACAAGGGTCGCAACGTCCACCAGGTGCTGGACCTGACCGTCCGCGAAGCACTGAGCTTCTTCAGCCAGTCGCCCAAGGTGCTGCGCCGCCTGCAGGTGCTCGACGAGATCGGCCTCGGCTACCTCCGGCTCGGCCAGCCCGCCACGACGCTCTCGGGCGGCGAGGCCCAGCGCATTAAGATCGCCGCGCACCTGTCGTCCATGGGCGGCAGCCGCGTGCTGTACGTGCTCGACGAGCCGACCACCGGCCTGCACTTCGACGACATCGCGAAGCTGTTGACCGCGTTCCGGCGGCTGATCGACGCCGGCCACACGCTGCTCGTGATCGAACACAACCTGGACGTCATCAAGACGGCCGACTACCTGATCGACCTCGGTCCGGAAGGGGGCGCGGAGGGCGGTGTCGTCATCGCGACCGGCACGCCCGAGCAGGTGGCCGCCGCCGAGGCGTCGCACACCGGACACGCGCTCCGTCCGGTGCTCGACGCCGCCCGCGCCCGCGCGCACGAGCGGGCCTGAGCGAGATCCATAAGGCATGGTGATGAAAGCGTAAAGATCATCACTTTGACAATATGTGTGGCGTTCCCGTCTACTGGAGCCATGGGACAGACACTGCTGCAGAAGGTGTGGCACCTCCACGCCGTGCGTCAGCTCCAGACGGGGCAGACGCAGTTGTTCGTCGGGCTGCACCTCGTCCACGAGGTCACGAGCCCCCAGGCCTTCGACGCGCTCCGGGCGCGCGGCTGGACGGTGGCCTTCCCGAACCGGACGTTCGCGACCGTCGACCACATCGTGCCCACGACGGCGCGGACGCGTCCGTTTCTCGATGTGATGGCCGAAGGCATGATGTCGGCGCTCGAGAAGAACTGCCGCGATTTCGGCGTGTCGCTCTGGAACCTCGGGCACGCGAACCAGGGGATCGTCCACGTGATCGGGCCGGAGATGGGCCTCACGCAGCCGGGCATGACGATCGCGTGCGGTGACAGCCACACGTCGACGCACGGCGCGTTCGGCGCGATCGCGTTCGGCATCGGGACCTCGCAGGTGCGCGACGTGCTCGCCACGCAGTGTCTCGCGATCGAACCGCTCAAGGTGCGTCGGATCCGCGTGACGGGCCGCCTGGCGTCGGGCGTCTACGCGAAGGATGTCGTGCTGGCGATCATCCGGAAGCTGGGCGTGCGCGGCGGGGTCGGGTATGCCTACGAGTTCGCGGGCGACGTGATCGCGAACATGTCGATGGACGAGCGCATGACCGTCTGCAACATGGCGATCGAGGGCGGCGCGCGCGTCGGCTACGTGAACCCGGACGAGACCACGTTCGCCTACATGAAGGGTCGGCCGTTTGCGCCCCAGGGCGAGGCGTTCGACCGCGCGTGCGCGTGGTGGCGGAGCCTCGCGTCGGATCCGGACGCCGTCTATGACGATGACGTCGAGATTCGCGGCGACGAACTGACGCCGGTCGTGACGTGGGGCACCAACCCGGGTCAGGCCATCGGCGTCACCGAAACGGTGCCGTCGCCCGATGCCCAGCCCGCGTCGGAGCGGGCCGGCGTCGCCGACGCGCTCGAGTACATGGGACTCGCCCCCGGCGCCCCGATTCTCGGCACGAAGGTGGACGTGGCGTTCATCGGCTCGTGCACGAACGCCCGGCTCTCGGACCTGCGCGAGGCGGCGAAGGTCGTGAAGGGCCGGCACGTGGCCGGCCATGTGAAGGCGCTCGTCGTGCCGGGCTCCGAAGGCGTGCGCGCCGCGGCCGAGAAGGAAGGGCTGCACGAGATCTTCCGCGCCGCCGGCTTCGAATGGCGCGAGGCCGGCTGCTCGATGTGTCTCGGGATGAA
>JBFXBH010000123.1:3938-8171 GCA_050183355.1 Vicinamibacterales bacterium | reverse complement strand
ACAGACCTGCGCCAGATCAAGTCCGGCGCCGAGGACGCCGGCCTGATGACCTACGACCCGGCCTTCATGGCCACGGCGTCGTGCTACAGCCGGATCACGTTCATCGACGGCGACAAGGGCATCCTCGAGTACCGCGGCTACCCGATCGAACAGCTTGCCGAGCACGCCTCCTACCTGGAGGTGGCCTACCTGCTGATGTTCGGCGAGTTGCCCACCCCGGCCCAGCTCGCCGAGTGGACGGACCGCGTGCACCACCACATGACGGTGCGGCCGTCGATTCAGGACCTGGTTACGACGTTCCAGTCGGACGCGCATCCGATGAGCGTCTTCCAGAGCGCCGTGGCCGCGCTCTCCGCCTGCTATCCCGAAGCGAAGGACGTGGCCAGCGAGGCCGTCCGGCGCCGGCAGGAGTACCGCCTGATCGGCTGCACGCCGACGATTGCGGCCTACAGCTACCGTCACTCCGCCGGCCTGCCCCTGGTCGACCCCGACCCGAGCCTCTCCTTCACCGAAAACTTCCTGCGGATGCTGTTCAAGGGCGAGGGTGAGTACAAGGCCAACCCCGTACTGGCCCGGGCGCTGGACGTGCTCTTCATCCTCCACGCCGACCACGAGCAGAACTGCAGCACGAGCACGATGCGCAACGTCGGCAGTTCGCACGCCGACCCGTACGCGTCCTGCGCGAGCGCCATCGGCGCGCTCTATGGCCCGCTGCACGGCGGCGCCAACGAGGCCGTGCTGCGGATGCTCACGCAGATCGGCTCGGTCGACCGCGTGCCCGAGTTCATCAGGCAGGTCAAGAATCACGAGGCGCTGCTGATGGGGTTCGGCCACCGCGTGTACAAGTCGTACGACCCGCGCGCGCGGATCATCAAGAAGACGGCCGAAGAGGTGTTCACGGTCACCGGGCTCAACCCGCTGCTGGAGATCGCCGTCGAGCTCGAGCGCATCGCGCTGCAGGACGAGTACTTCGTCAAGCGGAAGCTGTACCCGAACGTCGACTTCTACTCCGGGCTGATCTACCAGGCGATGGGCCTGCCGACGGGCATGTTCACGGTGCTCTTCGGCATTGCGCGCACGTCGGGCTGGGTGGCACAGTGGGACGAACTCGTCCAGGACGCCGACCAGAAGATCGCCCGGCCCCGCCAGATCTACGTTGGTCCGGCCCGCCGGGACTTCGTGCCGGCCGCCCAGCGCGGCTAGAAGCGGTGCGGCGGACCGTTCTGCTCCTGTCGCTCCTGCTGGCCGGTGCCGGCGGGAGCGCCACGTCGGCCGGTGGCCGTCAGACGCCGAAACCCGCCACCGCTCCCGCAGCGGCCCGCACATTCGACAGCGGCAGGGCCTGGGAACACCTCCGGCGCCAGGTGGCGTTCGGGCCGCGCCCGGCCGGCTCAGCCGCGCTGGCCGAGACGCGCCGGTACCTCCTCGACCAGCTCAAGGGGATGGGCATCGCTGCGAGCGAGCAGGCCTTTGACGCCGATACGCCGCTCGGCCCGATCCGGATGGTCAACGTGGTCGCGACCATCCCCGGGCTGCGCCGCGAGCGGATCGCGCTCGGCAGCCACTACGACACGAAGCTGTTCCGCGAGTTCCGGTTCGTCGGCGCCAACGACGGCGCCAGCAGCACGGCGGCGCTGCTCGAGATCGGCCGCGTGCTGAAGGGCCGCGCGAACCCCTTCACGATCGAACTGCTGTTCTTCGACGGCGAGGAAGCCGTGATCGAGTGGCAGGGCACGGACAACACCTACGGCAGCCGCTACTACGTCCAGGCCGCGCAGAAGGCCGGCACGCTGGGGAGCCTCCGCGCGTTCGTGCTGCTCGACATGATCGGCGACCGCCACCTGAACATCCGCCGGGAGTCGACGTCCACGCCGTGGCTGACCGACCTGATCTGGGCGGCGGCGAAGCGCCTCGGGCACGGGGCCGCGTTCAGCAACAAGTCGTTCTCCATCGGCGGAGACGACCACTACCCGTTCCTCGCGGCGGGCATTCCGGCGGTCGACGTCATCGACTTCGACTACCCGGCCTGGCACACGCGGGACGACACGCTCGACGCCGTCAGCGCGCGCAGCCTGCAGATTACCGGGGACGTGATGCTGGAGGCGCTCCCGGCGATCGAGAAGCGCCTCCTGACACAGCGCTAGCGCGGCGTTGCGCGCACGCTCCGCGCGTTACTTCTTCGCCGCGGGCGGGGCTGCCGGCGCGGTCGACTGGTGCGACGCGAACTTCCACGCGCCGTTCTGCTTCACGTAGACCTGCGAGACGATGAGCGTCCCCTGCGTGCCGTTCTTCAGCGTGTGTACCTGCGTGCCCTGGACGATGGCCGTGCTGTCGCCGTAGACACGCACCTTCGTCACGTCCAGCGTCAGGTTCGACAGCGCGCAGCCGCCCACGCCCGCGACAAACGCCGCCTTGTCCTGCGTCATGCCGCCCACGTGGATGAACTGCATGTCGTCCGCGACGATCGCGTTGAGTTCGCCGGTGTTGCAGGTCTTCTGCGCGGTGATGAACCGCTGCGCCAGCGCGGTCACGTCCTGCCGGACATCCGCCTGGGCCAGGTTGGCCGTCAACAGGACGGCCGCGAAGCCGATCACAATGCCCTTCATCGTTCCTCCTCGGTGCGCTCCACTGTCATGTCAGTTCCGGGAGCCGCGGAGAGGATACCATCACTGCTGATGCCCCACGCCAATCCGCCCGACGACGCCATCCGCCGCCTGCTGACCGAGGCCCGTACCATCGCACTGGTCGGTGCCTCCTCCAAACCGGACCGGCCGTCCCACGGCATCATGCAGAGGCTGCTGAGCGCCGGGTACCACGTCATTCCGGTCACGCCACGCGACACCGAGGTGCTCGGCCAGCAGGCGTACGCGACGCTCGGCGACATCCCCGAACCGGTCGACATCGTCAACGTCTTCCGCCGGGCGGAGGACACGCCACCGATCGCCGCCGAGGCGGTCCGGGTCGGCGCGAAGGCCCTCTGGCTGCAATCGGGGATCGCCAGCGAGGAGGCGGCGGCGATCGCCGCGGCTGGCGGTCTCACGGTGGTGATGGACAGCTGCATCGCGGTCGCGCATTCGCTGCTGCGGGTGCCCGCCAGGCACGCGTAGGCCGCGCAGCCCGGGTCGCTGTCTGATGGCCTGGCGCGTCCGCGTCAGCGCTTCTTCATCCCGACGAACTTCCACCGCATGATGCGGTCGCGCACGACGGTTTCACCCACGTAGAGATGTCCGTGGGTATCCGACGCCAGCACGTGGGCCATGCCGAGCTCTCCGGCGTAGCGGCCGCCGTGGCCGAACTGGCCGACGACCTGCAGCGTCTCCCGCTCGAGGATGTGAATGTGATGGTTCGCGCCGTCAGCGACGTAGAGGAATCGCTGCGCCGGGTCGTGTGAGAACGCGATATCGAAGACCGACCCCATGTTGCCGGTGTTCGGCGCCACGAAGCCCTCCTTCACGAACGTGCCGTCCTTCCTGAACACCTGGATGCGATTGTTCCCGCGGTCGCAGACATAGACGAAGCCATCGCGGCTCAGCTCGATGCAGTGCACCGAGTCGCCGAACAGCTTGAGCAGGCTCGGGTCATGCTTGTCACTGTGGCTGCCGTTCAGCTGGTTGCGGGGGATGTCCGGCGGGTTCGGCATGCCGTACGGTCCCCAGAGGCGCTTGAATGCGCCGGTCTCGGCGTCGATCACCGCAATGCGCTTGTTGCGGTAGCCGTCGGCGATGAAGACCTCGTTTGCCTCGTCGTCCACGAAGAGCCCGGCCGGCGAATTGAAGTTCTCACGGTCCATGTTCCCCTTCGACTGCCCCATCCGGCCCTTCTGCCAGACGATCGCTCCGTCATTGGTGAACTTGGTGACGCTGCCGCAGTTCTCGGGGGCGGACACCTTGTCCTGCACGCCATCGTCACAGCCCATCCACACGAAACCCTTGCGGTCCACGAAGATGCCGTGTTCGCGCGGCCAGTCGTAGCCGTCCGCCGTCTTCTTGCTCTTCGGGTTCGCCGGATCCGGGCCGCCCCAGGCCTTGACGATCTCTCCAGCCTGATTCAATACCACGACCGACGGCGCAGGCGTGCAGCACTCCCCGGCACCGCGCGCGAGAAAGTCATCGCCGAGATCGAGCGGAACGGAGTTGCCGCGCTGCAGGACCCAGATCTGATCCGTGGAGTCCACATGGACGCCGCCGATGTTGCCGAAGATCCAGTTGTTCGGCAGCGGCGTCTTCGGCCAGG
>JBFXBH010000123.1:0-3838 GCA_050183355.1 Vicinamibacterales bacterium | reverse complement strand
GGTGAGAACGCCAGGCCGTTGGTCAGCGTCCGGCTGATGACCTGCAGCGTGCCGTCGGGTCTGAGGCGAAACGCGCCCTGGAAGTCGATCTCCCGATCCGGGCTCTTCGCCGCCCCGCCGCGCAACTGAGACCCCATGTCGGAGAAGTAGATCGACCCGTCGGACTTCACGGCCAGGTCGTTCGGCCCGTTGAGCCGCTTCCCCTCCCACCGGTCGACGAGCGTCGTGCGCGTGCCGTCCTTCTCGATGCGCACGATCGAACGTCCGCCATGCGAGCAGTAGACGACGCGGCCCTCGCGATCGAGCGCCAGGCCGTTCGACCCGTGCAGCGCGACGAGCAGCCGGCCGTTGTCGAGCACGCGCACGTCGGTCAGATCCATCGTCGTGAAGCCGACCTTCTCGGCATGCACGGAGAGCCGCTTCGGCGCCGGGTCCCACCGGAAGATGCGGTTGGCGGCCATGTCGCTGAACAGGAGGTAGCCCCCGTCGCGCACCCAGACGGGCCCCTCGGCCGCGCCGAAGTAGTCCTGCCTGACGACCTCGAGCTTCGCGTCGACCGAGAGGATCGGGTCGAGCGCCGGCGTCAGGCGCTCCACGTCACCGGACGCGGCGGGCAGGGACGCGGCCAGACCGGACACGCAGACGAGCACGGCAGCAGACAGCAGACGGCGCCGCATCGAACACCTCCTGAGTTGGAGTCACGCTCTGGAGCCGGGACGCGGGCGGGGGTGTTGCTCCAGGGCGAATGCTTGTGGTCAAGCCGGGGGAACACTGGCGACCAGTGAGCCCAGGAGCAATACCCCCGCCCGCGTCCCGGCTCCGGTGAAAACCGGAGCGGCTGGAGGCTACCACGGGGCGGTGCGCCGGACGCAGCGCGAGGAACTAGCGGGGACCGAAGAGGCCGGCCTGCCAGGCCAGGCCGAGCAGCACGGCGAGAACCACGACGAGCATGACTGGGCGGATCCAGCCGCCCCCCGGCCGTACGGCCGCCGGCTGATGACGGGGCGCCGTCGTCTGCGTGCCGCATTTGTAGCAGATGAGGGCCTTGTCGGCGATCGTCGCGCCGCACTGGGAGCAGGTCACGCCGCTACTGTACCCTACAGTGCAGGACCGTGATTCCACTCAGGGACGTCATCCCGTCGCGCACGACGCCGTACGTCACGGTGACGCTCATCGCCATCAACACGCTCGTGTTCGCGCATCAGTTCCTGCTGAGCGCGGACGCCGGGCAGGCGTTCGTCCACCTGTTCGGCCTCGTGCCCGCGGAGTTCTCGTGGGCGACCGTGTTCACGTCGATGTTCCTGCACGGCGGCCTGATGCACGCGGGCGGCAACATGCTCTATCTGTGGATCTTCGGCGACAACGTCGAGGACCGCATGGGCCACGGCCGCTATCTCGCCTTCTACCTGCTCTGCGGCATCGCGGCGGCGCTGGCGCAGGTGGCGACGAACCCGGACTCGGTGGTGCCGATGGTCGGCGCGAGCGGCGCGATCGCCGGCGTGATGGGCGCCTACTTCGTGCTCTATCCGCGGTCGCGGATCGTCACGCTGCTGCCGTTCATCATCTTCTTCCAGGTGATCGAGATCCCGGCCGTGTTCTTTCTCGGCATCTGGTTCCTGATGCAGTTCGTCAACGGCCTGGGCACGCTGGCCCTCTCGGGTGAAGCGCAGATGGCAGGGGGCGTCGCCTTCTGGGCACACGTGGCGGGCTTTGCCGCCGGCCTCGCCGGCGTCTTCATCTTCCGGCAGCCGGAACGCCAGCGGGTTGAATGGTGGGACGAGGCGCGTTGACGCGCTACAGTCGGAACAGCCGGTTGAACTTCACGATGAACGCGCGGTTCTGCACATCCGGGACGCCGCCGAACCGCGTGTCGCGCTGCTCGTTGTAGACCACGAACAGCTCGCTCCCGGGCGTGTACTCCCACCGCAGGCGCGCGTTGGTGCTGAAGGTCCGCGCCGACGAGCTGTACTGGATCAGCGCGCTCGCGAACATCCGCGGCGTGAAGGTGAAGGTCACCCGTGACCCCACCAGGCGGTTTGTGAACGCACCGGCCGGCAGGTCGACCCAGTTCAGCGTCATGCTCGGCTCGACGGAGAACTGCCGATTGAACTCGAACCGGCCTCCGGTCAGCCCGAGCGCGCGGATCGTGCCGTCGTAGAACTCCCCCACCTGGAGCGACGCCGTGCCAGACAGCCGCCGCTGCTGCGTAAAGGTGAACGACGCCTGCACGTCGTCGAACGCGTAACTCGCCACCGGCAACGTCACGCCGGCCGCGATCGGGAACGGCCGCGGCAGGTACTCGAACGAGTGGTTGAACTGCGTGCTGAAGCGGTCGCCGTTCTGGAAGTCGACCGCGAACTGACCGGTGAGATCCTGCGACTCCACGCGGTTGCGGCTGTTCGCGATGCTCGCCCCCGACACCTGGTAGGTGTACTTCCGGATGGCACCCAGTGTCCCCGGGCGCGGGCTGAAGCGGAAAAGGCCCTGCGTCTTCTCCATGTCCAGCCGGCGGACGAATCCCAGCCCGGGGTCGAAGCGTGGCCCCACGTACAACCGTTCGGCCTGCGCGCCCCACCGGTCGCCGGTCCAGTTGAGCTGGGCCCGGTAGCTGACGTCCGCCGCCGCAGCCTCCGTCCTCGCCCAGTAGGCGTTGACGAAGACGTCCCGGAGAAGGCTCAGCGTGCTGTCCACGCCGTAGAGCGTGTTCGCGCCAGGCGCGGTCTCACCGCGCGATCGGTACGTGGCCATCGCCCCGATGCTGCTCCGCCGCAGGATGTCGCGCTTCACGCGGGCCGCGGTGAAGTTGGTACGGGGCAGACCACGCGCGGGGGCCTCGTCCGCGACGATGTCGACCACGCCGAGCACGAACGGTCCCACCCGCCCCGTCAGGCGGCCTCCGCCCTGAATCGGGATCGCCTGTCCGCCACCGAGCCCGATGCGCCGGCTGTAGAACAGCGTCGGCACGTCGCCGGCCCCGGCGCCGAGCGTCCCCGGCCCACCGAAGGCGAACGTGCCCTGGTTCTCGAGGAAGAACTCCCGCTTCTCGGGGAAGAACAGACTGAAACGCGTCAGGTTCACCTGCTGCTCGTCGGCCTCCACCTGTGCGAAGTCCGTGTTCCAGGTGAGGTCCGCGGAGAGGTTGTCCGTCACACCCCACTTCACGTCCATGCCCACATCCCCGGAGGGGTCGTTCGACACCGCCGGCACGGCGGCCCGGTCCGTCAGGACACTGCCGGTCACATAGGGCTTCAGGTCCAGCCGGACACCACGCGGGGGCACCCGCAACCCGACGAGTGTTCCCCACTGTGAGGCCTGCATCATCCCCATGACGGCGAACGTCCGCGGCATGGGCGTGACGTAGGTGATCTCGTTCTTCCACTTGTTCTCGCGGGTCAGCTCGATGCCCCACACCTGCTCCTGCCCGCCGGGGTAGCGGAGCGACTTGAACGGAACGCGCATCTCCAGCGTCCAGCCCCCGTCGAACCGGCCGGTCCGCATCTGCCACACCGGGTTCCAGTCGCCGTTGTAGCTGCGCTCGTCGGTGACCTGGCCATCCATGAAGGCCCCGAGCGGCGTCACATTGAACACGACCGCGTTGCGCCGGTCGCGGAAGGTGTCGAAGCCGACGGCGACGGAATCCTGGTTGGAGATATTGAAGCTGTCGCGCCGCATCTCGTCCGCAATCATGCGCTCGGGGTTCGACTCCCAGCAGCGGAAGGTGACGTAGATGGCCTCGTCGTCGAAGAGGATCCAGGCCTCGGTCTTCTGCGACGCGGGAGGGCCCGACAGGGGCTCGGCCTGGATGAAGTCCGAAATGGACGGCACGTCGCGGTAGACG
>JBFXBH010000122.1:0-8184 GCA_050183355.1 Vicinamibacterales bacterium | reverse complement strand
ACGCCGAGGAGCACGAGCGACGCGTCGCCGCCGCCCGCCGCGTAGGCGTCGAAGTACTCGAACAGCTCGGGACAGCCGTGCCCCGGTGTGGTCACGCCCGCGTAGACGCCGAGCCGGCCGTCGAGCCGGTGCCGGCGGCGGAACGTCATGCCGCGCCCCGTCAGGTGCGGCTTGTCCCACTCGTCGCTCGCGGCCGGCGGCGCCTGTTCCTCGTCGGCGCCCTCCTCGTCCGGTGGCGCATCGAGCTGCAGCCGCGGATAGGAGAGCTGCGGCGGCGGCTGAATGCCGATCCCGACCACGTCCTCCTCCGCGGCGCTGAGGCCCGCGTACGCCGCGAGCAGCGGACGCTCGGCGCTCGACATCAGACCGATGACGGACGCGGACGTCATCGTCCGCCGCACGGCGGTCAGGCGCAGGGCGGGGTCGACTTCGAGCCACGGAAAGAGCACGGACCGGTCGGGCGCCGCCGCGAGGGCCTGGATGGTCGTGGCCTGCCGGCACGAGAAGTAGGCGACGGCGTCATAGCTGCGATGCTGCCGCCTGATGAAGTCCACCAGGCCCGGGGACTCCGGGCCCTGCTGCGCCACCCAGTCCTCCTCGTCCTTCCGGGAGTGGGCGCCGGCGGCGAGGCGGCGCGCGGTCACCGCGGCCGAGAGGCCGGCGTGGCCACGCGTGCTGGTGTTGAAGCGCCGGACGAGCACGCCGCGCATCCGGTCCGTGCCCTCCGCGTACTCGTTCCGCCAGAGCCCGTCCCGCCGCGCGCAGGTCGTCAGCACGTCCACGTCGTGCCGCAGCGACATCTGCTCCGCCAGCAGGCGGCACGCATGTTCGGGTCCGCTCGTGATGTCGGCCCCGTAGCGGGCCGTGACAAACGCCAGTTTCATGAGAGTTCCTGTCGGACTTCGACGCTGGTGGCCGCGGCCGCCACGCGGGCGGCCGCCGGCGGCAGCACCCGCCGCCGCCGCGTCAGCCATCCGGCGAGCGGTTCCATCCGTGCCGCCGGCCGGGGCTCCCGGCGCAGCGTGTCCAGCATCGTTCGGTACTTGTGTTCCACCACCGGCCACGCGTACTCGCGTCCGCAGTACGCCCGGCCGTTTCTGCCCAGCCGCGCGGCCAGCGGGCCGTCGTCGAGCAGGAGTTGCAGCGCCGCGGCAAACTCGGCACCGCTCCGGTAATACAGGCCGCCGTTGGCGCGGAGGCACTGCCCCACGAGCACGTCGCAGTGCCCGTTCACGAGCACAGGACGGCCCTGTGCCCAGGCCTCGAGCACCACCATCGACAGGCTCTCGAACGGCGACGGCATCACGAGCGCCACCGCGCCGGCGAGGGCGTCGAGTTTCTCCGCGTCGCTGACGAAGCCGAGATGACGGATGCGGGGATGGTCGGGGACGGGTACCACCGCCGATCCGAGCAGCACGAGGGTCGGCGGCGCCGGCGCCGCCCGCGCGAAGCGGAGGAAGTGCCCGAACAGCTCCTCGCATCCCTTGTTGGGGTCGATGCGGCCCACGTAGAGCAGGTACGGGCCGTCGATCCCGCGCGCGGCGCGGAACCGGGCGGCATCCCCGAGGCGATCGACGTCGACGCCGACACCGACCACCGTGCCCGGCACCGCGGCATTGCCGGTCAGATCCTCGACCATCGCGCGCTCTTCCGGCGAGTTGTACATGACCGCCCGGACGCCTCTGAATATCTGGCCGACAATCGCCAGGCCCATCGAGGGCTCCCGCTCGGCGGCGGGCACCAGCACGGCCTTGTGCGGAACGGCGCGACAGCCGTGGAAGGACTGGTAGTAGCGCGCGCAGAAGAAGAGCACGAAGTCGCTGGTGCCGCTGAGCGTCCGGACGCGCTCGACCAGCGCCGGACTCGTGGGCCCCTGGGTGTCCATCCACGCGAGCTCGTCGGCCACGGAGTGCGTCTGGTCGAAGACGCGCCGCGACCGGCGGCCGAACTCCGCCATGTCGCGCTCGCGCGCGACGGGCACCCGTTCCACGGGAATGCCGTCAACACGCTCCTCGCCGGCCGGCAGCGCATTCGCCCACGTGACGTAGTTCTCGGCGCAGGTGGTCAGCACCCGGACGTCGGCGAATCGCGCCAGACAGCCCGCGAGGTGCCGCGCGTGCAGTTCGGCGCCGCCGCTGATCCCGGCGCCGTATCGCTGCACGACCACGAGCAGCTTCACGGCTCGACGGGGTCTCGCGGATCCGTGCCGTCCGGGCCGGCGGCCGGCGCCACCGGCGGCGCGGCGGCCGGCTCGGCCGGCGGGGTGCTGAACGCGTAGCGGCCGGGCTCCGGTTCACCGTCTGCGGGGTTCGTCACGGCGGGCTCGATGACCGGAGCCCCGCCGCCCATGCTGACGGAATCGTCGGAGTCGCCGCCCACGGCCATGCCGGTCTCGCCGCCATCGCCGCCGGCCTCCGGTTCGTCCTCGATGCCGGCGTCATCCGGACCGTCGTCGTCGGCCGCGCCCATCGGCGCCATCGCCGAGCCGCCAGCCGGCTGGTCCGGAGACCCGGGCCGACGCCCGCGGCGCCGACGCCGTTTCCGGCGCGTGCCATCGCCGGTCGCGCCGCCGCCCGGGATGCCGCCGTCCTGCGCCGTGGCGGTGAACCCGCCCTCGGCCCGGGGTGCCGGCGCCGGCGGTGGAGCCGACCGGACCTCCGCCTGGTAGATGCCGCCCTCGATGTTCCGCACGCGGCGGTCGCTGAAGTCGACCTTCGCGGACAGGCTTTCGACCTGCTGCGAGAGGTGCTGCGCCTCGAGGCTCAGCTTCGCGATCTCGGAGACCAGCCGCTGCACGAGCGCGAACTGCAGCGCGTTCCACTCGGCCTGCTGCGCGACGCGGTCGGCTTCCCGCGCGGCCGCCGCCGCGTTGATCTGCGCCTGCTGGTGCAGCGCCATCACGAGCGGTTCCGGATTGAAGAGCAGCTTCAGCACCGGGTTGAGCAGCCGGCGCATCGTGCGCAGCAGCCCACGCGGCGTTTCGTAGATCGTGTCGTCCTCGAACGCGTAGCCGGCGGCGGCGGGCCCGGTGGGCACGTCGACGCTCGGGGCGCCCGACGCCCGGCGCAACTGGTCCAGCAGATCGGGGCTGACGGACCGCACGTCGAGAATCGCCTCGAGCCGCCGCGCCGCGAGTTCCTCGATCTGCTGGTCGGTCAGCGCGATGCCCTGCCGCTGGGCAATGCGCGTGCGGATGTCCCGCATGATCTGCGCGACGTCGGCATTCTCGGTCCGGATCGGTGCGGGTGCGCCGGCCTGTGGCCGGTTGTCCTGGCCGCGTTCCTGGCTCCGCGCCTGACCGCGGTCCTGTCCGCGATCCTGCCCCCGGTCGGCACCACGATCGCCGCCGCGGTCGCCGCCGCGATCCTGTCCGCGTTCCTGTCCGCGCCCGCCGCGCCGGTCGGGACCACGCCGGCCCCGGTACGATCCGCGGTGTCCGCGGTTGTTCGGTGTATCTGCAGCCATCAGTACGTCTTGAAGAGCCGGCCCCACTCCGTGCGGTTGAACGCGCGGATGCGGGACTGGCCGATAGTGGGGTACCACAGCCAGTCGTGGTACACGTTCGAGGCAAAGGGCGCCCAGACCATCAGCGGTGAGTGCAGCAGCAGCCGCTCCAGCGGCTGCAGCGGCCCGCGACGGATCAACTGGTCGCCCCAGATCACGAGGGACTTGCGGGTGGAGAACCCGAGGTTCAGGCCGGAGACGTCGTCCCCGGTCAGCTCGATGTCGCGCAGGTCGGCCACGCCGAGCCCGCGTTCGTGCGCCATGCGGAGAAACGGGATCGACATCGGGTCGAAGCCCATGATGCGTGCCGACACCGCGTCGATGGCCACCGAGTCGGCCGACGCGAGGACGACGTTCGCGATGCGCGGGATCATCGTGCGCGGCCCGGCGCCGTCGCCGGCCACGGTCCCGTCGGTCACCGTGAAGACCGCCGGGTGCAGCTCACGCTGCATGTAGAGCAGATCCACCAGCACTTCATGCATGTGCTTGTGGGCGTAGTGCCGGACCTCCCGGAGCAGGCCCCCGAACGCGTTCTTGACCGAGCCGGTCATCACCGCGTGCCCGTGCGTCTTCACGGTCGGCAGGTGTACGATCTGCCGCCCGGGATACATCTTCGGGATCTGGATCCCCTCGGGGAAGATCGCGTTCAGCTTGAGGAGCGGGCTCGTGAACCGGTAGGTGATCCACTCCACCTCGGGCAGCGCCGTGAACGTGAGACCGTGACGGCGCAGCACCGGCTCCCAGCGGTTGTTCCGGCAGCCGGCGTGCGGGTCGGTGACGACGGTCTTGTTCTCGACGGGCAGCACGCGGGCGGGGTCGAACCCGTCGGCCAGCAGCTTCGTCAGGACGCCGTCCACCTGCCACGGCTGCGACGAGCAGGCCGGGAAGTACTTCGTCCACGACAGATTGAGCTTGACGATCGTGTCGACGTCCGTGCGCAGCGTGTCGCGGTACCGCGCGAGGTCCATCACCCGCGCGTAGTCGGCGATGACGCGATCCGGCGAGGTACGCACCACGGCCACGCGGGCGGTGCGGGGCGCGGCCGGAGCAGGGGAGGGGGCCGTGTCGGGCGGGGTCACGAACGTCCCACCGGGGAGTACAGCAGCAGGACGACCGCGACCGCCCACAGCACGACGCACGCCAGCAGCGGCGCGTCGGTGAGGAGCAGAGTCGACGGATTGCCGCCGCCGTCCTTCCGGTGCACGAGATAGAGGTATCGGAAGACCCCGTACAGCACGAACGGGATCGTGAGCGCCAGCCGGTCGGTCCCGAGCTTGGCGGATGTCTCAGGGCTGGTCGTGTAGGCCGCGTAGGCGACGACCGCCGACGCCGTCACGACGGCGATCATCTGGTCGAGCAGATACGGGTTGTACTCGTCGAGGATGGGGCGATGGCGCGTGGCGCCGCCGGCCAGGGCCGTCAGTTCGTGCCGCCGTTTCGCGAGCGCGAGGAAGAGCGCGAGCAGCGTCGTGCACGCGAGCAGCCAGTTGCTGACGGGCACCGCGATCGCCACGCCGCCGGCGACGGCGCGGAGCACGAAACCCGAGGCGATGGCGAGTGCGTCGACGATCACGACGTGCTTGAGCACGAGCGAGTAGGCGGCCTGGAGTGCCACGTAGGCCAGCGCCGTGAGTCCGAGGGCGGGCGTGAGGGCCCACGCCGCCGTCAGCCCGCCGCCGGCGAGCAGCGCGCCCACGCCTCCGGCCATCGCGGGCGACACCGCGCCCGAGGCGACCGGACGGAAGCGCTTGAGCGGATGCTCCCGGTCGGCCTCGCGGTCCGCGATGTCGTTGAACAGGTACACGGCGCTGGACAGAGCGCAGAAGATCACGAAGGTTTCGACCACGAGACGGACCGCGACGCCATCCTCAAGACGCCGGGCGAAAAGCAGCGCCGCGAAGACGAAGAGATTCTTGGTCCACTGTTCGGGCCTGCACGCGGCCACCAGCGACGCCACCGCGGAACGGCGCGGCTGCTCGAGACGATCCGTGGCCTGTCCCACAGCGGATGCCGGCACCGCGCGCGTCATGGTCGCGCGCCGGGGCTACGCGCCGGTTGTGAAGCTCCGGACCGCGTCCGCCTCGGAGTCGTAAGTGTCGAACACAGTCAGCAGCTTGGTGATCGACAGCAGGTCCGTGATGCGCTTGGTCAGGTTCGCAAGCTTGAGGTTGCCGCCCTGCTTCGTGACGGTCGTATAGGTGCGGACGATCTCGCCGAGGCCGGCGCTGTCCACGTACGGGACGTCCGCCAGGTTCAGGACGAGCTTCTTCCGGCCCTGCAAGATCAGGCTGTTGACCTTGTCCTTCAGCAGTTCGTCCCCCTCACCCATCGTCATCCGGCCCTTCAGGTCGAGGACCGTGACGTCACCCGCGGAGCGCTCGTCGATTTGCATGTGTGTCCCTTTGGTCAGACTTCTGGCCAGACGCCGTAACTGGCGCCAGATATTATCGTAAGGCGCATGCACGCACCACGGGGCGGACCCGTGGGCCCGCACCGTGCTGCGCCGTGAAATGAATCAGAGACTTCCGGCGCCGCTTGCGCGGCGCTGCTGGAAGCACTCCTTGCAGAGCACCGGACGGCCTTGCGTCGGACGGAAAGGCACCGTGGTTTCCTTTCCGCAGGCCGAACACGTGGTGGAGGTCTCCACGCGCTCACGCCCCGATGGACCGGTTGGACGACTGGCCCGCTTGCTCTTGCAGGCCTTGCATCGCTTGGGTTCGTTCTTGAACTGCTTGTCGGCAAAGAACGCCTGTTCACCCGCTGTCCAGACAAACTCGGCGCCGCAGTCCACGCACGTCAGGCTTCTATCCTGATACTCCATGGGTCGCCACCCTTTGCTCGTCGTTCGTGCCGGCCGATCCGCTGCCCCTCGTTCCCGCTAGTCCGACTCCCGCCGGAGCTTCTTCCGACTGCGCTTCCGCGCCAGCGCCTGCTTGGCGCGGCGCTTGTCGCCGGGTTTCAGATAGAAGGAGTGCTTCTTGATGTCCTTGATGATGTCTTCCTGCTGAACCTTGCGCTTGAAGCGGCGGAGGGCGCTCTCGATGGACTCGCCTTCCTGCAGTTTCACTTCAGCCACGTCTACTACACCCCCTCACCAGCCGCACGGCTCCGTTCTGTCGTCTCTCCGGGCCATGGGGCGAACATGCTAGGCTATCACGGCAGGCGCGGATTCTAGGCCCGAAACGCCAGACAGGTCAACGAGATATCTGTCTTTAGGCCGTACAACAGAAGCGTGGCTCATGAGCCCTGGCCTGCCGAATCCCATGAAAATCCTCGTAATTGGTTCCGGGGCCCGCGAGCACACCCTGGTCTGGAAGCTGGCCGCCGAAACCGGCGTGACCGGCGTGGTCTGTGCGCCCGGCAACGCCGGAATCGCGTCGCTGGCTCGCGTGGTGGCGGCCGACCCGGGCGACCCCGACGCGCTGCTGGCCGTCGCCCGGTCGGAACGGGTCGACCTGACGGTCGTCGGTCCGGAGCTGCCCCTCAGCCGGGGAGTCGTGGACCGCTTCCGGACGGAGGGGCTGCCGATCGTCGGCCCGACGCGGGCCGCGGCGGCGCTGGAGTCCAGCAAGGCCTTCGCGAAGGCGTTCATGGCCCGGCACGGCGTGCCGACCGCCGCCTTCGCGCTGTGCAGTTCCGCCCGGCAGGCCCTCGACGAGATCGCGGGCGGCCGGTTCGGCCTGCCGGTCGTCGTCAAGGCCGATGGTCTGGCCGCCGGCAAGGGCGTCATCATCGCGACGACGCGGGAGGAGGCCGAGGCCGCCATCCGCGAGGTCATGGAGGCGCGCCGATTCGGCAGCGCCGGCGACACGGTCGTGCTCGAAGAGTTCATGACCGGGCAGGAGGCGTCCTACTTCGTGCTCTGCGACGGCGCGCACGCGATGCCGATGGGTTCCGCGCAGGATCACAAGCGCATCTTCGACAATGACGAGGGGCCGAACACCGGGGGCATGGGCGCCTTTTCTCCGAGTCCGCTGATGACGCCGGAGATGGAGGCGCGCGTCCTGCGCGAGATCGTCCGGCCCGTGCTCGCGGGGATGGCGGCGGAGGGGCACCCGTTCAGCGGCTTCCTGTTCGTCGGGCTGATGCTGACGCCGGCCGGCCCGAAGGTCGTCGAGTTCAACGTCCGCTTCGGCGACCCGGAGGCGCAGGTCGTGCTGCCGCGTCTCGCCGAGCCGCTGTCGGCGCTGCTGGCCGCTGCGGCGGCGGGCACGCTGCCCGACCGGGCCGCGCGGTTCTCGCCGGAGCCCCGCGTCGGCGTGGTGCTGGCGTCGACGGGCTATCCGGAGGGGGCGTCGGCCGGCGACGTGATCGACGGCCTTGACGCCGCGGCGGCCGTGCCCGGCGCCGCCATCTTCCACGCCGCGACGACGCGGGATGCGGCCGGCCGCTTCGTCACCGCCGGTGGCCGCGTTCTGACCGCAACCGCGGCTGGCTCCACCTTCGCCGACGCGATCCGCACGGCCTACGAGGCCGCGAGGCGCATCCACTTCGACGGCATGCAGTACCGCACCGACATCGGCCGCCGCGCGCTCGACCTCGGGTGAGGCCGATCCCGCGACGGCGCGTGGCCGTCGCGGCGCGTTCGCGCGGGGTCAGGCGGGCTTCATGAAGCCGACGTTGCTCGTCGGGAAGGCCTCCACCGTCGGGAAGGCCCACGCGAGATTCGCTTCGCTCGCG